>CABSJA010000011.1 GCA_902477915.1 uncultured Veillonella sp.
ACCTTGATAAACTTCTTATTTCTCCCGACAAAAAACCTGAAAATCTCATCTATAAGAACAAATGATCTATTCCAACTCAAAGCTTATCCTGAAAGTAAAATGCTTCGTACTATTTGAAAAGCCTTTTGAATACCTCACAAATATATGAATAGCAATAGATGTTTGGTCTAGATATGATGTGCTAAATGGTATAGATAAATATATACAACGCATAACAGCTTGTTTTTTGTATCCTGATATAAACTGATTTAAATAATAATGAAATAGATGATTTTCAAGAGCTATTTTTGAATTTATTACTTGATATTAAAGATGGCTTCTGCCCCTGAGAATTATTTTGTTCGAGGATACGCTGTACGTTCTGCAAGAGGAAATGCCAGAGCATTTAACGATTCTGTACAGGTGAGACATAGTGGAAATGCTACTGCCGCACGTGACATGAGAAAACAATTACATATATTTGTAGTAGAAGAAGATATTTGCGTAGGAAAATCAAAAGCAAAAGCAAATAAAAAATATGGCGATGGGGGAGCAACCCAATATTATATTCGAGATATGGATAAACCGAAATTAACAAGTACTGGCAACCTTCGATCTTTCAGGAGGTAAAATTACATATGAATCAAATTAAATTATTTATACAACAAAAAAACATTGTCATCAATAATCTCTCCTTAAACTTTAATGATATTAAAGACATTAAAGAAAAAACTAAATTAATAAATTTTAAAAATATACAAGAAGGTATTTATTTATTTCAAGAAAATATTTATTACCTTGGAGAAGAAGGAAAAATATTTATCGACATATACAAAAAGGAAATTGATATCTTATTTAATGACTATTTTTATTTAACTAAAAACATCTTAGAATCAAAAATTATTCAAAATTTTCTTAATTTATATCCTCCTTTAAAATCATATTGTGTACTAAAAAGTGCTCCAGTACTCGAATTTAAAGGCCCTGAATTGGCATGGAATTCCCTTTTGTTCATCTATGACTCCAAACAGGCGTCAATAAGGCTGAATATTTCATTCTAAAATACTACAGTAAAATAATAAGAAGTATTTATGAAAAAACCATACGAAATACACTCAGATTTTTTTAAGAAAATGATTGCTTCAGGCTGGTATGAGAATAGAGAAATTATTTTAGATTCTCTACCCCACCATTTAGAGGAGTTACCTGATAATGTAAAAAAAATTCTAAGAGAAATATGGTGTTTAACAATTAGCTATGAGGCTTATTATCGTAGTAATGGACGGATCTTTCTATCTACGGTACTGCATAACTTTGGGGAAACCACATCATGGTCGAACACAGCCAGCCCGACGGACTGGTGTTTTGCTACGAATAAGACCGTTACGATACCGACGGCAAAGTGCTCAAAAGCAGCAACTACCTAGGTGAAGAATGGACGTTCGACTACCGCAAAGACCATACCGTCGTTACCGACACTTACAATACGATAGCTACGACCCCTTGGCACAGGAATGCAACTGGACCAACGAAGACGGAGAAAGCGGCCAACAAGCCCACTACTTCCACTACGACCAAATCGGCATACCATAAGAGATTGCCGTAGATATCGGTCATCTCTTATGGTATGGCGAATACACCGCTTGGGTCATTTGTTGACTGTTGCTCGTTTCTTTTGATTTATTGATATACTTGGTAAGGCAATTGGAGCCCGTGCCTTGTATAAGTACTATAGAGAGCCCTTTATCTAATTGATAGAGGGTTCTTTTTTATGTTATCCTTCATATTTTGTATTTGAAAAATTATTTCTATGTATAGTATGATTACTTTATATGTTTTTATTCTGTAGAAAGGAGCTCGTATGAATCGACTTAGTTTCTCACGAACTCAGATTTTAATTCTTGTCAGCGTGTGGCTAACATTTTTGATTAGCTTTGTTATGCGCTTATCTTGGGCATCTTTAATGCCTATCGTTAACGAGGCATTGAATTTCACGCCTCAAATGGGGACGGCCTATTTATCTGCCTTTTATATGGGCTATGCTATCATGGTTCTACCGGGTGGTATCTTAGCGGATCGCATTGGTTATCGTTACACTATTTTGGTGAGTTTGCTTGCCATGGCGGTTATTACGGCATTGATGAGTACTATAGATAATTACACCTATGGCTGGGTATTACGTTTCTTATTAGGTATTGTATCCGGTCCGGTACAAGCATCTTGTTTAAGTGCTATTGGGGATTACTTTGGGCCTAATCAACGTGGTGCAGCCGTGGGTATCTTCATGTCCTGCACATCCCTTGGATTGACCACTGTAAACCTTTATGCACCATATGTGGCAACTAATTATGGTTGGCAAAACGCGTTTCTTTTAACAGCGGTATTACCAATCCTTGTTTTCATTCTTAGCTACTTTACGGTTCGTAAGCCAAGTGCTGAGATTTTAGCTCAACGAGAAGCAGAGGTGAGTGCTACATCTGCTCATATAGGGGAAAAGACTTCTTTAAAGGAAAACTTGTTACATGTTTTGAAGAATCGCAACATTTGTTGTCTTGCCTTTGCAGGCTTCTTTGCTACCGGTGCTACCTGGGCCGTGGCGCAATGGTCAAACTTGTACATGGTTAAACAGCTCGGCGTTAATGCCATCTATGCAGGTCATGTAATGTCTGCCTTTGGTTTAGCCGCGCTTATTGCGAAACCGACTATCGGTATTTTGTCCGATATATTACCGATTAAGAAGAACCATTTGGTGGCGCTTGTTATGTTCTTATTTGCACCAGCATTGATCCTCTTTGCGAGCACCACAAATCCAGATATGCTCTTTATAACAGGTCCAATTCTTGGTATTGGTGCTTTCATGCATAGTGCTTTAACAAATGCTCTCGTAATTCAATCCGCAGCACCTCATTTACGCGGTACAACTGCAGGATTTGTAAACTTGTTTAATCAGATCGGCGTTATGTTGGCACCTATGATTTTAGGTAGCATGTTAACAGCTACAGGCAGTTATCAATCTGCATTGATGACCCTTGCCATTGCACCAGTTATCGGTGCTATTGCATTGTTCTTTGTACGTCTTAAATAATGTGACAGTATTATACAATAGATTGATCTGATTGTATGGAAACAAAATATAAAGCAAAAGAGACTGAATTAGATCTCCTAGATAGGGGACAGTTCAGTCTCTTTTTATACGTTACGAGTAACTATATTTTTGGATTATGGTCTTTGCGGTGCATGATAATCAGGTTGCGGTCTCCAATCACTCATAGGTGTATTGGGATCGGGCATGTCCTGATTTTGAATATCGAGAATCCAATCACTAGGTCGAGGCCCTTGTGGAGGAGGTGCTGGAACGGGTCCATACATACCTAATTTAGAAGGAGATAACCGTGGTTGATTAGATGTATAAGGAGATTCTAATTGGTTTAGCGGTTTATAGACACCTTCTGGTGGTTGAACTCCAAATAATGGCCTATCTTCTGTTGGAGCCGGTGTACTCAATGGTTTATATGGACGAGGTGGTACGTATGGGTTCTTAGATGTATAGGTAATACGCTCTAATTCCAATGCATTATGTAAAATAAATTGACCTATTTCAGCTACAGGAGAACCCTTTGTAGCGACGTGAGCACCTGTAGATAGAACAGAACGCTGATTATTAGCAGTTCCTATAGGTGCACCATTTACTTGGTAGAACTTTGCGGGTGCTACATGCCAATCCATAAGATAAATATCTTTAGATGTGTTACCACGATGGTATGTATAATTAGTTGAATAATCAGCAATAATATTCTGCTTTTTATAGAGACTAATTGTACGAGCGTGAAGCGTACTATATGTAGGACCTGACTGTGCTAGGCTAAGTGTACTTAAGTCGATATACACAGTCTCCGAAGGGCTATTATAAGCAACTTGGTATTGAGTAGGCTTGTTCTCTAATTCATATTGTGAAATCGCACTAGCTGATTGTAATGTTGCTAATGCTAGTATTAAAAAGGGATATAGTTTTCTCATCTTTGACCTCTCTTATGTGGAATTAGTATACCATAGTCAAACATGTAATTCTATAAAAAATGCATATAAAAATCTATAGTATGTATATTGTATATAATTGTCATTTTGTTATATGATTAATGCATAGTACAGGAGGTCTAGATATGGAAATTATCTGTTTTGGCGATAGCATTACCCGTGGTTATGATGTGCCTTATGGCCAAGGTTGGGTTGAAATTTGTGATGCATCTATAGAGGGTGTACATTTTACTAATTATGGTGAAGACGGATGCTCCGTTCAGGGCATGATTTATAACATTGAAAAATGGCTACCTACAGCTGTAGCTGATTCCACGCGTCATATCTTCTTAATGTGTGGTACTAATGATATCTTACAAGGTCGAGATAGTGCATATGTGTTCAAGACCTTGGTGAAAGCTATTGAACTAGCGAGCACAAAGGGGAAGGTTATTATTGGTTTAGAAACACAAATCGATAGTGATATGGATGGCCTAGATCTTGTGGTGCGAGATGTCAATGAACAACTGAAAGCCTATGCTGCAGAGCATGATTTGAAGGTTATAGACTTTTATACATCATTATACGAAGCGGATCAAATTGGCCAAATTGTCTTTGCCGGTGAAGTACATCCTAATGCACGAGGCTATCGTTTGATGGCTTATAAAGCGTTAGAAGTATTTACAAGATTATCGTAAAAAAATAAATCTAAGAATTCAATTGGTAAGATGCATAAAAAGCCCCGAATGAGATATCTCATTCGGGGCTTTGGTGATTTATATAGTCTTCATGTGTGAAGGTTTATAGCCTTCACGTTATAGTTAATTCGTAACGAATTATAGTTAGAATTAGCGAGTACGTGCGTTAGATACGCGAGCAGATTGTGCAATTGCGTATGCAGTACCTTTAACTAAATCGTAAGCATCAGCAGTGTTGCCAGATACTGTTACAGCCGCTACAGTGTCGTCAGTTACTGCGAACAATGCAGTTGCGTAAGGGTGTTGTGCACCGTTTGGAACTGTTACTGCACCGGATTTTACAACGATGTAACGGTTGCCGTTGTTGAATACGTCATATTGAGCAGCTTGTTTTACACCATCATAGCTTTCATTGTAAGCGAACAATGCAGCTACTTCACCGCCTGCTACTTGACCAGTTTGTTGCATGGAACGCAATTTAGCAGCTGCTACAGCTGTTGGTTGCGTCATGTTAACAGTGATACGCAAGGAGTTGTTGTTTACAACTGCTTCAGTGATTACGTTTGTAGAGAATACATTTGCAACGCCGTCGCCAGCACGGTTGTAGGAGCTAGCAGTTTTCACTTGGTAGCCGTTAGTGTATGCAGGCAAGTCGTAAGTGTAGGATTTGCCGTTCAACAACAAGTCGAATGCGTTTAATTGGTTAGTTTTATAACGGGAAACGTATGCACTGCCGTTGCCATTAGCTGTTACGGAAGTAACAGTTTCTTGGTATACAGGTTGGCTATTAGTAGCGATAGGGTCCATGATTTGAAGACCTACAGCTGTTGTTTGAGGTGCTACGAAGATTGGATCGCCCAATTCTTTGGATACAGGCATTTGTTGAGCCATGTCACCTGCTGTGTAAGGTACCGCTGGTAATGGTTTGTAACCAGGGCGTGGTGCGCTTGTTACATAACCAGATTGGTAAGCTGGTGTAGCCGCTTGAGGTGCAGCGTAAGTATATTGCTCAGCTGCAGCGCGTTCGTAAGCGCGTGCATTAGCATCAACAGATGCTGCGAAAGCAGAGAAAGACATAGTTGTAGCTGCAAATACTGCGAAAGCAGCTGCTAAATGTTTTTTGTTCATAATAGTTCACTCCTAAATACATGATTTTACAAATAACACAAATACTAATCTGTATTATATATGAAATTCTGTTAATTGTAAATAAAATATAAAATATTTTCTTAATTATAAACAAATATAATCAGATGAGTCAAATTTTGTACAATTAGCTTAAATTAACCCCAGAATTAAGCACAGAATGTCATATTACTATATAATAATATTTATGTATAATGATATTATTATATCGAAAAAAATAGTTTTAGGCTATACCTAAGGACAAGAAATATATAAATAAGATGAAATTTGTGGATTTTATAAACTGAGATGGTGAACGTTTCACTAGGGAGGTCTCATGAATATTAGCGTCTATTATGGACGAGCAGGATCAGGCAAGACGCGTGCCGTATATGAACGGATACGTCAAGTGATGACTGATTGTCCAGGGGAACCTATAATCTTACTCGTTCCTGAACCAGCTACGTATCGGGTAGAGCGAGAACTTGCTGAATTTATGCCTGAAAAAGGCTTTACTACGGTCCGTGTCGTAGGCTTTGGTCGTTTGGGGTACCAAGTATATCAATCGATAGGCTCCAAAGGGGCTGGTCAATCAAGCTTATCTAGCTTTGGCCGGTCTATGTTGTTGCGCCTTGTAATGAAGCGAAAACAAAAGGAGCTAGGTTTATTAGAACAGGCTACTAAACGGCCTGAGTTTTCTTCTGTATTGCAACAGCTTTTTTCTGAGTTTCGCGCCTTCCGCGTCGGTCCTCATGACCTTGAACGTGGGGCAGAGTCCGTTAAAAATAAAGTATTACAAAAGAAATTACAGGAACTTGCCATTTGTATGGCCGCCTACGAAGAGGAAATCAGTCGTCATGGGGAGCGCGACATCGATCCTATCATGGAAATCGTAGAGGCCTTGCCTCAATCTCCACTGATGGAAAACAGCCACGTCTTTATTGATGGCTTCCATTGGTTTACGCCTACTCACTACGAGTTGATTTATACCTTGTTTGATTTGGCTAAGGAAGCAGTTATTACCATTGACTTGCCAACGGCTCCAAAGAGCTTACATATGGCTCGTCGAGGGGAACATCTTTTCAGCCGCCCTTTAGAGATTTATGACACCTTAGTGGCTCGTTATGGCTCTAGTATTAAGTGGGTTGGTTTTGACGGGAAACGGGGCCCTCAAATCGTACAAGAATTAGAAGCCAATTACTTTACTAGTCCTAGTAAGCAGAATTCTACAGATGCTACTGTTCCGCTCATTCGTGGTTATAACCGAGAACGGGAAGCTGATGCAGTGGCTCGTCGTATTTTAGCCTACGTAGAATCCTCTCCAGACGCACGTTACCGCGATGTATGTATCATGCTTCGCGAGTCGGAAACATACGGGGATACCTTAGAAAAGGTATTTGCTCGGTATGGCATTCCCCATTTTATAGACCGCCAGCGACCTATGAAAAATCATCCATTAGGGGAATTGTTGACGGCTCTCTTTGATATCGTGCGCCATAGCTACAGTCGAGACAGCATGTTCCTCTTGCTTAAAACAGATTTGATGCCACTCAGCCGTGAGGCCGTAGATGAATTAGAAAACTATGTGCTCGAGTTTGGTATTGACCATTATAAATGGGAACGTGAAAGCTGGCCGTATTTACGAGGCTTTCATGAGGGGCAAGATGAAGAAGGTCACGCTGATGCACCTCGTAGAGCGCGTGTTAATAAAGCTCGGCAAACTATTATGGACATCCTATCCCCATGGTTTGACTTTGCCGCTCATAGCGAAGGTCATACGGGGGCAGAATGGAGCGAACAGCTGTATGGTCTCTTAGAAACCTTGCAAGTGCCACAGCGCCTCTATGAATGGGCGAAGGACGCAGAAACAGTGGGCGATCAAGAGTCTAAAGCTAGCCATGAACAGATGTACAATGCTGTTATTTCCTTCATAGACGAAATCTCTATGGTCATGAAGGACGAAGTGTTGACACTGGATGAGATGATGTTGCTCCTCGCAGAAGGCTTGAGTGATGTAAATTATTCCATGATTCCACCATCCTTGGACCATGTGGTGATTACCACCATTGAACGTGGTTATAGCCAATGGTGGCCAAAGGTATTCGTCATGGGCCTCAACCAAGGAGTATTCCCACAAAGCATGGGCGATGAAGGGCTTATTAAGGATAAGGAACGTCAAGAATTGGCGGAGGCCGGTATCACGTTGGCTGAAGGGGCTTTGCCGAAGGCTTTCAACGAAAATTTCCTATTATACCTAGCTATGACGCGGGCGTCCGATTCGTTGACGCTGTCCTATGCAAGCTCTGGTGAAGATGGAACCGGCCTTGAGCCATCCCTCGTGGTGAAACGACTAGAATCCCTTGGTTATGTAGATAAGGCGGTAGATATTCCGCTCTCTATTGAACCTGATACCGAGGCGGATTATGTATGGAGACCTTTACAGAGCTTGTCCCTATTGTCTGAGCGCTGGGGCGCCCTCTTTAGTGGCCATGAGGTCAATCCATTGTGGTGGGGCCTTTATAACTGGGCTCGTGAAAGCGACACCTACCGCCCTCGTTTAGGTGAGGTATCTCGTGGTATTCGAGATAATAATGATGTGCCTGTCATTACGAAGGATTTAGTGAATGGATTGTTCTTATCTAAAGGTTATATGTCTGGTTCTGTGACGCGCCTAGAGAGATATCAGCAATGTCCGTTCAAGTTCTATGCTCAATACGGTTTGAAACTAGAACCGCGTCGTGTGCGCTCCTTTGGGGCGCCTGAAATTGGTACATTCCTTCATGCTAACTTAGAGCGTTTAGGCAATTATCTATTAGATAACAATAAACAATGGCGTGACCTTAGCGAAGCGGATCAACATAACTTGTGCCGTACGGTAGCGGAAGAGATTTTACAAGAGAATCAAGGTGGCGAGGAAACGAGCGATGCCTACCAAAAAGCAATCGAGCAGCGTGTACAAAGAACATTACATGTAACGGTAGACCGCCTCGTTGAGTGGTCGAAGCGCAGTGATTTTGATACGAAATACTTAGAGCAAGATTTTGGCCGTCAAGGCGGCTGGGATCCGATTCGGGTGCCTCTTGGAGAAGATCGTTATTTACGCCTTATTGGTCAAATTGACCGCATCGATGAATATACCCGAGATGGTCAAACCTATGGTATGGTTATTGACTACAAATCGGGCGGCGCACACGTAACGGCGCAAGATGTATACTATGGCCTTAAATTGCAGCTTATGACCTATTTGTTGGCTTTGGAGTCTGCTTACGGTAAAACGAAGGGAGAATCTATAGCTCCTGCGGCTGTAGTGTATTCCTATGTGAAGAATCCTAAAATTCCTGCCGATGCGCCTATATCTTATGAAGATGCAGTATCTTTGGCAAAGGAAAGCGATGCGTGGAAAAATAGTGGGTACTTCTCAGACGATGTTGAGTTGTTGACCCATATCGATAATAAGTTCTTATCCTATGGTCTTAAACAAGGCCCATATGTGCCAATTGCAACGACGAAAGATCAAACCATTTCTAGGAATGATTTGCGCAAGGTTAAGAATCCAGGTGAATTTGATGTGATGTGCCGCTACACCAATCATGTAATGGCTGACATCGGTCGCCATATTGGGGACGGTCAATTCCCAATTCAACCTTACCAGTTAAATAAGAATAGACCTTGTACATACTGTGATTACAATACTGTATGCCGTTTTGACTCTAGTCGAAATCGATATAATTATTTGTTTAAACTGTCCGAAGCTGATGCGTTAGAACGGATGAAAGCGGCTCTAAACGACGGAAACAATAGTAGCGACGGAAACAACAGTAACGATAGAAATAATAGTAACGAAGGAGGTGAAAACCATGGGTGTTAAATGGACGCCAGAGCAGGAGTCTGCCATCATAGCTCCTAAGGACTCGTCCTTAGATAATCAAACCTTACTAGTAGCGGCAGCGGCAGGTTCAGGTAAAACGGCAGTTCTCGTAGAGCGTATTATTACGCGTCTTAAAGATATGGATAATCCCTTATCCGTACAAGAGCTCATGGTTGTAACCTTTACAAAGGCGGCTGCTCAAGAGATGAGTGCCCGCATTGGTTTAGCCTTGGCAAAAGCCATGGAGTCTACTGATGACGAGGCTATGCAAGAGCGTCTTGAACGACAGCTCAATCTCTTGCCATCTGCTCATATTTCTACATTGCACTCCTTCTGCCAATGGGTGATTCGATCCTATTTCTATAAGCTAGATATTAACCCAACGGCTCGCATTGGTAACGAAGCAGAAATGGCCCTCTTACAACAAGAGGTATTAGCCGATTTATTAACTAAATCCTATGAAGAAGGTCTTTATAATATTTATGAATTGGCGGACTTCTTCAGTGATGATAAATCTGATGCAGGCTTAACGGCGAAGATTATGTCTTTATATAACTACGCTATGTCTCTCGCCAATCCTGATGGATGGTTACGAAAAGCCTTAGAGCCTTATAAAGAGACCATCACTGTAAGCCCAAGTGACACGCTGTGGGGCCAATATATGTGGGATAAGCATGTAGCTGTTATCGACCACATTCGTGAGCGTTTAGAGCGGATGGAACAAATCTTGCTCGATCCAATGGGGCCTCATAAATGGCAAAATATTTATGATAACCAACTAGCCGCACTAAGCATGCTTTCAAATGCTCAAACTTGGGACGATATGGGCGAAGTATGTAAGCATGTAGATACCTTTATTAAAGATCAGTTCCGCATGGGACCAAAAGAGGGTCAAGCCTTTGATCCTATATTGGTAGCAGAGTTTAGATCTTTAGGCGGTCAAAATAGAGATGACCTCAAAGCCATACAAGCTGCTGTATTCACAGTGCCTGAAGCTACCTTGCAAGACCAGTTCAAAGCTCAATATCCAATCATCGAAGGGCTTGTAGAGCTAACCATTGCGTTCCATCAAGCGTATCGAGATATGAAACAAGAGCAAGGCATCATGGACTTTAGTGATTTGGAGCATTTATGCTTGGCCCTTCTCGTGGAGCCTGGTACAGAGGATGACCCTCAGCCGTCCGACGTGGCAAAGGAACTGCAAGATACTTTCAAAGAAATCATGGTCGACGAATACCAAGATACGAACGGCGTGCAAGAGACGATTATCAACTTGATTTCCCGCATTGATAACCGGTTCTACGTAGGGGATGTGAAGCAAGCCATTTACAGTTTCCGTATGGCAGACAGTTCTCTCTTTATGGAGAAATATAATACGTACGGCGGCACTGATGCGGTGGAGCGCCGCATCGACCTAGCGAAGAACTTCCGATCTCACGAAAATATCTTGGCCGCAACGAATTTCTTGTTCTATCAAATCATGACAGAAGAGGCGGCAGAGCTTAATTATACTGAGGCTGAATCCCTCATTCCTGGCCGCATCGTAGAGGATGCGCCAGAAGATTGGGTTGGAGGCGACGTGGAGTTGCAACTCCTCGATGTGAGTAGGGATACCCTCAGTGCTACTGAAAGCGACGAAGACGAAGGGGATGACCCTGAAAATAACGAGCGGGAGCTCGATTTCATCATCCAAAAGATTAAGGAAATCCACGGGGCCAAGAAGCAGGTGCAAAATCCAGATGGTACGTTCCGTCAAATCGAGTGGCGAGACTTTGCTATTTTACGCAGATCCTTGGCAGGCTGGGGTACTCGTGCAGTAGAAGCCATGCGCCAAGCGGGTATTCCTGCGGTGGTAAACGAACGGGATGGCTACTTTGAAGCACAAGAAATACAGCTCTTACTAGCCTTGTTATCCATCATAGATAATCCTGAACAAGACTTGCCGATGGCTGCGGTGTTGCACTCCGGTCTTGTGGGGCTTGATGCAAACGAACTAGGGGCTCTGCGCCTATCTGGTGAGGGCTCTCTGTGGTCTCTCATGCCCGCCTATGCAGAAGCAGCTCAAGATGAGCGCTTATTAGCTTTTATTGGTCATATGGAGCGGTGGCGTACCTTGTCGCGCCGTCACGGCGTAACCGATTTGCTATGGGATATTTACGAATCCCAAGATTACGTAAATTATGTAGGTGCCATGCCAAATGGTCTTGTGCGTCGTGCGAATGTGCTCGCCTTATACGACCGAGCTAAGGGCTATGAGGCCTCTGGCTTCCGTGGACTCTTTAGATTCTTACGCTTCGTTGAAAGCTTGCGCGATAGCAATCAAGATATGCCCCTTGCCAATGTGGTAAGCGAAGCGGACAATGTAGTGCGCCTCATGACCATCCATAAAAGTAAAGGCCTTGAGTTTCCTGTAGTATTCTTATCCGGTGTGCAAAAGGGATTCAACATGATGGACCTTCGTTCAGAGCTACTCATCGATAAGAATGCAGGACTGGGTCTTAAGGGGTACTTCCCAGATATTCGGGTGTCCTTCCCAACAATGCCGTGGTTCTACGTGAAAGATGTCAAAGAGGCAGCTCTTAAGGCTGAGGAACAACGGATTCTTTATGTAGCCTTAACACGGGCGAGAGATAAGCTGATTATGACAGGTCATTTTAAAGGCCTTAAAAATGCTAAAGGTAAGTTGAGTACCTTAGGTGAACTGGTAAAAAATGCTGCCTCCGTAGAAGGCCAACAACTACCTACGGATATTATTACTCAAGCTAATACATACTTAGACTGGCTCATTATGGGCTTTGCTCGTCATTTGGATGGTGGGAATCCATTGCGTGTAGCTATTGAGTATGAAGGGCCGACCTATTTTGACTTACCAGATAAAAAATGTCGCATCAAGGTCGAAGTCCACGATGGCTCTCTCTATGGTGATCTCGATTACAAGGCGGATATTGACGAAACGACTATCAATAAGGTGCGTGAGTTGAAAGCAGTTAATGCTGTAGAATTGCCACAGGAAATCGAAGACCGTTTTAACTATACCTATCCGTACAGCGACGCTACGCGGCGCACGGCTAAGATTTCCGTCAGTGAATTGAAACGACGATTCCAAGAACGGGAACTTGAAGCAGGCACTATTGATACCCTAAACGAACCGATTGTAACGGTAGATACAGGGGTTAAACGAGCCGTTTCAGATGCAATCTTAGGTCAAGCTATTAAGCTAGATGTTTGTAATGTTGATAGTGATGCTACAAGTAATGCTGATAGCAATGCTACAAGTAAAGCTAATAGTGATGTTACAAGTAATACTGCTGTACCAACTCTTATAGTTTCCACTGATGATTTAGCGAATTCTGTATTTGGTCGTAAGCCGCAAGCACTGCAGTCCGAAGAGGATGTGTTGACAGGGGCTCAATGGGGGACCTTGATGCATGAGGCCATGCAATGGCTACCTCTTGCGCAGTATACCCAATCTTCTTTAACAAAAGAGCTTGATGCACTTGTAACGAAAGGGACTTTCACAGAGGAAGAACGAAATTTATTGAGCGATACAAGTCTATATAAATTCTTTAGTTCTGACCTTGGGAAGCGTCTTATCAACGCAACGCGCATCGAACGTGAATTGCCGTTTAGTATGCTTTTTGAAGGAAAACGTGTATACGACACCTTAGAGGATGGGGAGAATCTATTCCTCCAAGGTATTATCGATACGGCCTTTGAAGAGGACGGTGAATGGGTTCTCGTAGATTACAAGACAGACCGCGTCAAATCTGGAGAAGACCTCATCAAGCGCTATAAAATACAAATGGATCTCTACAAAGAGGCATTACAACGATTGACAGGGATGCCAGTGAAAGCATGTTATATCTATAGCTTCCGCTTGCACGATGCTATCATAATAGACTAGCCTTTGATAAGCCTATGATTAACTTAGTGCTATGTATGAGAAATATGCAGGGACTAGGTAGGTATTTCTTATAAGGTAATGAACATAAAAAAGCTCTCTATCCTTGGATAGAGAGCTTTTGTGTTATGGATTGTTATATAGTTTTGTCTTGTAGATTTCTCTACAATTTATTAAATATGTGGTAGTCTAGGCAAATTCAAAGCCTTTTTCTTTTTGTGTTTTGCTGGGGCAAATACTTTTAGAACCCGTGGCAATACTTCGATATCTACCGGCATGGATGGACCTTGGTCGCCGTCCATATTAGTAGGTAGATCACCGATATTAGATAATAACTCAATATGAGCCTTTTTCACAGTTAGTGTTGTTGTATAACGGGAGTTGTAGATGGCACCACTAATGATAAGTGGCAATACGCTTAGAATATCAAGGATGAAGTATTCCTTGAATATTATGATACGCATATAACCATCATCTACAGATGCTTCTGGCATGAAGCGTTCAAAGCTAGACACTACATTGGTGAGCAATGCAAGAACGAGTGGGGATTTACAGATAAAATCGTCATTCTCTGTTTTGATGCGGTATGTGTAATCCTTTGTTGTAAATAAGGCTTGTCCTGCGCGTAAGAAGTAGGCTAGAGGGCCCAAGATGCTCTTTTCCTTTGGGGTAACCTCTTCGATTACCTTTGGAATAACACCGGCTGCGATATTATTGCAGAAATATTTGTCGTTACAACGACCGATATCAATGGTACGTGTTTGGTTGATATCAATACGTTTGATTGCCTGCGTTGGATTCTGATGGATACCAAGGGCACGAGACATATCGTTTACAGTACCAACAGGAATGAAACCAAAGGTAGATTTGAATCCCCCTTGGGCAATACCGTTTACAGTTTCGTTTACGGTGCCGTCACCGCCCATGCAGAACACAGCATCGAATCCGCGTTCGCAAGCATCCTTTGCGAAACGTGTAGCATCGCCTTCACCAGTGGTGAATTTGACCTCGATTGTTTCAAACAAGGTGCTCAATTTCCATTGTAAATCGAGGGCATAGCGACGTGCCGCACCGCCACCTGATACAGGATTTATGATAACTAAACAACGGCTCATGGTACAACTTCCTTACTTTCAAAAATGAGATATAGCTATTATCTATCGTTAAATTGACAGTCTTAGATGTGAGCTCTATAATTATACTATATGTACTAAATCACATATAACATATTTATTCAAAATACAAAATATATCGTACAATATATTATACTCATTTTAGCCGTTCTTTGAAAGTACGAATGAGTTGAGGGGATATAAGATTAGGGGATATTAATGGGACGACAAGATTCTAAAGATAAATACAAATTGTCCGCTGTGGACTCCATTGAAAGATTACCACTTAGTGAACAAGTTTATTTAACATTAAAAACAGCTATCTTAACAGGCGAATTGATGCCACAAGAAAAGCTTAACGAAGTAAAAATTGCAGAACAATTGCAAGTGAGTGCTACACCTGTGCGTGAAGCATTCCGCAAATTGGCGAAGGATAATCTCGTAGTGATTGTTCCTTGGAAGGGCGTTACTGTAAAGTCCGATACTCCAGAGGAAATCGTTGCGTTGTATCAAGTGCGTGAAGTAATGGAAGGCCTTGGTGCAAGACTTTGTGCACGTCATGCTACAGACGAACAAATTAAAGAATTACGTGAGATTTGTAAAGAAATGCATGAAATTGAAGATGCTACAGAACGTGTTGAAGTAAACAGTCGATTCCATACAATGATCGCTCATTACTCTGGTAATGAACGCGTTGTAGAATACCTTGCGAGCTTCCGTGAACGCGTTAATCGCGATATGTACATCAGCTCCTTCAATGCAGTGCGTACACATGATTGCGACGATGAACATGATCATATCGTAGATGCTATTGAGCGTCATGATGAAGTGGCAGCAGAAAATGCTATGCGTCAGCACATTAATAATGCATTTATCTTCAAAAAAGCAAATGCTGAGGTACAACATAAAAAACTTAATGAAGTATAATGCCTTTAATTGGGCATACTATATGAAAGGCTCCGCCGTTGGCGGGGCTTTTTCTGTAGGATCGATTTTAGAGTATTTGATTAATTTAACTTAGCTTTGGCTCGGCCTTAGATGGCGTACTGTTCCTCGTATGATTTAGAAACTCTAATCGTTTGTAGTGTGATGAAAGATGCGCATTACAGCTTTTATAATCTACGATGCGCAGCCTTACGAGTTGCGCTACGTCAATTTGGAATGCTTCAGCGATTTTAAATAGAATCTCTAAGGACATGCCAGATATGCCTGTACCACATTCTAGCTTGCTTAAATAACTGCGGCTAATGCCCACGTGGTGTGCTAGCTCATATTGAGACATGTTTAGAGATATGCGAATATGGGCAATTTTATGGCCTAAACAAACATACTGATGCTGTAAGACCGGATCTTCATAGGTGTTGATTCGTAGCTCAGTTAGAGGTGTCGATGCAGATTTCATAGGGATTCCTTCCTTTTCCCTGCTCTCTAAATATAGTATACTGAGACTATTGGTGATTGACTAATATAGAAAACTAGATAATTATCGGTTATTTCAGATAATTACACGTATTGTGAAAATCGTAGGATAGTACTGTAAGTAGTGGAGGCAATATGGAAAAATACATTGCAGTTGCCCTCGGTGGAGCCGTTGGAGCGTTATGTCGTATGGCTCTTGGTGAATGGGTTATGACAAAGGTGAGTTCCTTTCCGTATGGAACGGTCGTAGTAAACCTCATCGGTTGCCTCATTATTGGCCTTGTATTAGGTCTATACATGCAAAAGCCAGATTTGCCGCAGTGGGCTAGATTTTTCCTCGTTGTAGGTGGGCTAGGTGCATTTACAACCTTCTCTACCTTTGCTTTTGAAATGCTACAACTAATGATGTCTGAGTCCTATGTACAAGCTTTATTCTATGGCTTTGTACAAGTTGTAGGTGGCTTAATCCTTTGCTGGATTGGGATACTACTTGCGCGCATTCTCTGTGCAATTTAAGGTGATTTGCGTTACAGCATATATAAAGCCATTTTTATATGATTAATACATAAGACTATTTAGGTCTTATTCGTAAGATATTTATATACTAATTTGCAAGATATTCAGAATAGGATTAGATACATTTTGTTGTTATAACATACATTGTATAGAATTCATGATTTAACATTTGAGCAGAATTTAGAATTTAATATTCGAATAGAATTTAGACTTCAATATATGACATAGAATTTTGAATTAAAGGGGAAAGAAATGAAATCCATTAGAACACAAGATGCTGTAGGGCATGCGTTAATACATGATTTAGTACGTATCGTCATCGGTGAGGTGAAAGATACGCCGTTCCGCCGTGGCCATGTGATTACGGAAGAGGATATTCCAAAATTATTAGACCTTGGTAAAGAGCATATCTTTGTAATGGAACCTGAAGATGAAGGGTTCTTGCACGAAGAGGATGTGGCACGCGCCTTGTACAATATGGCAGGTGGCGAAAATATGCATGACGGACCTATGGCGCAAGGCAAAATCGAAGCCATTGCAGACGTAGACGGCCTCTTTAAAGTTGATGTAGATCGCTTACATGCTATTAATAGCATTGGCGAGCTTACCATCGTAACAAGATTTAATAATACACCTGTGAAAGCAGGCGATAAATTAGCAGGCATGCGTTGTATTCCATTGTTATTAGAGGAACAACAAGTAGAGGATGCGAAGAAAATCGCTAATGGTCATCCTTTACTCAATGTAAAACCATTCGTACGCAAAACAATGGGTATCGTTACTACAGGTTCCGAAGTATTTGAAGGCCGCATTAAAGATGCTTTCACCCCAATCATTGAAGAACGTTGTGTTGAATTCGGTGTAAAAAAAGTAGCTCATGAAATCGTAACAGATAATACAGACGATATCGTGGCGGCTATCGACAAGGTAAAACAAGCTGGCGCTGATATTATTTTCTGTACTGGTGGCATGAGCGTTGACCCAGACGATTTAACACCAGGAGCCATTAAACGTTATGCAGATTGCGTAGTGACTTATGGTTTGCCTGTATTGCCAGGTTCCATGGTTTGTATCGCATATTGCGCAGATGGTACGCCAATCCTCGGCGTTCCAGGCGGTGTATTATTCAGCAAACCGACTGCCTTTGACGAAATCTTGCCACGCCTTGTCGCAGACGATGAAATCACAAAAGAGGATTGTATTCGCATGGGCCATGGTGGTTTCTTGGGATAATCCCTTTATGGAATATCTAAAAACTGTATAAATCTATACAAAAAGCGGGTAGATATCTACCCGCTTAATTTGTTCGTGCCATTATAGTATTAAAATGATTTTTTCCCTAGTGTAGGATGGCTACAACGTTTTAACGTAAGGGTGTCAATCATGTGGACTGCTTCGTCCAATGTAATGTCCTCACGCTTTGTCGGTGTTTCTAGAACTGCCAATGGATGGTCAGTACCTACCTCACCAGAGGGCAAGTAAATATATTCTTGGTTAATAGTATCACCAAAAATATAGCCCGCTTGTAAATGTTCTTTATGAATGCGACTCATGGTCTCTCCTTACATAATTTCTTTTAGTCTAAAGTCTAGATAGTCTGCAGATACTAGCTCTAGTTTTGTGGAGCCAAACTCCTTTGGAATACGTTTAAAGGATATTTGATCGTGTAAATGTCCAAAGATACACGTATCTACATTGTATGTCTCCATGAGATCCGTAAAGCCTGAAGGCGTATTGGACTCATTGAATGGAGGATAGTGTAACAATAGGATTTTTGTTACTGGTATCTTGTCTATATCTATAGTTGGTGGATTGTTTTTATCAGAGTCTGTAGTATACACGTGTATTTCTGATTTGAATGATTCTATCGCCTTATCCATTTCTTGTAATGCTGCTTCGGTGCGCATTAGTTCTCTATCGTAAATGGATTGGTCTGTTTCTGGTGTGAAATGGGAGTCTCCAGGGCAGAGATAGGCGCGTGTGCCACCAAAGGCAATAATGCGTGGACCTTCTTCTGTTTGAATAAGCTGTGCTGTACCGTGACCTTGCAAGAAGGTGATAGCATCGCCCATGAGGTTTCGCATCTTGTTGGCAGAAGCCCACCAGTAATCGTGGTTACCGCGAATCATATATTTCTTACCCGGCATGGATGCAATTTCTTGTAAGTCGCAAGCTGCTTCATCTAGTCGAAGGGCCCAACTCATGTCACCTACGAGAAAGACTATATCTTCGTTTGTTACACGGGCCATCCAATCTTCTTTGATGCGGCTCCAGTGATTATCCCAATGGGGACCAAAAATATCCATCGGCTTCGTCGGAGGATTGCCAGATAGATGGAGATCGCCGATGGCAAATACTTTCATAAACATCCTTTCAAATATATCAAAATTATTTAGATACAATATGTATAAGTAAAACTATTTTGACGCGTGGAAGTACGGCGCAATGTCTTGGATGATTTTTGCAGCACGCTCTTCATCGCAAGTTTGAGGAATTTTATAGCCCACATAGAGTGGTGTTGTTACATAACGAGCCACAACCTTGATGTAGTCGTGGCCGTCCTCAAGATTATATACAAAATAGTTATAGGACTGGCTATAATTGGCGATGCTGCGCAATACATAACGCAATACTTGCTGTAATCTTAGCGCTACGGAGCGCACAGGTGCATCTGGTCTAAAGCGTATATTGTACTCAAAAAAGCCAATGATGGGCTGCGTGGATAAGGTGATGCGCACATCTTGATCCTCGTGTAAGAGCCAGCCTTCCATATTTTGAGCTGTAATATCTTCGTGGTAATCGTAATCTTCAAGGCCTATGATTTGGCTGTGAGGATGACGAATGGAACCACCGGACATATAGCCATGGTTTTTAAAGAATAATACGGATTTGAACTCTTTACGTTGTCGTGTTTCGCGCCATTTATCAAGGCCGAATTGGAGAATACGAGCTGCTTCGTCAGCCGGCAAGGTGGAAAATTCACCTTCATCCGTTTCTGTTTCGATAATAACCGTGGGCCATGTTTTATCTAGTACAGGATATTTGTTCATGAGCCAAATAATATGACCCGATGTATCTAGGATATCCGTTAATTTTGAACGATCACAGAAGGGGCAGCGCACTTCTTCGTTCCGAATATTAACAGGCTTAGTACGCCCTAGTGCGATGTTAAATCGTAGTGGTTTATTCATCATGTGCCTCCTTCCTCGTAAGAGAATCTATACTCTTAATCATACCATAATTAGCCCATTCGTACATGAAATAATGGTATAATAATAGGGTATTATATAAATGATTAAGGAGGCTCTATGAAACCGACGACGCTTGTATTTCCTATTGATGAACAAAATCGTATATTGCTAGGTCGTAAAAAACGCGGTTTCGGGGCTGATAAATATAATGGATTTGGTGGTAAACTCGAAGCTGGTGAAAGCTTCCGAGACTGCGCCATCCGTGAGTTGTTTGAGGAATCTGGCCTTCATGGTCACCCAGAAGATTTAGAATGTGTAGCGGCTTTTGACTTTCAATTTCCTTTTGATGAAAGCTTAACGCATGTTGGTTATGTGTACTTTTTGCGTACTTTCACAGGCAATGTAGAGGAAACCGACGAAATGGAGCCTCATTGGCTGACAGTAGACGAAATTCCCTACGAGCACATGTGGGATGGTGACCGCCAATGGTTGCCTATGCTGCTAGAAGGCAAGAAGTTAAAAGGACCTATCGTATTTGGCCGAGATAATAGTACAGTAGATAAAATGGATTTAACCACCGTCGATACCGTTCTTGAAAGCGAACACTTGGCGCGCATTGATCTATATATTAATGGTTAATCTATTGATATTGAATATATTAGCTAATGTAAATAAATTTATAATATATTGAGGTAATATGACTGATAAAAAGAGCCCCAAGTGGGTGCCACAGCTATTAGCGTGGTATGATGTGAATAAGCGGGATTTACCGTGGCGTGATTGTGGAGATCCTTATAAGGTTTGGGTTTCCGAGGTGATGAGCCAACAAACACGCATTGAGGCGATGAAGCCCTATTATGATAATTGGATGCGCCTATTTCCAACCTTAGAGGATTTGGCAAAGGCCAGTGAAGATGAGGTTGTTCACGCTTGGCAAGGTCTTGGCTATTATAGCCGGGCTCGTAATTTGCGCCTTGGTGTAAAGGACGTCGTTGAAAACTACGGTGGTATTGTGCCTCATGATCGCAAGACTATGGAGTCTTTGAAGGGAGTAGGTTCCTATACGGCTGGAGCCGTGCTATCCATGGCGTACAACGAACCAGAGGTGGCTGTAGATGGTAATGTACTGCGCATTTATGCTCGTTTGTATCGCATCTTTGACGATATTTTGAGTACTAAAGGTAAGAAGGCCATAACTGCTATCGTAGAGGAAACATTGCCTCACAATCGACCTGGTGACTTTAACCAAGCCTTGATGGACTTTGGGTCTGCTGTGTGCATTCCCAAAACTCCACGCTGTGGAGAATGTCCTATTGTAAATATGTGCGAAGCATACCAACATAAGGATACTGATAAACTACCAGTACGTATCAAGAAAACAAAGGTAGTAGAGGTGCCTCTATTTGTGGGGATCTTGCAATACGAAGACTATTATCTGTTGCACAAACGTCCTAACCGTGGACTGTTACGGTCCATGTGGGAATTCCCATCTGTGGAAATGGTATCTGCCTTTGGCGAAGGGGAACAAGGCCTTGAGGAGTTAGTTAAGGACCTAGGTTTTGAACTGTCCTTGCAACCAGTATTAGTAAAAGAGATAACACATATTTTCTCTCATCGAAAATGGTTCATGAAAGCATTCCGCGGCGATTTAACGTACGTAGGAGATGCTAAGAATATAAGGATCGGAGATATCCAAAAGCAATTGCCAAAGGACTGGATGCTCATCAAGCGCGATGAGTTCGCCGATTATGCTTGGGCAGGTCCTCATGGTAAATTGACGGAGATTGCAAAATAATTTGTAGGAGCAATGAATGAGAATTCTATTTAATATCATTTTTTCTGCTATCCTCGTAATAGGATTGGTAGGATTTTGGGCTCTATTTCTCAACTTGTGGAAGCCTAAAAAGAAATGGCCTGCCTGGGTGGGCTATATAATCATTATCGGTGCGTGGTTCGCCGCAATCCGATACTATATACTTAATCAAGTAGATCTATATGGAACGATGTATTATCCGTTGATGAATATGTTCCGTACTGAAAGCTACGGTTTTCTCTTTGGCTTATTCTTGGCTATTCCTGTATTCATCGTTCTCAGCTTGTTATACTGGGCGGTTAATAAGATTTGGAGCAAAACGCCAGAGGAAAATAGAACAGGCCGTCGTGCTTTCTTTAGAACGGCAGCAACAGTGGTGCCGTTAGCAACAATCGGTGGTTCTAGCTATGCAGCCTATGTAGGGCAACATGAGATTGAGGTCACTCATGAAAGCTTTGGGTATACGAATTTACCACCTGGCTTGAAGGACTATAAAATCGTCCAACTCAGTGATATCCACGTTGGGCCAAGCATCGATTTAGATGACCTTGATGAAATTTTAAAGCTAGCCCTTGTAGAAAAGCCTAATCGCGTTGTCATCACTGGTGATTTAATCGATAAAATCGCTTGGTTACCACAAGTCTGTGAAAGACTGACAACCTTTGCAAAACAAATTCCAGACGGTGTTGATTTCATCTTGGGCAATCATGAGTACCATCACGACGTAAATAAGGTACTAGACGAATTGAAACACAATACACCGATGAATATCCTTGTGAATAGCAATATTCAAATTATGGGTGGCAAGCAACCTGTATACATTGCTGGTGTTGCGTATGACAATGATCGAGAAAAAGAAAAACGTGAAGCTATGATTGATAAGGCTTTATCTGGTATTCCGGACTATGCCTTTGTTATCTTACTAGCACATCACCCTGAATTCTTTGAAGAAGCCATTGAACGTAAAATTCCGTTGACCCTCTCTGGTCATACTCATGGTGGCCAAATTGTCTTTATGGGCATGCCGTTGGTACCAACAGGTACACCATATACAAAAGGTCGCTACGTAGAAGAACAAAGCGTGTGCTACGTTAATAACGGCTCAGGACACTGGTTCCCAATCCGCATTAACTGTCCACGAGAAATTACAGTCATTACATTCTTTGACGGAGTAGCTTAGAAATAAAGGTGAGCTCCTTAGAATAAAAGTGAGCTCATTATAGGGATACAATCATGTATAATACATCCTTTATCCATAAAATCCTTATATGTATTATTGTGCTTATGCTATTTGATATCTCTTTAATTTATGATATGACAGCGGATATATATAAGGGATATCTTAAAATAGCAATACTAGTGGCAATTGGATGCCATTTAGATATATACCTAGAATTCAGTAAGCAAGAAATACTGATAATACAAGCATTCAAGAATGATACATTTAACGAGACCTATGAACTGCTAAATACGAAACAGATGGTTTTTATCATCTCTTTGATCCTAGTAATGACTATAAACCTTGTGAAATATTAGAAAAACATAGGATACAAACAAAAAGAGGTATTGTATATGAAGATACAATACCTCTTTTTATTATATGAACTTATATAATAATTGTGATATATTAGAGTTAAAATTTTTAGTTGTGTTGATTAATAGAGTAGAGTTAATTTATAGGTGTAGATTAATGTATAGTAAATTTTTTATCTACAGAGTTATTATATGTACCATTCCAATTATTCTTATGGACATAGCTCTTATCTGCTCAGTGATAACTGGTGGATACGAAGGAAATCTAAAAGCAACAATACTAGCGGTGATAGTATTCCATATAATTTTGTATATATTAAGTCGTAAACAAGTAAAGCTATTAATACAAGCATTTAAGAAAAATGGAGTTAAGGAGATTAATAATCTATTCAATATGAAATATGTTTTTCTGATCGTATTTTTTATGATATTAATAGCTTTAAAACTTATGAGATATTAGAATAGTAAAATTTAGGATATAAAAGAGTATCTATATAGAGTTTTTTGTTTTGTGGGAGTAGTAATGTGAAAAGTGTTTTTAAGTTTTTATTTTATAGTATTATAATCGTAGCTATTATATTTCCTATAGTTCAGATTTTATATCGTCTTTTAAATGGTATTCCAATTAATGGATTATTAAGCTCATTACCATATGTATATCTTGGTGTAGGAATATTTTATGTTTTAGGGTTTCTTATTATTAAATATGTAATGAAGTCATAATTGAGCTTAATGAACTGGGAAGACCTACAGTAGAATTATAAAAAAAGAAATATGGAAAATATAAAAAGACAGATGAGGTAAGATATCATGAATAACATAAGGATTCCAATATATAAAATATTAGCCATATGTTTTTTAGTGGGACTTAGTATAATTTATTTAAATTTTTATGGGATACATACCGAACTAGTAGATTCTTATAGTTTAGGTCGTTATCGAATTGTGTTTGGTGGAATGCTAGAGGATAGCACATATAAAACTAGATTGGAATTTTCTAAAATTTCTCATAAGGTTGTATTTCCATATTTATATGTAAAAGGGGAATCGGGTTATACTAGGGTTTTATTAACACCAATAGGTACAGATATTTTAAAGATACCCAATTACTCATTTTATGATACTGCTAGTATAATAGAGGATACTGATAGCATTAATAATTTAAAGCGTATTTATGGTAAATCTATATCTATAAAAGATGATCTGAACCAAATTAGTGAAGAGGATAGAAATATATTCAAATCATTATAATGAATGCGGGTAGCATAAGGTGTCTTTTTTATTAGAATATATTTTATGCTTAAAATGATGCTTTTAAAGGTGCATTATTATAGAATTTCATTAGTTTAAATTAAATATTGCTATAAGACATATAAAACAAAAAGGACGTAATAGTCTATTCTTCAGTAATAAGTATTATTGAAGATTTCAAGACTATTACGTCCTTTTATTTTCCGTTCATTTGAGGTATGAGAGGATGTTATAGATATATCATAGAGATGAGAGAGATTTTATTTCATGCGAACTGCTTCACCGAATTCGTCTTCAGTCATGAGTTTTTCTTCCAAGATGATTTCTTTGATAGAGCAGCCGCGTTTGTATGCTTCTTTTACAACCTTAGCGCTCTTGTCGTAGCCGATGTATGGTGTTAAGGATGTAGCAATCATGAGGGATTGTTCTACGAAGAAGTTGAGTTTTTCAGGTACGAATTCTACACCGTCGATACAGTGTGTAGTGAACGAATTCATAGCATCTGCAAGGAGGCGACAGCTTTCAACAAAGTCATAGATCATGATAGGCATGTACACGTTCAATTGGAATGCACCGCTACCTGCACAGAGTGTCATAGTCGTATTATGACCGAATACTTGGGCGCATACCATGGCCAATGCTTCACATTGTGTAGGATTTACCTTGCCTGGCATGATGGAGGAGCCCGGTTCGTTTTCAGGAAGATGCCATTCGCCATAGCCGCAGCGAGGGCCAGAGCCTAAGAAACGGACGTCGTTAGCGATTTTGAATAGTGTAGTAGCTAATGTATTGAGTGCACCGTGAGCCATCATGAAAGCATCTTTCAAAGATAGGCCTTGGAATTTGTTGTTCTTAACGCGGAATGGAGCACCTGTTACCTCTGGCAATACGGTTTCCATAACGTCTAGATAGCCTTTAGGTGTGTTTACACCAGTACCAACGGCAGTGCCGCCGAGGGCTACGTCGAGTAGGTGGTCAGCGTTTTGAACGAGCATAGTTTTGGCAGTTTTTAGGCCTTCTACAAAGGCACTGATTTCTTGGTCCACCATGATGAAAGTCGCATCTTGTAGATGTGTACGACCAACTTTTTGCAAGCCTTTACCTTTTTCTTGCAATTTTTCAAAGGATTGGATAAGGCCGTCCAATGCAGGAATTACGCGTTTTGTAATTTCAAAGTACGCACAGATATGCATTGCTGTAGGGAATGTATCGTTTGTACTTTGGCCGCGGTTTACATCGTCGTTAGGATGAAGCGGGTTGCTTTCATCTAACTGTTTAGCCCGGTGAGCGATTACCTCGTTCACATTCATGTTAGTTTGTGTGCCAGAGCCTGTTTGGAATACGGTTAACGGAAATTCTTCATCCCATTTGCCGTCCACGATTTCATCTACTACTTGAGCGATGAGTTTCGCTTTTTCCTCAGTTACTGCGCCACATTTTGCATTGGTTAAAGCACATGCTTTTTTTACAAGCGCAAGCGCTTTGATTTGTTCAATAGGGATGCGGTGGTCACCGATCTTAAAGTTATTGAACGAGCGTTGCGTTTGAGGTCCGTAAATTCGTCTAGCGTCGACTTCGACTGGTCCCATTGAATCATATTCAATTCTTGTTTCCATAATGTTTACAACCTCCTTAAAAGACATGCCGACCTTATCGTCGGTAATTTAATTATATAAAATCCTGTATATTTGTACAGAATAAAAGATAATGATTTCTATTTTCATATAAAAGAGAGATGTATATGCGATTTGTGCATATACATCTTTTCCCTTCTCCCAATATATATGCGATGATTTATATTTAATCTGTATACATGTTTCATAGAAGATTGATTTGAGAGGGAAAAGGCGACAGTCCAAAAACGACTTAGCGGCCCCGCGTAGCGGGGTAGGTGGCTTTGGAGGCTTTTGGACTGTTGCCTTTTTCTACATAGTTAATGGTCTAATGAAACATGTATACATTATAAATATCGCATATATATTGAAATCAGCGCTTTAACACGATAAAATGGAAGTAGCTTATTATATGTTTTAAGCTCTAGTTTCACAGAGGAGGTAAGTACTTATGAAACATGACTTTATGAGCCATGACCTTCATCTGCCGGAACTGACACTACGTGGGATGCTACTTGGTGCATTGATTACTGTAATTTTTACAGCATCTAACGTATATCTCGGTTTGAAGGTTGGTTTGACATTCTCGTCATCCATTCCGGCAGCCATTATTTCAATGGCAATTTTACGTTTCTTCAAGGATTCTAACGTTCTTGAAAACAACATGGTACAAACACAGGCTTCTGCAGCCGGTACTTTGTCCGCAATTATCTTTATCTTGCCAGGTCTATTAATGCTTGGTTATTGGAATGGCTTCCCATTCTGGCAAACATTCTTGCTCTGCGCATGCGGTGGTTCCCTTGGTGTGTTATTCACTATCCCATTGCGTCGTGCCATGGTAGTAAATAGTGATCTACCATATCCAGAAGGCCGTGCAGCAGCAGAAATCTTGAAGGTTGGTTCCCATAATGGTGGCCAAGGTCCTCAATCTAGCTCCGGTATGGGAGATATCGTATCCGGTGGTCTTGTAGCTGGTATTATCAGTCTTTGTGCCAATGGCTTCAAAGTGCTTGGCGACAGCATGAGTTTCTGGCTTCCTGTAGGTAGCAAAGGTATTACTCAAATTCCATTGGGCTTCTCTACAGCGTTGTTAGGTGCTGGTTACCTTATTGGTATCGCTTCTGGTATCGCTATCCTAGTTGGTGTACTCATCGCTTGGGCTGGCTTCGTACCTTACTTGACTAACATGCTTGCTCCAGATGGTGGTGCTACAGCTAAATTTGCAATGGCTGTTTGGAAATCTAAAGTTCGTTTCATCGGTGCAGGTGCTATCGGTATCGCAGCGATTTGGACTTTGATTACATTGATCAAACCTATCATCGAAGGTATGAAAATTTCTGTTAAATCCATGAACAGCAGTTCCTCTGAACGTGCGTTGCATCGTATGGATACAGATATGAGCACAAAATCTGTTATCATCGTGTTCGGTATCATCCTTTTAGGTTTAGTTCTTACATTCTGGGATTTCGTATCTGCAGTACCTATTAGCGCAGGCTTAATGTGGACACTTGTTATCGTAGGTGTTCTTGTAGCATTGCTAATCGGCTTCTTCGTAGCTGCTGCATGTGGTTACATGGCAGGCCTTATCGGTACATCTGCATCTCCAATCTCTGGTATTGGTATCTTAGCGACTATTATTTCTTCCTTAGTGGTGTACTTCATCGCTTCTGAAAATAACTTGTTCGCTACAGAAGCAGGCGTACAATTCGCTACAGCTATGGCTATCTTTATGACATCCGTAGTTATCGCCATTGCATCTATTTCTAACGATAACTTGCAAGACTTGAAAACAGGTCAACTCGTTGGTGCTACACCTTGGCGTCAACAAATTGCGTTGTTACTTGGCTCTGTAGCTGGTGCAGTTGCAATTGCTCCTGTTCTTAACTTGCTTTACCAAGCATATGGCTTTACAGGTGCGTTACCACGTGCTGAAATGGATCCTAATGCTGCATTATCCGCACCACAAGCAACTTTGATGACTACAATTGCTCAAGGTATCTTCAGCTCCAGCATGGATTGGAACTACATCTTGATCGGCGTTGGTGTTGGCGTAGTAGCAATCATCGTTAACTTGATTCTTAAGAGCACAACAGCTTCTTTAACATTGCCTCCATTGGCAGTTGGTATGGGTATTTACTTACCTCCAACATTGGAAGTACCTCTTATCTTAGGTTCTTTCATTAGCTACTTTGTAGGCCGTTACCTAGTAGCTCGTGCTAAAATGCGTGCTGGCGAACTCGCTGAGTACGATGTTGAACAATCTAACCGCCGTGGCGTTCTCTTCGCTTCTGGTTTGATTGTTGGTGAAAGCTTGATTGGTGTAATCATAGCTGTTATTATTGTATTGTCTGTTACAACTGGTGGTGGTGAATCTCCACTTGAATTAGTAGGTCCTGATTTTGAAAAAACAGCACAATGGTTAGGATTGCTTGCATTCATCTTCTCTGGTATCTACCTTGTTCGCCGTGTTGTAGCACACAAATTCAATAAAGAAGAAGCTTTAGCAATGAAAGCTGAGCAAGAACAACAATAAGAGGTAAACAATGAAATTAAAACAGTCTGTACTCATCATGATGGCTGCTGCGTTGCCAGTGGTATCCTTCGCAGCAAGCGAAATTCCTGTAACTAAAGACACTGCTACAGTACAAGCAGCTCCAGCTGATACGAATAAAGTAAATCGTAACGATTTAACATATCGTATTTCTAGCACTGCTACACCAGAGCAAAACCGTGCGTTACGCTCTGTAGCAACAAAAGTTGATCGCAATGCAGTTGAAGTGGTAGCACCAAATGCGGACCGTTACATGGACCGCAAAGAGGTGGCTGTATCTCCAGTGGAATCCACTACAGATCATCTTGATCTAGTGTTCCCAACAGTTAAATCTGTTAGCCCAACTGTAGAAAAAGCAATCAATAATACTATCAAAAAATACGTTGCAAAAGTACAAAACGACGTAGAAAAATTGAATGCCAAAGAAGCTGATAAAACAAATGTAGTAATGTACTACGATGTTAAAACAGACAAAAATGGTATTTTCAGTGTATTGATTCATACGTACACAATGCGCGACCGTGATGCGAATGGTGTCAACTATGTAAAAGGCTTCACATTCAACACTACAACAGGTCGTCAATTATCCTTGTATGACCTTGGTGGTCTTAATAAAAAAGAATTAGTGAATGCTATCGACAATAATCAAGATGTGAAAAATCAATTAGGCGGCGAAGTAAACATCGATAAAATGCCTACTGAATTCTACACAACTGATGATTATTCCGTTGTAATGGTTTTACAACAAGACGTGGATACAATCCACAGTGCAGGTACTGTATATGTACCAGTTGGTAACTTACGTGACCGCCAAAATGATGTAACAAAAAAATAATCGAACTGTGTGAATTCGATTATGTGTGTATAGTAACAGCTGTTTAATTGTGAGAAGAACCGCTCCTTCGGGGGCGGTTCTTTTTTGCATTATAGGTCTTATAATAGTCTTATTATACATTTTGATGGGGATACAATAAAAAGCCGTGTAAGAACACGGCTTTTTATTATTGAGCTTATTTAATTATTTATTTGTTGTATCGTAGTAGTTTACGCGTGGAGGCAATGGGAATTGGATTGCTGCATCCGGTTTTACTGTCTCAGGTTGTGGTAATTCTACGACTACATTGTTTTTGAATTTCTTTTTGAAAGCTTTCACAGTGTCCTTTTGAACGGAGTCAGCTGTGATGATAAGAGCGCTTGTGTCGTCATTAGGACGGATGGAGATGATATTACCTTTTGGCTCTTTAGCTTTGTATAAATCAAGCGCGTCGGATTGATAATCTTCAAGTTGAGCTTGATTTAATTTACCTTGAGATACTACAAGAGTACTTTCAAGTTGTGGATCTTGAGTTTCAGAAATTGCATGAGCCACAGCATCAGCCTTTTTCTTATCTGTTAAAGAAGCATGTAATTTTCCACCATCCCAGAAGAGGGCACCGTCTTGACGGAATTTAGTGAAGTCATTACCATAGCCTAATGTTTTGTCGATAATAGTAGCTGTTTTACTTTCTACTTGTTGTTTGAACAATGTATTGTGGAAGGCAAGTGCTTGCTCTGTTTGCGTCATGCGGTATGCAATCTCAGCTGCCTCAGCACGAGTTACATATTTTTCAGGGTTGAATAATGTGCCAGGAGCGTAGTTTGTGAAGCCAAGGTATGCAAGTTCACGAACTGCATCTTGAGCCCAAGGAGCTACGAATTTTTGGTCTCCATAAGCAATACTATCAAGTGCTGTTGGATCCTCTGTTGTGTATCCTAAGTAGTGAATGTAGTTGTCTGCTACTACAGCAAATTCTTGGCGAGACATATATTTTTCAGGTTTATATGTGTTATCGCCATAACCGCTGATGATATTTTTGCGCGCTACAGATTCGATAGCAAGAGCGGACCAACGATCAGATGTAATATCTTTAAATTTGCTAGATAAGAAGGCTGCTGTACCATCATCTGTGATGTTGTTGAAGAGAGCAGCTACTTCTTCACGAGTCATAGGTTGGTTAGGTCGGAATGTACCGTCAGAATAACCTTTCATAAGATTTGCTTTTGTTACAGTACTGATAGAGTTGGCAGCCCAGAAATCGCTAGGTACATCGGAGAATATGTGGGCACGGATTTTTTGAATGTCTTGTGGCGTACCAATAGATGTATTTACAACCATAGGTGTAGCAGCTTTAGCGGCATCAAATTTATGAGCCTCTGCTTTAGTTGTTGCTACATTAGTAGCAGCTGTGTTTATAGTAACTGCTTGCGTAGAGGCCACTGTAGGCGCTTCAACCTTTGTAGATGCTACTGCAGTGGCAGGAGCATGAGTTGTAGTATTTGCAGAAGCAAAACCGAAACTTGTTGCGGCTAATAATGTGCCAAGAACAAGGGCACGTAATGGGTAAGGGGTATTCTTGTACATAAAAATCCTTCCTAATTATGGTAAAGGCTAAGGCTCGATAGCCTAGAATATAAACTTTCATCAACAATAAAATCTATATTCATTATATAGCGAATAATAAGGCATGCATAGTGATATAAACAAAGCAGCGTAATACTAAGCGTATACGCTGCCTTGGCTAGTTGAGTGAACGCCGATTAGCGTTTTACTGTCATTTTTACTTTGGAACCGAATAATTTTGAGATTCCTTGTTGAGTTGCTTTAGATGCAGTTGTTACAACAGCGTAAAGTTGGTTGTTTTCTACATCTGGGAATGTAGCTAGAATTGTACCAGCTTTTTCGTTTTTGTTGTAATAGTTGCGGAAGTTCGCATCGATTGCATCGTATTCAGTTTGGCTGTATTGGGATGGTTCAACTACAACGTAGTTATTTACAGTGGAATCACCACGTGCTGCAAGGTTTGCTTTAACTGTGGAAATATCGCTATCTGTTTTCAAAGCTACGTGCAATTGATTGTCACGCCAGTACATTACACCGTAATCTTGGAAAGCATCTTCTGTTTTGTATGTTTTATTCAATTCAGCGAATACTTTATCTTCCAAAGCAGCTTGTTGTTTTTGATCAAGTGCTTTTAACGTGCTGCGACGAACAGGCCGAACTGTGCGAGTAGGTTCAGTTTTTTGAGCTACTGCGGCATTTTTATTGCCCTTTACGTCTTTTTCAACTTTTTTTGCATCAGCTTTTACGGCTTTGTCAGCTTTAGCTACATCTTTTTTAGCATCTTTGCTTACTTTGGACGCATCTTTTTCTGCTGCTGTATCAGCTTTTTTTACATCTTCTTTTACAGCTGTTTCAGCTTTTGCTTCAGTTGTAGTATGTTTTTGTGTTGCAAGGCCAGCACCATTAAGCATGCGGTTCAAGATTGTTGCCGCTTGTGCTCTTGTTACAGGTTGTTTAGGGTTGAAGTTTTCAGTCGCTCCAGATGCTACAATGCCACGTTGTGCCATGTATTGGATATCTGCTAAGTAAGCAGAGGAGATGCTAGCTTCATCTTTAAATGTTACTTTTTCTGTTTTTACAGGTGTAGAAAGATTCAATTTTTTTGCTAGGCTAGCAGCAGAAGCAACGAATTGTTCGCGGTCCATAGTTTTGCTAGGTGTGAAAGCTGTTTTAGATGTGCCTTCCATTACGCCTGCAGCACTTACTAATTTGATAGCAGAGCTAGACCAACGATCTGCTTCTACATCAGAGTAGGAAGTAGAAGCTTCTTTAGTTACAATATCAGCTAATTCTTGTTCATTTAAGTTGTGTTGTAATACTTTACCGTAAATAGCAGCAGCTTGTTCACGAGTGATTTGTGCACTAGGTTTGAATGTATTATCAGCATAACCAGAAAGGTAACCAGCTTGTGTCATTGCTTGGATAGCATCGCGAGCCCAGTTATCTTTTGTGTCAGGGTAAACGCCAGCAGGTAAGTTTTCTTTAGCTTTTACAGCTTTTTTACCTTCTACCTTAGCAGCATCTTCTTTTACATCATTTTTAACAGATGTATCAACGCGTTTAGCGTCATTTTTTACAGAAGTGTCAACACGTTTTGCATCGTTTTTCACAGATGTATCTACACGCTTAGCATCGGCTTTAGCGGATGTATTAGCATGTTTTGCATCATGTTTTACAACTGTAGTGCCATGTTTAGCATCATTTTTTACGGATGTATCAACGCGTTTAGCGTCATTTTTAACAGATGTATCAACGCGTTTAGCATCATTTTTTACGGAAGTATCTACGCGTTTAGCGTCATTTTTTACAGATGTATCTACACGTTTAGCGTCGTTTTTTACAGATGTGTCTACACGGTGTTCATCAGCTTTAGCTGCTACTTCAGCTTTATTAGCTGTAGCAGATACTTCAGATTTTACATGAGCCGCAGTTGTTTCAGCGTGAGCCATGCCGAATGTGGAACCGAGGGCTAATGTAATAGCTAAGGATAAGGATAATTTATTTAGTTTCATTGAAAAGGCTCCTTTCAAACTATACTTATATAAAATAAATTATAACACTTTTTAAATTTATACACTACTATAAGAAAATGTAATATATAAGGATAAAAGTTACATGAATTTGAAAATTAAAGCCTATTTATATAAATATTCAATGAATTATAGGTAAATAACGATATGAGAGCCATTGGAAAATGCGAAATGATAAACATTCCCAAAATCTAGAATTTAAGGGACTTTTACATAAATAATTTATAAATAAGAAGGCATTTGTGATAAAATGCAATGTTTGTTATTACAAAAAGTCATAACGATATGAGAAATAAAAGGGTGCATACTAATATAGCAATTCTTTGGACATTTTCTATATGATTAATTTATAATTATATCGATAAAGCTTTTGAATATTTATTTAAAAGCATAAGTAATGTTTCGGGCAGAAAATTATTGAAAACTTTCACTAGAATTCTTGCCATAACACATACATATCAAAATTTTTTATTAGGTTAAGTACTAGAAAAGACGAGGACGATAATATGAAAATTCATCTTTTCCAACAGTGTTTGATTGACATGTTCTACCCACATGTAGGCATGGCTGGTGTAGAAGTACTTGAAAGATTAGGTTGCGAGCTCGTAGTACCTAAGAAACAAGTATGTTGTGGCCAAATGTTCACTAACTCTGGTTACAACGAAGCAGCTATGGATGCAATTAAGAATACAATCGAATGCTTCGAAAACGCTGAATATGTAGTCAGCATGTCCGGCTCTTGCGCATTTGCAATCCGTGATGAATATCATCATTTCTTGAAAGATCAACCTGAGTGGTTGGCTCGTGCAGAAAAATTGAGCGGCAAAATCTATGAATTCACTGAATTCATTACTGATGTATTGGGCGTAGAGGACGTTGGCGCACGCTTTAACGAATCCGTTACATACCATACTTCTTGCCACGTTACTCGTTTGATGGGCGTCAAAGAACCTCCATTCAAACTCCTTAAAAATGTTAAAGATATCAACTTGATTGAATTACCACGTGCAGACCGTTGCTGTGGTTTCGGCGGTACATTCTCCGTTAAGAACCCTGAAATTAGTGAAGTTATGACACGCGAAAAAGCATTGGAAATCGCTGGCACAGGTGCTAACGTTATTTCCGGTTCTGACCAAGCGTGCTTGATGAACATCGCTGGTATGCTTGACCGTCTTCACAAAGAAGGCGAAATCGATCGCCGTATCAAAGTAATGCATATTGCTGAAATCTTAAACTGCCGTTAAGGAGGAGACGACATGGCACTTATATATGACAATCGCCCCTATAAAACACGTATAAAAGAATGTTTGGCTGACGATTTCAAAGTTGCAGCTATCAAAAAAGCACAAGACGTGTTTTATGATAAACGTAATACAGTAGTTGCGGATGTTCCTGAATGGTTAGATTTCCGCGCTGAAGCAGCTGAAATTCGCGATCATGTGCTTAAGCACTTAGATTACTATGTAAATCAATTTGCTGAAAACGCTGAAAAAGCTGGTTCTAAAGTTCACTTTGCATTCGACGATAAAGAAGCGACTCAAATCGCTTTAGATATCCTTCGTGAACGCGAAGCTAAAATGATCGTTAAATCCAAAACTATCTTAACTGAAGAAATTGGTTTGAACGAAGTTCTTGAAGAAGCTGGTATCGAAGTAAACGAAACTGACTTGGCTGAATTCATTTTGCAAACAGCAGTGAGCCCACCATCTCACATCGTTGTACCAGGCCTTCACTTTGAACGTAACAAAATCCGTGAAATTTTCGCTGAAAAATTAGGTTACACTGGCACTGAAAACCCTACAGAAATGACACACTTCGTACGTGGTTATGTACGTGAGCGCTTCTTGAAAGCTGACGTAGGTGTTAATGGTTGCAACTTTGCGGTAGCTGCATCCGGTACTTGTACTATCGTTTCCAACGAAGGTAACGGTCGTATGTCTAGCTCCATTCCTAAGACTCAATTGATCTTCTTAGGTACAGAACGTATCGTTCCTGACTTCAAAGCGCTTGACGTTATGATGGAAATGTTGAACCGCTCCGCAGTAGGTGCTAAAATCTCCAACTACTTCTCCATGATGACTGGTCCTGCTCGTTCTGGTGAAGCTGACGGTCCTGAAGAAACTCATATCATCATCATCGATAACGGTCGTTCCGGTATCTTAGGTGGTACATTCCAAGAAATGCTACGTTGTATCCGTTGTGGTGCATGTATGAATATCTGTCCTGTATACCGTCACATCTCTGGTCACGGTTATGGTTCCGTATATCCAGGTCCAATGGGTGCTGTATTGACTCCATTGTTCAAAGGTTACGAAGTAGCAGGCGATCTTCCATATGCTTCCACATTGTGCGGTGCATGTACAGAAAACTGTCCAGTAGCAATTCCATTGCATGAATTATTGATGGAACACCGTCATATTATGGCTGATATCGAAAAAACTCGTCCAAAAGCAGAAGAAGCAATCTTCACTGCAGCGGCTAAGATGTTTGGTAACTCCACATTATTCGACCTTGGTACAAAAGCTGGCGCTATCGGCATGAACTTGATTAGTAACAAAGAAGGCAATATGCCTACTTGGACTCAAGCAATTCCAGTTATGAACGGCTGGACTAAATCCAAAGAAATGGGTACATTGAAGTTCAAAAAATTCCGTGACTTATATGCTGAACATGAAAAGAACAAGAAGAAGGAGAAAAAATAATGGATGAAGCTAAACGTAAACAATTTATTGCACGTTTATCTCGTGCATTAGGCCGTGATCAAGAAATGTGCCCTGCATTCGTAGAGGGTTTTGATTACAGCCATGGTCCTCAAGAAACTATGTTCAAAGATTTGAATCAAGATCAAATTTTGACAATGTTTAAGGAACAATGTCAACGTGTTGGTACAAAATTCGTTGAAACTACACCTGATAAATTAGGTGAAACAATTTTGGCAGCTATTGAAGACTGGGGTAACGGTAAAGTTGTATTCCCAAGTGTTCCAGAAGTAGAAGAATATAAATTAAAAGAATTATTCGAACAAGATGCAGCTAATAATGGCGGCACTCGTACATACTTCCAATGGGACCCAGCTAAAGGCCGTGAAGAATGTATCTCTAATACTGCCAATGCAGATATCGGTATTACATTCCCATACTGCGGTATTGCTGAAACTGCTACTGTAGTACAAGCGTCTGGTGAAGAATCTGGCCGTGCTATCAGCTTGTTGCCTACTACACATATCGCTGTATTGTACACTGATACAATCAATCCACGTATGACTCAAACAATGGAAAATTTGGCTACACGTTATCATAACGATCCATCTAAATTCCCAACAAATATCTGCTTGATTTCTGGTCCATCCCGTACAGCCGATATTGAGTTGGTTACTGTAGATGGTGCTCATGGCCCTATCCAAGTAACTTACGTTCTAGTTAACAGATAATCCTATAATTAGGTAGTGTTATAACTAAATACATTTAAAGGTGACCTTCCTATGGAAGGTCACCTTTTTATATGCGTAACTTTCTGCTGTGATATAGGGTATCTTGAAAAGGCAGAGGTATCGGTATATCAATGGAGATTAACATATTTATAAAACTTGCAGAATCCGCATAGAAAAACTTATATAATTTAAATTATTTTACTTGTAAATTTTTCGATATATGATATACTGAGTTCATAACCTATTATTGTGATATGAATTAAAAGAGGTGTATTATGAATATTCCATTCTTTACAGATTACCTCATGCTAAGCAATCCATTAAGTATTGGTATTATCGCAGTGTTTGTGCTCGCGTTAATCGGTATTTATGCTTTGCAACGCAAGGGTACATCCTTTGGTAATCTCGTTATTATTGGCACTATTGTTGGTGCCGTACTCGGTATTGCTATTCAAATTATTGCAGGTTTCCCAGATGATCCTTCTAAAGTGGTTTACATCAAGGAAAGTACGAAGTGGTTCTCTCTAGTAGGGGGCGGCTTTATTGATTTGATCCGCATGCTTGTTATTCCTATTGTATTTATCTCCATTGTACATGTTATCTTGCATATGGAAGCAGGTGCGAATCTTAAGAAATTAGTAGTTGCCATGGTTTCTACAAATCTTGGCATGGTAGCTGTTGCTGCTATCGTTGGCCTTATCTTGGGTAATGCTTTCGGTTTAGGTCAAGGCTTTGATATTGTTGAATCTGGTAAAAAGATTCGTGAAATCAAACCAATGGTTGATACATTCCGTGCATTGATTCCAAGTAACCCAATTCAAGCTGCAGCTGAAACAAATGTTATCGGCATCGTAGTATTTGCAATCATCTTGGGCAGTGTTGCTCGCTTGTTGAAGAAAACAGGCACAAATAGTATGGAAATCTTTACAAAGCTATTTGATGAGCTTCACCAATTAATTTCTTGGGTTGCAGACTTCATTATTGGTCTTATGCCATACGGCGTAGTTGCATTATTGGCATCTACATTGGCAACACGTGGTTTGCAAGCTATCTTAGATATGGGCCTATTCGTAGTATTGCTTTACGTTGGTCTTTTGATTATGTTCGTTGTTCAAGCTATCTTGATTGCTAGCTTCGGTTACAACCCAATTACATACTTCAAAAAAGCAAAAGCTCCACTCTTGTTAGCTTTCACATCCCGTTCTTCTATGGGCGTATTGCCATTAACTGTTGAAACTTTGACAAAACGTCTTGGCGTAAATGCTACAACAGCAAATACAGTAGCATCCTTCGGTACTACTGCAGGCATGCAAGGTTGTGCCGGCGTGTTCCCAGCACTTGTTGTTGTGTACATCTCTAACGTGGCGGGTATCCCATTTGATTTGACTATGTACATCATGAGCGTTATCGTTATCGCTATCGGTTCTGTTGGTATCGCAGGCGTTCCTGGTACAGCTACAATGGCTGCATCTGTATCCCTTAGTGGTACAGGTCTTGGTGCGTACTTCACATCTATCAGCCCAATTCTTGCTATCGACCCATTGATCGACATGGGCCGTACATGCTTGAACGTATCTGGTTCCTTAACAAATGCTCTCGTAGTAGATAAGATTATGGGTACTATCGATAAAGACGCATATAACAACCCTAATGAAGGTCGTGTCTAATCCTAGACCATAGAACTGACTTGAAAGAATAGTTAGTTAACATTAAAACTAAACTAAAAGAACAGTCTTCGGACTGTTCTTTTTTTATCTACTCTTTACTGATCTAACTCTTATTAAAAGTAATAATTATTACAGATTGTAAAGCCTATTATTTGTAATTGATATTAAAATTGTGAGCTTGGCTACTAACATACGTATGCGTGTATGGTATACTAACCAATACAAAGTTTTGTATTATGCTTAATAGATATAAGCCAAGAGGGTAATAGTATGATTACACAAGAATTGAAAGATCGATTAATTGCAGATTATCCAAAGTTTGAAGATATGACGCACAAATTCTATAAGAAAGAAATATCTATTGCAGACTATAAAGGCCAATCTGGTGCTTATGGTAGTTACGCTGAGCGAGGTGCTAACTCCGGCATGAGCCGTTGGCGCTTCAATGGGGGGCGCATGACTCGTCAGCACATGCAGTTCTTAGCGGACTCCATTCGCAAATATAATTTACAACATGTACATTTCACTACCGGTCAATGTTTGCAAATGCATGGTCTTGATGGTGATACAATTTTAAACCTCTATAAAGAATGCTATGATCATGGTATCTATAATCGCGGTGCTGGTGGGGACAATCCAAATGTAGTGGCGAGTATTTTACGCGGTATTGATCCTCGTGAAACCTTAGATATTACACCGTATGCAACGGCTATTAGCGAGTTCCTTCTAGAGCAAATGTTCTATATCAAAATTCCCCGCAAGTTTAAAATGGGCATCGACAATGGCTTTGATAGCACGCCGCATGCTACGTTCAAGGACCTTGGTTTCAATTTAACGAAACACAATACCTTTGATGTATACGCTTGTGGTGGTATTGGCCCAAATCCTCGTATTGGTATTCCTGTAGCGCACGATGTGGCGCCTGAGGATGTTTTATACCATGTGAAAGCTATGCTTATGGTCTTTGCTAACCATGGAAATTTCAAAAACCGTGGCAAGGCTCGTACTCGCTATATGCCTGCGGAAATGGGTGGAGCTGAAGCTTTCATCAAGACCTATGAAGAAACATTGGCGATGGTGAAAGAAGTGGAACAATTAACCATTAATCCAGCTGACTATGCTTATGAAATTACAAAAACTGGTAAGCGTGATAAGTCTGTGGAAAACGATCGTATTCACCGTCAAAAACAAGAAGGTTTATACTACGTAGAATACCATCCGGCAGGTGGCGATGCTAATGTAGAACACCTATTGGCTGCTCTTGATTATGCTGTAACACTTGATCAAGTAGAAGCGCGTATTGCGCCAGACCAAGCATTGTTCTTCATCAACCTTAATGCTGATGAGGCTCGTAAAATCGCAGAGTTAACAGACGACAGTGCGGGAAATGATTTCCGTCGTTCCGTATCCTGCGTAGGCTCCACAGTATGTCAAATTGGTATGCAAGACTCCAATGGCCTATTGAAAGATATCTTCGGACACCTTGAAGAAAAAGGTGTAGATACAAGTAAACTCCCTCGTTTACACATCTCGGGCTGTCCACACTCCTGTGGTACACACCAAATCGGTGAAATTGGTTTCCACGGAGCTGTAAAATTAGTAGACAAGAAACCTACCGTAGCCTTTATCCTCGTAGACGGTGGTTCCGAACACATGGGCTCCGAAAACTTCGGTAAAATGGCAGGTAATATCGTAGCCACAAAAATCCCAGAATTCTTGGAAGCCTTGGCAAACATCCTAAACCAATCCCCAGAACCAGACTTTGGTACCTGGAGAATGACACACAAAGCGGAATACATGGAACTTATAAAAGCATTTGAGTAAATGCTTTCTCCGCTTGTGATGGGGCCCACCATATAAGCTGTAGTTAAGTCACTTGCTATGGGGCCCCGTTTCACTACGACAACTTAATTAAAAATAAAACTAGGTATCTCCTTGCTCCGTCCTTCGTAAAGTCGCTGCAGAAATACCTAGTTTTATTTTTATAACACCTGCTGTTAACTAGTCCCATAGCAAGCAACTAATCTCTTTCTATATATTGATGCTCCCATCACAAGCTGCATCTGACATTTACTCGATCTGTTTTTTTGTGGGGGATGGAGGGAAAGACTAGCCGCAGGCTAGTTTCTCCCAAATGGAGGGCGTGGCGCCACTACTATAAAGCTTTTTTATAGGAATTAATCAGGTTATCTAGGGCTTACGTATTTAACGGTCGATATACCTATTTTGATGGGACGCCTTTATGAATATAGTTATAAAAAAGTACCAATATACTTGTGCAGCGACTTTGCGAAGAACGGAGCAAGCAAGTATATTGGTACTTTTTTTACTAGGTTGTCGAAATGTAACGGGGCCCCATCAAAATAGCTTGGCTGATTTTCAAAAGCGTACGTCGCCTAGATAACCCTCGATTAATTGTGTTATAATAAATTTTATAGTAGTTTTTGGAGGATTTATCAGATGTTATTTACCGTCAATACAGAAGTCTGTACACGATGCGGCCTTTGCGTAGCTGACTGTCCAACAGGCTTGCTAGTGATGTCCGAAAATGGGCCTGTAACTGGCAAGGGAGGTTGTATCTCCTGTGGGCATTGTATTTCCGTATGCCCAACGCTTGCTCTTGATAGTGATATGACACCACGTAAAGAGCAAATCGATATCACAAAAGAACAAAAATTAACGCCAGAGCAAGCTGAGTTATTCTTGCGCAGCCGTCGCTCTATTCGTAATTATCAAAATAAACCAGTTCCTGCTGAGCTTATTCGCAAGGTCTTAAACGTTGCAAGAATGGCTCCAACAGCAACAAATACACAAGGTATTTCCTATATTGTTATTCGGGACAAACAAAAGTTGCGTCGCATTGCAGATCTCGTTCTTGAGTGGATGCATTTGGCTGCGAAAACTGTGCCCATTATGCGTCTTTATGCTCGTGCAGCACAAGCTGAGGTCGATAAGGGTAAGGAATACATCTTGCGCGATGCGCCTGCGCTAGTAGTGGCCATCGGTTCTAAAAAAGATATTCACCGTACTCACGATAGCGGGCATTCCTGCTTGTCTTATGCAGAGTTGTATGCACCAACATTAGGTTTAGGCACTTGTTGGGCTGGCTTCTTTGAACATGCAGGCGAAGCAGAGTATAAACCACTATTGGAACTATTAGGTGTACCAGAGGATAAAATCATTGCTGGTGGTATCTTGATGGGCTATCCAAAGGTTCGTTACCGTAACATCGTGGAACGCCAACCATTGGACGTAACATTCGATACTGAAGAATAGTAGTGATTGATTACTAATAGTAGTGATTGATACTAAAGAATAAAATAAAAGCGATACTCTAAATAGTTAGGGTATCGCTTTTTGGCATTATACATATTTTACTGTAGTTACTACATTTGTTATGGTGATAGTCGTATTTATAGATCTATAAAAGATTGTTTATCAAAAAGACCGGCCTCGTATTGAGGTCGGTCTTTTGGTTAGTTTGCAGATGTAATGCTACCTTTGAAAGTATCGTTGATGAATTGTTTAATTGCATCAGATTTGTAAATGTCTGCAATTTTTTTGTAAGTTTCGTTGTCTTTGTCTTCACTACGTACCGCAAGTACGATGACTGTTAGTGGTTCATCTTTTGATTCGAAGAAGAAGCCTTGTTTTTCTACACTAAGGCCAGCACTTTGTACATAATTCATTGGAATAACTGCAATTGTTACATCATCTAGACTACGAGGTAATTGAGCTGCTTCTAATTCTTGAATCTTTATATTTTTCGGGTTAGATGTGATATCTGCAACAGTTGCTTTGAAGCCGACACCATCTTTTAACGTAATTAATCCAGCTTTAGCTAATAATACTAATGCACGACCACCATTAGTAGGATCATTTGGAATAGAAACCGTAGCGCCTTCAGGTACATCTTGTACGCTATGTACACTATTACTATATAATCCCATACGCACTAAAAGGGTTTTACCGATTGCTACTAAGTTGGAACCATTTTGTTTGTTAAAGTTTTCCATAAATGGCACGTGTTGGTACGCATTTAATTGAATGTCACCATCAGCGAGGGCTTTATCTGGTGTTACATAATCGGAGAACTCTACAACTTTAAGGTCGATACCTTGCTTTTTAGCCTCTTTTGCAACGGCTTCAGCAACTTGAGCATGAGGACCAGCAGTAGCACCGATTTTAATTTCCTTTGGTGCCTGACTAGATTGATTTGTATCTGTGCCACAGCCTGCGATGGCGAATGCTAAAACGCCAACGAGAAGAGGGGCAATAAATTTTTTTAATTTCATGTGAACATCCCTTTCTATATACATATAATGGATATATCCTATCATGTAAATGGGGTTTTGTATATAGATAAAAATATAGGGGTTGGCTATAGATTAAAACTATGGCTTTTACGATGATTGTAAAGTAGAGTTATTAAGTAATCGAAAGTAGCGTTATCTAGATATATCTAAAAAAATCGAAATATGATATAATAAAGATAAGTTTTATACAATTAAAATGGTGGAATACAAACATAATACTTAGGAGGTCCCCATGTTTAACTTTGATTTTTATAACCCTACACATATCGTATTTGGTAAAGATCGTTTAGGTGAATTAGATACATTGGTTCCAAAGGATGCAAAGGTGCTTATTACTTACGGCGGTGGATCTGCTGTGCGCAGTGGTCTTATTGACCGCATTGTAAAGGCACTTGGTAACCGTAAGGTAGAGCAATTCGGCGGTATTGAGCCAAACCCATCTCTTGAAACGTGTGAACGTGCGGTAGCTTTCATTAAAGAACATGGAGTAGATTTCGTTCTCGCTGTAGGCGGCGGTTCTGTAGTAGACGCTACAAAACTTATCGTTATGGGCGCTACTTATGATGGTCCTGTCATTGAAGTTATGAAAGCTGGTGTACCAGAGGTTCCAGTGGAAATGGTGCCAAATCCATTACCATTTGGTACCGTTATGACACTTCCTGCTACGGGTTCCGAAATGAACAATGGTGCCGTTATTACTTATGGTGATGGTAAATATCCTGTGTTCAGTAGCTTAGTATTCCCTAAGTTCTCCATGCTCGATCCAACATTGACTTTCACATTGCCTGAAAAACAAGTTAAGAATGGTGTTATTGATACCTTTGTGCATACCACAGAGCAATATTTAACATATCCTGTAGAGGGCCGTATTCAAGACCGTTTTAGTGAAGGTATTTTAAAAACTATGATTGAAATCGGCAAAGAAACGGTAGAAAATCCAGAAAACTACGATATTCGTGCCAACCACGTGTGGGCCTCTACCTTAGCATTAAACGGCTTGATTGGTGCCGGCGTGCCACAAGACTGGGCAACACATCTTATCGGTCATGAGTTAACTGCGGCTTACCATCTTGACCACGGCATCACATTAGCTATCGTATTGCCTGCATTGTTAGAAGTGAAAAAAGCAGACAAGCTTGAAAAATTGGCACAATATGCTACACGTGTATGGCATATCACAGAAGGTACAAACGAAGAAAAAGCAGATGAGGCTATCGCTAAAACGCGTGAATTCTTCGAGTCCCTTGGCGTATCTACACATTTGAAAGACTATGGTCTAGGCGAAGAAGCAGTTGATAAAGTTGTGAAACAATTAGAAGACCATGGCATGACTCGACTTGGTGAAAAAGGCGATGTAACACCAGACGTAGCTCGTGAAATTTTAACGCGCGCTTTATAATAAATGACATTAACACTTTAAATGTATGTGATGTGGAAAGGAGGCGACCCCTATGAATGAAATAAAAAATCGAAGTGCATTTTCCTTTGCATTTCCTATTATGGTTCCTATGGGCGTTAGCTTCTTTTTCATAGGTTTAGGATTTGGTTTATATGCAACGAGCCAAGGGTTCCCTTGGTGGACGGCGCCAGTTTTAGCAGCTACTATTTTTGCAGGCTCCATGGAGTTTGTGACGATTGGCATGTTGATGGCCGGATTTGATCCGATTAATGCGTTTATACTAACCATGTTCGTTAATGGACGCCATTTCTTTTATGGACTATCTGCACTACAACGATATGTACATATGGGCTGGAAATGGTTTCCTACGGTTGCCTGGATGTGTGATGAAAGTTTTGCCATCAATATGGCGACTAAGTTACCAGATGATGTGGATGAAAAGTGGTTTTACTTCCACGTGTCTTGGCTCAACTATGTGTTCTGGGTATTTAGTACCTTTGTAGGTGGTCTGTTTGGTAATCTGTTGGTTACTGTAGATTTACGGGGCATCGATTTTGTATTACCTGGTCTGTTCATTGTGGTATTCCTTGAAATGCTGCTCAACGCAAAAAATAACAAGATTAGAGCCTTTGGTGTAGCTGGTGCAGCTATGGCCATAGTTATGCTCTTATTGGTAGGCAAATCGCTCTTTATGCTTTTATCTATGAGCTGTATGCTAGTAGCTTGCTATATTGCGTATAAGTGGGGAGGTGTACATCTTGACTAGTACAGAAATGGTCATTACCGTTGCTATTGTTGTGGCCGGTACATTACTCACTCGTTTTGGTGCCTTCCTCGTATTTCCACCAGGGAAAAAGGCGCCAGATTTTGTACTCTTTTTAGGTAAGGCTTTACCGGCTGCCGTTATGGGCATGCTCGTTGTATATACCTTTAAGGAGACCGTCGTTTTAGCATATCCGTATGGTATCCCTGAGCTCATAGCATTAGTTGTTACGGTAGGGTTACATCTATGGAAGCGTAACATGCTCATATCGATTGCTGCCGGTACAGTGATTTATATGATACTCGTACAAACCGTATTTAATGTACCAAAATAAAATAAACCACTTATATCTATCTAACTTAGATATAAGTGGTTTTTTACATATATTGTTTTATTTACTTTGTCAGCATAGTTGTAGTGTGTATTATAATTGATGCTAACCACAAATAGGAGTTAGTATGTACTATTTAAGTTGTAATAGTCTTTCAAGACCTGGTGCTGTATGGTGATCTTCCAAGAAGTCTTGTTGGTCTAATAATTCCATAACATCCATGTCGATGTTTGTGAGCTTGAAATCGAATACATCGAAGTTGGCTTCCATGTGACTTACATTATTTGCTTTTGGCAATGGAATGATGCCACGTTGGATGTGCCAACGCAAGATAATTTGATGTTTAGACACGCCGTATTTTTCAGCCAAGCTTTTGATGATAGGATGGTCAAAAATAGGTTGGCGGTCACGGGTGAATGGAGACCAAGCCATGCCTACTACTTGATGTTTTCTCATCAATTGGATAAGAGAGTGGCGTTGGTTGAATGGATGACATTCAATTTGGTTCACCACCGGTTTCACATTGCAGTGATATAGCAAGTCGATTAAGCGATCTTCGTAAAAGTTAGACAGGCCTAACCCGCGCAATACGTTTTGATCGTATAACTCTTCCATGGCACGCCAAGAACCATAATAGTCGCCAAGGGGTTGATGTACGAGCATAATGTCGATGTAATTAGTGTCTAATTTTTTCAAGGAGCTTTCAACAGCACGCATTGTATTATCATAGCCTGCGTCGGTATGCCAAATCTTGGTAGTTACAATAATATCCGTACGTTTAACACCAGATGCTTTGATGCCTCTACCAACGGCCTCTTCGTTGCCGTAGTAAGCAGCTGTATCGAGTAATCGATAGCCTACGTTTAATGCATTAGTTACGGCTTGTTCTGTTTCGCCTTCGCTACCTGTTTTGTAGGTACCATAACCGATAGAGGGAATAAAGCTACCGTTATTTAAAATTCTAAAATCCATCCGTTCTTCCATGAGAACCTCCGTTATATCCATTAATTAAAGGAATTAGCTTTCATACAATTCTAATTGATTTTATGATATACTAAGGTATTGATAAAAATCAATATGACAGGAAGTGACAGAATGAAATTAAACCGAATTTATTCTGTAGTTGCTATGCTTGGTGTTGTGATGATGGCCTTGACCATCGCTGGTTGCGGTACGAAAACGGTATCCGTTGCTGATGTAACATACAAGGATATGCCGCTGCAGATCCATAATGACGCCAATGTAACAGCCCTCAATAAGGCGACGGTAACGCCGACGTTGACGGGGCAGGTCGCATATGCTGTGAAAGTAGGTGACCAAGTACAACAAGGTCAAGTCTTGGCCACTGTAGATACATCGGCTTTACAGCAACAGCTAGCATCCTTACAAGGTCAGTTAGCGCAAGTCTCAGCTCAGTCTTATGCGACGTCTGTGACAACTACGACAGCAGCGTCTGTAGATAGTGCTCAATTGGCACAAGCTCAGAAGATGCGCGAAGCGGGCATGATTACTCAAAAAGAATATGATCGCATTGTAGAGCGGTCTCAACCACAAACTACGACAGTAACAACTGGCGGTGGCGGCGGTGGCGCTAATACGGCGGCTATTGAGGCTCAAATCGCTCAAGTATCTGCACAAATGGCAGCATCTACAATTGTAGCGCCTATAGCTGGTACGGTAACGGCTATTTACAATGAAGACCGTCAAATGGCCATTGCAGATCGTCCGTTCATGATGATTCAACAATCTACACCGATGGTAGCATCCCTTAGCATTCCTCGTGATGCGGCGATGAAGCTTGGCACACCTGATGCTAAAAAGGGGATTAAGGTACTACTTAAGGTAGGTGACCAAGAATTACCTGGTGAATTGACCTATGTAGATGTAACACAGCCAGAAAATGTACCAAGTGTTCTTGTGAAAGCTACTTTCAACAATGACAAAGGCCTCATTAAGGCTGGTGAATTCTATACATTGATTATCGAGTCTAATGTAAAAGCGAAAATGCTCACTGTACCAAGTAAAGCAGTTCGTGAAAACCAAGATGGCAAATACGTGTATGTATTGACTGAAAATAATACCGTTGACGTACGTGTCGTTGAAGTAGGTATGACAGAAGACGATGATGTAGCCATTATTTCAGGCCTAAACGAAGGCGATAAGGTAATCACAAGTGATGGAACCTTTGAATTAGGCGAATCCGTTAAATTATAATGAACAACCATGTGGTTGTATGTATCCATAGTGAATACCTCGACTGAGGAATCTGATAGGAGGGATTATTATTTTAGAATTTAAACGTTTTGAACTAAGAGATAAACCATTAATCGATAAATATTTTGAACAACATCATTACGAAGCATCTGATAACTGCTTTACTACATTGTTTATGTGGCAAGAGGCGTACGGCATTCGTTGGGCTGAGGAAAATGGTGTATTGTACATCCAAGGTGGCGGTAAACGTGAACCGTTCCTATTGCCTCCATTTGCCGGTAAAGATGCAAAGTTCCTCGATGGTTTATTACGCGCTAAAGAATGGTTCGTAGAAAACAATTTGCCATTCCGTTTTAAAGGTGTTAGCAAAGTTGTAAAAGAACGCATGGAAGAGTTATGTCCTGGTCGTTATGAATTTACACCTGACCGCGACAACTACGAATACATTTATAAGTCTGAAGATCTTATCAACTTGTCTGGCAAGAAATTCCGTCAAAAGAAAAACCATTTGAATCAATTCCGCATGCAATATTCTAACTATGAATATATGCCAATCACTGAAGATATCATTCCATTGTGCCGCGAAACAGCAGCATCTTGGGTAGAAACTCATCATGAAGAAGCTATCGAAGATGAATTGGTAGCTATCAACTTGTTATTCGATAACTGGGAGGCGTTAGGTCTTAAAGGCGGCGCCATCAAATTGTTTGGCCGCGTTGAAGCCTTCAGTATCGGTGAATTGTTGAATGATAAAATGGCGTTGATTCACATTGAAAAAGCAAATCCAGATATCCGTGGTTTGTACCAAGCTATCAATAATGAATTCATTCGTCATGAATTTAGCGATGTAGAATTCATTAACCGTGAAGAAGATATGGGCTTGCCTGGTCTTCGCCAAGCAAAAGAATCTTACAATCCAGATCACTTTGCTGAAAAATATGACGCAGTATATGCTAACGAAGCAGACAATGCGACAGGCGGTAAATAAAAATTTGAGCTATGAAGCCGATGTGCTTCATAGCTCCTTTTGTTATAATAGAAGTGTTAGCCTATCTATTTGAGCGTATATTTTGTATTATCATGGCGATGCGATGCGATGCGATGCGATGCGATGCGATGCGATGCGATGCGATGCGAT
>CABSJA010000012.1 GCA_902477915.1 uncultured Veillonella sp.
AACCAGTTCATGACCTTTCCCGTGGCTGCTCTGCTCAAGACGTTGTAGACGTTGCTGCTATCGCTGCTGTTGAAAGCATCTAATTTCAACTACAACTTCATTTGAAATATTTCAATGAAATAGAAAAAGCTGATTCTTCGGAATCAGCTTTTTTGTTTGTATAAATCTATATAGAAGGTGTATGATTAGGCTAAATAAAGTTGATTAATGTACTTAATCAATGTATTACGTAAATGCACTTGATACATACAAGTATTATTCTGTTTGGAGTCGTGAAAAGGAGAGGGCTATGATTTCTGTATTCGACACAAATCCTGTTGTTTTTGAAAGTAATGATCGTACGTTAACAATTAGTTACAATGGTGTACTCTGTAAAGATGCAAATGGTACTGTTACGACTGATATTGATTTTGATGACGTAAATGAGCTATATCTTACAAGATATTTAAATTCAAATAGTAACTATTCGATTATATTTAGAGACCATAATTGGAAAAACATAGAAGGTCAAGATTTAGACACTGACCGTAAAGGATCTAATGCTGGTCATAATATTCGTGAAACAAAAGCAATCATTGCTGCCTTTGCTCGCCATAAATTGACAGCGGATTTTCCTGCAAATTTAGATACCCTTCAATTGCCACTTGATTACTCCTACATGGGAAAACGAGAAATTACCATTAAAAATGGTGTTATCTCAAATGGTAAGGTAGATATCCCTATTAATGAAATTCGCCGCGTAGTATGTGCCTCTAATGGTACGATTAGCAAATTGTTAGTCTATAAGGAAGAAAAACCTAGCTCCTTCTTCAAAAAGATTTTCGACAAATGTGATATGAAAATCACGTTGAATGCCATTACCCTGCCATTATTAGAAGCCATCGTAACGCGCAATACAGGTCATGGTATCGATTTTAGTCGTGGTAATGGCTTTGATCAAAAGGACTCCAACTATATCATCATTCGTTACCTTGACTCTGGATTCTTCCTAGAAAAAGACGGTACAGCACCTACAGAGTGGCAAAAAACTGCGGCTGAAAGAACGGCAAGATTTAATTACGATGTAAAAACATTATTAATATAATATTAGTTTTATCGTGAAAGTTAGGAGTTACTATGTCTGTATATCAATTTTCTCTGCCTAATAAGTCTGGTGAATTGCAATCACTACAAAATTTTGAAGGCAAAGTTCTTATCGTTGTTAATACGGCAAGTAAGTGTGGATTTACTCACCAATATGAGGGGTTAGAGGCTCTTTATAAGAAATACAACGAACAAGGTTTAGAAATTATTGCGGTTCCTTCCAACCAGTTTGGCGAGGAAGAGCCTGGTTCTAATACCGAAATTCAATCCTTTTGCAAGGTAAATTATGGGGTTACTTTTACTGTGATGGGGAAATCTGATGTGCGTGATGAAAGCGCCTTGGATTTATTCAAATATATGATTAAAGAGCAACCATTTAAAGGGTTCCCACCTAGTGATAAGACAGAAATGCTTACAGACTATCTCAATGGCATTGATCCTAACTATTTAAAGGACGATGAGGTAAAGTGGAACTTTACTAAGTTTGTTATAGATCGTAAAGGTAATGTGGTAGGGCGCTTTGAGCCTGTTGTAAAACCGATGGAAATGGAATCTTTTATTAAAACATTATTATGATTTTGGCAGACGACTAAATTTTAGGGAATAAGTGACATTGATTTATAATATCTCTTGCTTCTTAAAAGTGTTCGTTTAGTAGCGTACTTAGTATGGTAAAGAAAAGAACCGCTAGTTTTGTAACTAGCGGTTCTTTTGTGTATATAGCAATGTAAGATGTTTATGGCCTAGGAAAACTAAATTTTCTAGGATATGTTTTGTATCTATGTAGTTAGTTTTGCACTGCTGTAAAGCGTTGACGACCAAACTTGTGGTTCTTAATTTCATCCACTAGAATTTGTGCGAATGTATCATAAGAGATATACGGCTTGCCTTCTTTATTTAAGATAACATTTTCATTACCTAATATATAGTCATTAGATTCTGGACCATCTGCATCTAAGATTGGTGGTGGGGTAAACATTGTCCAGTCTACATTGCTGAATTTACGCAAGATATCGTCAGATTTAGCATGAGTTTTGGAACGAACTAGGAATTCTGGAGGAAACTCTGGTGTATCATTTAGTTGAACTGTGTGATCTTCGTCTACATAGAGGCTACCTGCACCACCTATAGCGATGAGGCGTGTATTTGTATTTGCCAATGCTTTTACAAGTAATAATGTCAAATCTGCTGGTAAATGATACATATCTGGTGTGAATGCGCTTGTAGCATTTACTACTACATCAAATTGAGTTAATTCTTGTTTAGTTAATTGCAATGCGTCTTTTACGATAGTTGGAATACCTTTAATTGCACCTTCGCGGCGAACGACGCCTGTTACTTGATGACCTGCTTTGAGGGATTTTTCTACAATACGACGACCTGCTTTACCATTTGCACCGATCACTAAAATGTTCATGTTGATTCTCCTTTTTATGTAAAGTGCCAAATAATTAATTCTAAGCTTGATGGCCTATGGACTAGGCAAAGTTGTTTAGAAGTGATCATTTGCAACTACTCTAACATATGATTAGTGAATATATGTTCATCTGATGACATCATTATATAGAGGTGCATCTATTTTGAATAGTAGAATCATTTGTGATAGGTACTATCAAAAGTAATAGAATTATGATGTTTACTGAGTAAAAAAAATTCAAAAAGTTTTGTACCCTAAAAAAAGATACTATAAAATGCTTGCAATACGATAAATTTGTGTTATGATTTGAACAACGTTCTACACATAGAAAAGGAGAATCACCATGGCAGAGCAACTCGTAAATGTTCATGATTTAGTGGGCCGCTGTCCCTATGCAACGAGCCAAAAGTTATTAGCCGGCAAATGGTCTTTATTGATCATGCACGAATTATCTGAAGGTCCTGTGCGCTTCCGTGAGTTAGAGCGCCGCTTATATCCAATTACGCAAGCCACTCTTACTAGAGCTCTGCGACAAATGGAGGATGACGGTTTAGTTCATCGTGAAGTATATGGTACTATTCCACCTAAGGTAGAATATAGCCTTACCGAAGTGGGGGCAGAGTTTAAAGCGGTTCTCGCATCTCTTGAAAAATGGGGGAACCAATATATCGACTATATGAAAGCCGCTGGCCGCATTTAAGAAGCGACAGCGGCATTTCTGCCCTTATATATGATATAAATAGCCATTTGTTTGTGCCATGTATTAAGAAAAATATGGTATAATAAACAATACGAATGATATAAATTCTCAATAAATGAGAGGTATTGATAATAATGTTGAATGTTACTTTTTTAGCGCATAGTGGCTTTCTTGTAGATGACGGTAAGCGTTGCTATGTGTTTGATTATTATAAAGATCCTAACAATATTGTTTGGCAATTAGCAAAGCGAGGTCGTGAGCTCTGGTTCTTTGTAAGCCATGTTCATGCGGATCATTTTAATCCATCCATTACAGAATTTGATGGTCCTCAAACACGCTACATTTGCCATCAAGATGTGCCATTAGAAGGCAAGGTAAAGAAATGCATTACCATGCGCCCAGGTCATGATGCGACATTAGATGATGTAGGCATTCATATGTATGGTAGTACCGATGAAGGTGGTTCTTTCTACGTAAAGACAAATACAGCTAACATCGATTCTGATTCTATCTTCCACGCCGGTGATCTCAACTGGTGGCACTGGCTTGGTGACACGCCGGAGAATAACGCTGATGCAAAGCGCATGGCATGGCGTGAGTTCAAAGAATTGGATGGTTTGTCTGTCGATGTAGCGATGTTCCCTGTAGATAATCGTTTGGAAGACGCTATGGAGTGGGGCAGCATTGAGTTTTTGCGCCGCGTAGAGGTGAAAAAAGCCTTTATTCCGATGCATCTAAATGGCCCACTATGGACACCATCTGTATATTTTAAAGCTCTCTTTGGCGATGTCCCTGTATGGGAACCTCAAAAAGAAGGCGATGAATGTACATTTTAACTGAAGTGTTAATCGGATGCTCTAGCAGATGATGGATACACATATTAAATATACTTTCACAAGTTGTTGTAGTATGTGAAAGTTCGTGGCCTCTATGGTCGCTACGTTATATGGGGAGAGTCTATATACGTAATTCAGTAAGTTAGGATCAAGTGATGATGAAAACTAAACCAGTGGCAACCACCCTATTGGTTGTCATGGCTATTATATTTTTAATTGCATATCCACAAAGACAGGATACGTTCTGGGCGTTTATCACACATGTCTCTGGGGCAGCCATGATTGGCGGCTTGGCGGACTGGTATGCGGTAACGGCACTCTTTACGAAGCCCTTAGGCATTCCTTTCAAGACCGCCATCTTACCGCGCAGCAAAGAGCGACTCATTCAAATTGGTCGCACCATGCTCAGTGAAGAGTTGTTGCGCGTGCCTCAAATGTACTATGCCATCAAAAAAGAACGGGTTATGGTCCGCATTATTGAATACGGCATGAGCGATGTAGGACAAGACCAAATGCGTGATATTTTGTACGGCGTAGGGAATCAGGTCTTATCCCATATGGATATTGAACCTATGCGTCAGGAAATCAATAAAGCTATATACAAAGGCGTTACAAACTGGAAGGCGACACCGCTCGTTATCTTGTTTGGCCGCTGTATGTTAGAACGCCATACGGCGAGTATTTTCTGGCTTTACTTTAATCGTACTTGTCAGCGCGTCATTGCATCAAATCAGGTATATCCGTACTTGTACCGCGTAATGTTAGACATTATGAAAACCTATACGAAGGATTCCTTCTTCCGTGAATTGGCTATTGCCTTTGGCGGGGATGGGCTTTCACCAGAACGATTGGTAGAAACAGTACAGAAAAAGGCTGTTCAATTCCTTAAGGATAATGAGTCCATCGACTCTGATTTAGGTCGTTACGTATGGGGCCAAGCCATTCGTTTCTTCAATAATTTGGAAACCAATGCAGAGTGGCAAGCATTCATCGAAGAGCATAAGGATCAATGGATTAAGATGGTTCTCGAAGAATGGGAAGGCAAGCTCATCGATGGTGATACTGTGGACTGGAAACGTCTCATGGATATCGTTATCGGTCGCTTTAATGTGCTCGGTACAGAGATTTTGCTGAACCCAGACAAGCAAGCACCGTTTGAACGATTCTTCTTGTTACGCAGCATTCCGTGGTTACAAAAATTAAACCCTCTCATCGATAAGGTGGTAGGACAAGAGTTATCTCGCTATTCCCCTGATGAAATCACCCAAATTGTACGAGGCAAGATGTACTATGACCTTCAAATGGTTCGTATCAATGGTTCCCTCGTAGGGGCTGTTTTAGGTGGTATATTCTACGGTTTATATCTTTTGGTAGAGGGGGTGCTCAAATGATTCAGTATTTGAAATCCCTCACTTTGCGGCAGCGTGCTAACGGCATTCTTGGTTTGACCGCCGTATTGTACTGTTTTGTTTTCATAGGCCAATTTTTCTATGGCCGTGAAAGCTGGTATCAGCCTCTTTATTGGGCTGTGCAGTCAGCACTTATCGGCAGTGTGGCAGACTGGTTTGCCGTAACTGCATTGTTCCGTAAGCCACTAGGTTTTCCGTATCATACAGCGTTAATTCCTCGTAATAAGGATCGCCTTATCAACGGTGTTATCAAGCTCGTTGAAACAAAGATGCTTACCAAGGAACGATGCAAAGTATTGTTGAGCAATGTTCAATTTGTACCATTGTTTGAAAAATTCTTGTTATCTCCAGAAGGGCAGCGGGCAGCGCGCCTTGTGATACATCAAGGGCTACATCTATTATGGAAATCTCAAACTAGTGAGGAATGGGCTCAATGGGGGGCAAAACGCATTCGTGGCTTGCTTCAAAAACATTCCCTAGTACCGGTTTTAAAACATGTATTGCTCGATTTGTGTGAACATAATCGCTATGAAGGCATGGTTGTACAGGTATTGAACGTAATTCAAGAACGTATCAACCATCCCGCTATGGTTACGTGGCTTACAGCGGTTGTAGCAGAAGAGGCTCATAAGAAAAAGCGAAAAGGATTCTGGTCTGATTTCCTCATCTCCATGTCTGAGGCCACAGATGTGGTGAACTACCAAGAGATGGCGCAAGCTATTGTTCAAGAGGCCTATGCTATGCTTGAAAATTGGAAACGCCCAAATAGTCCTGAACGGACTGCATGGCTTCGCCAATGGGTAGACCCAATTCGCCACATAGAAGAGAATCGCGAGGTTTGTGATGCTCTCGATGAAGCGTGGGAACGTTGGATTCGTGAACAAGATTGGGAATCTGTCATTGAAAACCATTTATGCCCTTATGTAGAGGAATTGTTACTCGTAGGGGATGAAAATGGAGAAACACCTGCACAAGTTCTTGTGAATATTGCTCTTGAATTGTGGACTGTATATGGTCAATCTGAAGATTTGAGAAACCGTATAGAAGATACATTGCACAATATTGGTATATATGTGCTTGAACAGGGGTATGACCTTATTGAAACCATCATACGCCAAGTTCTGGGTGGACTTAGCACAGAGAAGTTTATTTACTTCATTGAATCTAAGGTAGAGGATGACCTCAGCTGGATCCGTATCAATGGTGCCATTGTTGGTGCTATTGCAGGTCTTGTTGTATGGACCTTCCTCGAATATGTGTATATGCCACTATGGCAACAATTCATAGGCTAAATAATTATATGCTTAATAATTAAGCGCTACATAATAAAAGGGACTGACCGTTGGTCAGTCCCTTTAGTTTATTCTTCTGTTCTGTTGTACGGTAATCGTACGGTAAATGTAGTTCTTACTTGTGGTTCACTAGTAGCGGTTACTGTGCCATGGTGCAAGTTAATTACCTTATTTACAAAGTATAAGCCAAGTCCAATTCCGTGGTTGGATTTCTTGTTTCGAGATTGTTCTGTTTGGTACATGCGATCCCAAATATGCTCAAGGTTTTCTGGCTCGATACCGATGCCGTTATCTGTTACCGTAATAACAAGTTCACCGCCGGCAAGCTTGGCTGAAATGTCGATGGTGGAATTCGTAAACTTGATAGCATTGTCCACCAAGTTTGTAATGGCACGACGTAAGGACACTTCATGAGCCACGATACTCATATGCGGTTGAATATTGGATGTGATAGAAATCTTTTTTTCTGTATTTTCTGCAACAAGTCGTGTATAGTCATGAACCATATTGGTTAACATCAACGATACATCTACAGGTGCTAAGTTGAGTTCGTGAGCGTTCTCTAGGCGCGCTACATCGAGCAATTGACTTACGAGGTTAGTCATAAACTTGGCTTGTTCTAAGATATGTGTTAAGCCTTCTCGCAAATCGTCTTCTGTACGGCCGTATTTTAAAGCAAATTCACTTTCTGCTTTAATAACAGCAATTGGTGTACGCAACTCGTGAGATACGTCAGAACTAAACTGTTTCTCCCGATTAGAGGAGTCTTCCAGACCTGAAATCATGCGGTTGAATGTGGTGGTAAGCTCGTAGATTTCATCTCGCGCTGTGCGGGATGGAATATTAATACGGCGGCTCAAGTCATTGTTCTTGCCGATAACCTTAGCTGTTTTCGTCAAGGTTCGGACCGGCTTGAGGCCTTTTTTGATGAATAGATAACCACCTAGTGATGAAATCAACAAGAAGATAACATCACCTAATAATAAACTATATAGTAGGTTTTCTGTCTTTTTAGAGGCTGTTTTTACCTTTGTAACAGCACGCAAAATACCACGATAGTTTGGTTCGTTAACCGGCGTATCGTAGTAATAGAAGGTGTCGTCACCTACAGCAATTTCTCCAACCTGTCCTAAGGAAAGGACTGTTTGGTTTGGGAAGCCGTCTGGTAAGGCGCCTTTAATAATATAGCCGTCTTGGGTGGAAACAAAGAAGAATGTATTATCTTGGTACGGTTTAAATTTGCGAATATCCGTAGCCATGATCATTGCTTGCTGCTGCAAGCGCTCACGTACTTCTTTGTTATCGGACTCGTGCGTATATGCATAAATCCAGGCAGAGGCAACCATCAAAATGATGAGCAAAAAGATGGTATACCAAGACATAATTTTAAAAGTGAGGGGCAGCCGATTAAATAAATCGGTAGCTGCCCCAGACATGGTGTCTAGATCTCGGTGAGGATCATTAGTTTTCTGTTTTGAGGACATACCCTACTCCACGAACTGTTTGAATGAGTTTTACATTCTCATCAGTATCGATCTTTTTACGTAAATCTTTGATGTATACATCGATAAGATTAGAGTAGCTTTCATAGTCGTATTCCCAAACATGGTCAAGGATTTGTTGACGGGATAATACGATGTTTTCGTTACTTGCTAAATAGAATAAGAGGTCGAATTCTTTAGCAGTCAATGTGATTGTTTCACCATCGCGTTTAACGGTACGTTGTGGCACATTGATTGTAAGCGGACCTACGTGGATATCATTTTGTGCATGGCGCGCATTACGACGAGCCAATGCATAAATACGAGCTGTTAATTCTTCAAGATCGAAAGGTTTTACAAGGTAATCGTCAGCGCCTGTGTTGAGGCCTGTAACTTTATCTTGTAAGGAATCTTTTGCAGTTAAAAGCAATACAGGTGTTGTATTGCCGTCGTTACGCATTTGTGCAAGAGCGCTAATGCCGTCAAGAACTGGCATCATAATATCCATAACGATAACGTCATAGCTGGATGTATTTACATAATCAATAGCTTGTTGACCATTGAAGCATGTGTCAACTGTCATATTCTCTGCACGCAAATATTTGGCGGTAATGCCATTCAGCATTTCTTCGTCTTCTACAAGTAAAATTTTCATTCTCTGTTCTCCTTATGTATGAGTTAAAAATATAGCTCTCCAACTACATTAATATAGTCATTATATATATATGCTTTCATTTTGGTGAAAGCCACAACACCATATAGAGTTGACTATATATATAATATTATATAACTTATTTATCTATTATCATACCTTATACAACAGGAATGAGCAAAAGATGAATGTATATGCGAGTTTATAAGCCTGTTCTTCATGTTTTGAGAGCTTAAAAACGAAGAAAACTTGAAACTTAATGAATTCTGCTAATGAATGAAGATGAACTATATCGAAGATTGCCGTATGCGCATAGATGGACAGGATTTTGCCAATTTTGGCGAGTGTGAAAGAAATCACTAAAAAAACTTATGATAATAATTATCAGAGAGTTAAATACCAATAATAGCCGTAGAAATTTGATGATTTTCGATGATTAAAATCTAGGTAGTTTTAGTAGGAATTTAACGGATATTAATTATTATGAACAGTTTGGTAATCTTATAAAGTCAGTATTAATAAGACTTGTTAAGGGTCTAGCGGAAATAAAAATATACAAAAATTTCGGAACCGAATTACTTTCGTAATATCCTTAACTTCCTGTATGAAATATTCATAAATCTATTTTAAATGTTCATAAGTAAACAAGAAAAATACTAAGTGAAATAAATTATCAGTTAGATTAATCAAAATTAATTATGCATAATAGGGTTTAGACATCATACAAAATGCTCTCTATAATTATAGGTAAAGAAATAAGAAGAATCGCATAAGTATGAGGTTTTTCTTGAAAGAAAAATGATTAGGTTATCAAAAATTTTTATAAGTTTTTGAAATGAGATAGTCTAACAAGTTTTCTTATTAATAGGTAGTTATGAGGAGGTCATTATGGAACAGTTTGATGTTCTAGTAGTAGGTAGCGGTGGCGCCGGCATGCGTGCGGCTCTTGAAGTAGGTCGTCGCAAAGGCTTAAAAGTAGCTCTTATTACTAAAATTTTCCCAACTCGCTCTGCAACAGCAATGGCGCAAGGCGGTGTAAATGCATGTTTGAATAACGTTGCAGCTGAAGATACAATCGAAACTCATACTTTCGATACAGTAAAAGGTTCTGACTATCTTGGCGACCAAGATGCGATTGAATTCTTCTGCTCTCGTTGTCCAGAAGGCGTACTTGAAATGGACCACATGGGGGCTCCATTCTCCCGTACTCAAGAAAACAAAATTGCGCAACGTAACTTCGGTGGTCAATCCTATCCACGTACTTGCTACTCTGCGGATAAAACTGGTCACGTTATTTTGCACACAACTTACGAACAATGCTTGAAAGAAGGCGTACACTTCTTACAAGAATGGTACCTTTTAGATCTTGTTAAATCTGCAGAAGGTCACGTTGGTGGCGCTGTAGTTTGGAACATGAAAGAAGGTCGCGTAGAACAAATTAAAGCTAAAGCTATTATCTTGTCTACTGGTGGTGCAGGCCGTATCTTCTGGACTCGTACTACTAACCCATTCCTTTCCACAGGCGATGGTATGGCAGCAGCGTTCCGCGCTGGTAATGCATTGAAAGATATGGAAATGATTCAATTCCATCCAACTGGTCTTGGTCGTACTGGTATCTTGATGTCCGAAGCGGTTCGTGGTGAAGGTGGTTACCTTCTTAACGCTGAAGGCGAACGTTTCATGAAAAAATATGCGCCTAACAAAATGGAATTAGCATCCCGTGACGTTGTAGCGAAAGCAATCGAAGATGAAATCGCTGCAGGTCGTGGTTTCGGTTCTGGTCTTAACGCATACGTAGTAGCTGACCTTCGTCACTTAGGTCCTGAAGTTATCATCGAAAAACTTCATGGTATCCGTGACTTGGCTATGACTTTCGAACATTGCGATCCATTGACTCAACCAGTACCTATTCGTCCTACATGTCACTATACAATGGGCGGTATCGACGTAGTAGATTACAAAACTTGTGCATGTGAATTGCCTGGTTTGTTCTCCTCCGGCGAAGCTTCTTGTATCTCCATCCATGGTGCTAACCGTTTAGGTGGTAACTCCTTGGCAGACGGCGTAGTATTCGGTAAAGTATCCGGTGCTGGCGCAGCTGACTATGCTGAAACACATGAACAACCTAACGTAGATGCAGAATTAGCTGCAGCTGCTAAACACTGGGAAGAAAAATTCACTGAAGTAACAACTCGTGAAGGTGGCCGTCCAGTAGTTGAAATCCGCGATGCATTGGCTGATGCAATGTGGAACAAAGTAGGTATCTTCCGTAATGAAGAAGGTATTACTGAAGCATTAAAAGAAATCGATCAATTGATGGAAGATTACAAAACTTGTTATGTAGGTGACCCTGAACGTACTTACAACATGGCATTCGTTAACTATTGTGAAATCGGTTCCATGTTAACAGTAGCTAAAGCTATTGCTATGGGCGCTTTACACCGTCGTGAATCTCGTGGTGCTCATATCCGTGAAGACCATCCAAAACGTAATGATGAAAGATACTTAAAACACTCTTTGATCAAATTGGGTGCTAACGGCGAGTACGAATTGACTGAACGCGACGTAGTGTTCACTAAATACGAACCACAAGAAAGGAAGTACTAAGATGAGACAAATCACCTACCATATTCACCGTTACCAACAAGGTCGCGCGTTTGTACAGACTTTCAAATTCGACTATGAAGCTGACCGTACAATTCTTTGGGGCCTTCAAAAAATTAAAGATACTCAAGATCCAACTTTAACATTCTTGGCAGCTTGCCGTTCCGCAGTTTGCGGCGCTTGCTCCATTCGTGTAAATGGCGAAGCAATGCTTGGTTGCGAAGCTAAAATCGACGAATTAACAGAACGTTATGGTACTGATGAATTGACAATTGCACCTATTGGCAACTTCCGCGTTATCCGTGACTTAGTTGTTGACTGGGAAGCAAAAGTTGATCGTTTGAAAACAGTTGCTCCTTGGATTTTCCTTAAAGCTGAATTCAACGAAGGGGACAAAATCGTTCGCCAAACTCCAGCTGACTTCAAAAAATTCGTTGCTGGTACAGAATGTATCCTTTGTGGTTGCTGCGCATCTGAATGTAACAAATTGACTGCACGTCAAGATGATTTCTTAGAACCATATGTATTCACAAAAGCTAACCGTTTCGTATTGGATAGCCGTGATGATGCACCTATGGCTCACATTCAACCTGCATTCGACAACGGTCTTTGGAAATGTGTTCACTGCATGAACTGTATCTCCCGTTGCCCTAAACACTTAAAACCTGCTCAAGATATTTCCAACTTGCGTAAAGAAGCTACAAAAGCTGGTCTTACTAACAGCAAAGGCGTTCGCCATGCAGTTGCTTTCAAAGACGATCTCTACAAAACTGGTCGCTTGAAAGAAGTTTCTATGAGCTTGAAATCTGATGGTGTTGTTGATTCCGCTAAACAAGCATTCTATGCTTTACGTTTGTGGAAACACAGCAAAATCAATCCATTCGAACTTGTAGTACCTCAAAAACCTGTAAATGGTATTGATGGTGTTCGCAGACTTATGAAAGCAGCTGAGGAGGTAAGCAAATAATGAAATACGCATTTTTCCCAGGTTGCGTTCTTGAAAGCGCTGCCAAAGAAGACTACTTAGCAACAGTTGCTGTAGCTAAAAAATTAGGCATCGAGTTGGAAGAACTTGACGGTTGGACTTGCTGCGGCGCGTCCCACGTTCAAGACATCGCTCCAGAAATTACACTTGCTACAAATGCTCGTAACATTGCATTGGCAGAAGAAAAAGGTTTGAACCTTTTAACTGTATGTAACACTTGTACTTTGATGCTTCGTGAAGCTAAAAACGAGCTTGATAAAAACGAAAAAGAAAAGAACGAAGTTAACAAAAAATTAGCTCAAATCGGTAAACAATACCGCGGTACAACTGATATTACTCATTTCTTATGGGTATTAATCCGCGATTACGGTTTGGATAAATTGAAAGCTAAAGTTGTTAAACCTTTAACTGGTTTACGTGTAGCTGAATACTATGGTTGCCATATTCTTCGTCCTCAAACTGAATTGGGCTTCGAAGATTATCAAATGCCTACATCCTTAGCAGATTTGATCTCTGCTATCGGTGCTACACCAATCGACTTCTCCCGTAAACTTGATTGCTGCGGTTTCCATGCTGTATACCCTGCACATGATTCCGTAATGCAAATGACTGGCTCCATCAACAAAGATGCAGCTACAGAAGGCGCAGATTGCGTAGTAACTCCTTGCCCACTTTGCCAAATGCAACTTGATATGTTCCAAAAAGAAGCAAAAGAAGTTGTTGGCGGTGGCAAAGATATGCCAATCTTGCACATGTCCCAATTAGTGGGTCTTGCTCTTGGCATCTCCCCTGAAGAAATGGGCATGCCTAAACGTCACTTAACTGATACTGCAGCAGTGACTAAATTCGTTGGTTAATTCGTTTGATTTAGACATGACCTCAGTTGGTCCTCGTATTGTCTTAAATCTAAACCTATTATCATAATTACCAGAAGAACCCCCTAGCTTAGGCTAGGGGGTTTTTCTTTTGATATCAGGTCATAATTGTAGTATAATAAAAACATTAATTGTATGCACTTATATGAGTAACAACTAATGTGTTGTTACTTTTAATTAATTATAGAGATATATAATCTATTTGAATAAGAATGGATATGAACAAATATGAGGCTATGTGTAATGAGTGCACTTACTTAGCCTAGATGGAGAGTTTTGTATTCAATAATTTAGATTCTGTATAAATGGGAGTATTAGTGTTGTAGAGTGTTATACAAGGGGAGGCCATAATGAATGATATGTTATTAGAATATATCGATCGCATGATTGATCAAGAGAAAGACCATCGTGTTTTTCCTGTAGAGTTTAACGATAAAACCTATTATGTAAAGCAAGATATCAGTAATCGCCGCTCTAGTTGGATTAAACCATCTCCTAGAGCTGCCTTTGATTATGAGTTCTATAAAATATCCTTTATAAATACACAGCTACCTGTAGCGCCTGTAATTGCTGGATTTAGAGAGCATTATTTCGTTACAGAAGGGTCTGGTAAAACATTAACCTATTATAGCGAATTGCCGGCTCAACATCCTGATGATGATAGCTTACAAGATATGGTGACTCATATCTTCTATATCTTTGGTAAAACATTGGGACAACTCCATGACTATGGTTTATCTCATGGGCGCCCTGCCATGAGAGATATTACCTATGATCCTGATACAGATAAGATTACTTTGTTAGATTGGGAAAATGGCCGTCGTTGGCCTGAATTAACAGCGCAAGGTTGGGATTTGCTGATCTTCGTTCACAGCTACTTGCGTGAAGATAATTTGCCGATTTCTTACCTATATGCCATGATGAATGGTTATAGCTCTGCTCGTACGGCTCGAGATACTGTATTACATGTGAAAGATGTTTTACGTAAACACGAATGTCTCTTTAAATTCTGTCGTATGTTAAATCCATTACACTTTGTGGATACAGAAGCAGCCGTTAAAGCCTATGACTTTATGTTGGCATTGAAAACCGAATAGTGTTGAATTTAAGTGTTTTAACATACTGGTACTATTGCTAATGGTCCTTTATAGTGTTTATAGACCTTTACTGTTCCTAGTTATATATAGCTAGGAACAGTAAAGGTCTTTTTATATTTATAAGGACCTTATTGCTTTAATACTGCTGTAAGCTTAATGAAATATATGTTGTTACTTTTGTATCTATATAGCTGTTATAAGAAGTATATAGTTACCGCTATAAGTACAGAGTTAGAGTCGTAGTTCCCAAACTTTCACAATGATTACCGTAATTACTCTAGAGGGGGTTGTCGAGAGGGGCCCTCAGGAATATAAGAGGGTGAAAGGAGGTGATACGATGGCTAACATTAAACGCACAAAATTGGTATTGCGCTTTAACATCGGCACCGAAGATGCGCCGAAGTACAAAGACGTAACCTATACTCGTGTTGCAGAAGAAGCGTCCGACGATAATGTGAAAACCGTTGGTAATGCGCTGGCAGCCTTGTATGACCACAGCTTGTCCGACGTGGTCCGCGTCAATGAAGTATCCTTAGGACATTAATCACAATGATTAATTACTTTTGTAGGTGATCCAAACACATCCTTATTGCTGATTTTATATACCTATAAATAGTCGTAACAGGGTATAGAAATCGCAAGTCCACACATTCCCATCCTTATTGATATGAATCGTAGATAGACATATTTGATCTTAGAGGAACTATATAATTCCAACGATTGCCTCGTTCTATCTAGATTTGAGAACTTGTTTATGAAACGTGAAAGGAGGCGCCCACATGGCGGAAAAACGCGTTGTATATCTTACATTTTCTACGGTCGGTGGTAAAAGCACATCAGTCACAATTAGTGCTCCTCGTGCTGGAATTACTTTACAAGATGCTAAAACAGCGGCTAATGCGCTAGTAGCTAACAAAGTAATCCTTGGTTCTGGTGATGCAGAACTTGCTGCATTTACTACGGCTCGTGAAGTAACAACTCAAACTACTGAATTGCAATAATCGTATACAGTTAAATAGTAAAAAGGCTTTCACCTGTGGTGAGGGCCTTTTTATTATGGTAAAATATAAGGTATACCGAATAGGTATGATAACAATGAAAATGCTATGTGCAAAATTTTGTACATATGGAACCCATATGGGAATTTAAAAGGGGTAAAACAGTGGAATATATTATTTCGTTCATGGAAACGTATGGCTATGCAGCCATGTTTATTGCAATGGTTCTGGAAAATGCTAACATTCCTATTCCTAGTGAAATCGTCCTTGGCTTTGCAGGATATCTAATCGCTCAAGGTATATTTGATCTACATACGACTATGGTTGTAGGTATTTTAGCAGGGATTGTGGGCTCTATTTTATCCTACTGGATGGGTGAGTACGGTGGACGTCCACTCCTTTTGAAATACGGTAAATACATATTCTTTAATGAACATAAATTTGAACTCGCTGAAAAGATGTTTAATAAATATGGTGGGGCTGCGGTATTCTTTGGCCGTTTGTTGCCAGGTGTTCGTACGTTCATTTCCTTCCCGGCTGGTATGGCTCGTTATCCTATGTGGCATTTTGTCATTTGGACAGTACTCGGTACGATTCCTTGGACAATCCTTCTCGTTTATTTAGGAAAAGTGCTTGGTGAAAATTGGAAGGATCTAATCCAATACAATCATGAGTTCTTGATTATTATGATTGTTGTATTCGTTATTATAGCTGCTGTGTTGGGCTTTAAATACTATCGCAATCGCCGATAAGGAGGCCCTTTATGAAACTTTCACGATTAACACCAGTCGTATTCATTGTATGGCTCGTTTTTTATTTGTTTGGCAATAATATGTTGCCTGTTACCGATCCTGTTGAATCCAACTATGCGTTAACGGCTAAAGAAATGGTTCTCTCTGGGGATTGGTTGTCACCTCAAATTTATGGTACCTATTGGTACGATAAACCAATTATGATTTACTGGCTCATCGCCCTTGGATTTAAAATCTTTGGTATCGCCGATTGGGTAGTTCGTTTACCAAGTGCTATCTTTGGGGCCTTGTCAGTGGCAACAATGTATCAATCGATGCGCACTATGAGCGGCAAGTGGGCCCTCGGCTTAATTGGGGCCGCTGTACTTGGTACATCCCTTATGTTCTGGACCGTAGCCCATGGCGTTATTACGGACATGGTGCTGCTGTATACAACAATCATGGTTATGATCTATTCCTATAAGGGGATGGTGGAACAGAAACCGCATGCTATGATTGTGGCCTATATCTTTGCGGCCCTCGGGGTGCTCACGAAGGGGCCAGTTGCCCTAGTATTACCGGGCATGATTTTGCTCGTCTTTGCTGGTATCAATCGCTCTTGGTCGATGGTGAAAGCCATCTTTGATTGGCGTGGCATCCTTGCCTTTTGTGTAGTCTGCTTACCGTGGTATGTGTATATGTACAGCGTTCACGGTCAGGATTTCATCAATGGCTTCTTAGGGCTACACAATGTAACACGGGCCACACAATCTGAACACCCTGAAGATAATGTGTGGTGGTATTATATCGCCATCTTCCTAGGTGCTTCTCTGCCGTGGACCGGTGCCGTTATTTATGGTATTATCGATGGCTTTAAACAACGACATACCGGTTTTATCTATAATATGACTTGGGGCGTAGGCATTCTTTTATTCTATACCTTAATGGCTACAAAATATCCTTTATATACATTCGTCAGCTTAGTTCCATTTAGTGCTATTGGTGCTATGGGCGTTATGAAGATTATACGTAAAGGTAAATCGAGAGCTATAAAATGGGTTATTATGGGGCCTACCTTACTCTTATGGATCGCTTACGTTGCGGGCTCATTCTTCGCACCGTGGGGCTTCTATTTCTTGCTCTATGTTGTGGTGGCTGTAGCCGTACTCCTTTTATTCCACGCATGGTATACGAAAAAAGGGTATCGCCTTGTTAGTATTATTGTCCTAGGTACTATGGTTATTTCCTCCATCGTTGTTGTGGAAGGTTTAGAACCATTTGTTAAACAGCGTAGTAATGTCGATGTAGTGCCCGTAGTAGACTCTTATGATGGTGATATCTATTACTACAATGGGTATAGTACAGCTGCTGTATACTATACAGGTCATAAGATTATTAAGATTAATGGTGATGAAAGCCGTTGGGATGATCGAGATAAATTGAAAAAACGCAGTGCTGAATGGTCCAAGAAATACCTTATGGAACAAGTTGACGAAGAGGAGTTCAACAAGATTATCGCGTCTGGTAAACCTGTAATGTTAATCGTTCCAAAAGGAGAGATTAAGCACTTCCGTCAATCTTCTATTTATTCAAATGTATCTGAATCTAGCGAAGCAGGTACATCCGAGGTATATGTATTAAATAAAAAGTCTTTCTTCAAGTAAATATATACATATGCGATATCAGTAAATATATAGAGTATAACTAAATATATATGAAATAACTTAATACAATGTGTGAATAACGCGCATATAGAAACAGGTAGTATCTGATGGATACTACCTGTTTTGTATTTCGTGAGTATCTTTTGTTTGTTTTGCTAGTAGCTACTAGCTATTAGCTAGTATGCTTATTGTTATATGTGTAGTAGACTGCCTATATTGATACTTTTCGCACCTAAATAATAATACCTACAATATTACTGTGTTTTATTGACAGAATTAATACATATTGTTATAGTAGGGTATAAATAAAGTTTGAAAACGAGGTGTTCTAAAACCATATTTCATCTAGGTTTTAGAAATGTGCGAGAAATGACATGTGTCAAAAACGCCCCTTGTTATGAGGTAGAAAGAGGGGAAGTTATGAAGAAGACTTGGTATCTAATCGTCGCAGCGGTTCTCTTGGTTATCGGTGGTATAGCATATGGCTATCATGAGCACCATAAACCAAAGACGGTCCAAGAATTAAAAACTGTACGGGTAGCTTATTTACCAATTACCCATGCGTTGCCGGTATTCGCTACAAAAGAATTAGAAACAGCAGATGGTCCTGTTCATGTTGAGCTAGTTAAATATGGGTCTTGGCCAGAGCTGATGGATGCATTAAATACAGGTAAGGTAGATGCTGCATCGGTACTCGTTGAGCTAGGCGTGAAGGCTCGTGAACAAGGCATTGATGTTCGTGCTGCTGCACTGGGTCATACAGAGGGTAACATTATCATCGTAAATAAGGACATTAACTCTGTGCAAGACTTAAAAGGCAAATCCTTTGCTATCCCTCATAAACAATCTACTCAAAAAATTCTCGTGGATTGCATGCTTGAAGAAGCGGGTCTTTCTGAAAAAGATGTACAAATCGTAGAAATGAGCCCTCCAGAAATGCCTTCTGCTCTATCGGTAGGACAAATTGCTGGGTATAGTGTTGCCGAACCATTTGGTTCTCTAGCCATTGAAATGGGAACTGGGAAGGTCTTCGAAGATCCTGACCATCTCTGGCATGATAATATTTGCTGTGCTCTTGTGTTTAATGGTCAATTCGTCGATGAACATCATGACTTGGCAAAAGCTTTCACAAAAGCCTATCTCGATGCAGGTGAATACCTAGATGAGCATCCAAAGGCACAAGAAGAGATTTCCTTAAAGTACATGAAGTTTAATGACCCAGTTATTGAACGTTCCCTCAAGGTGATTGGGTTTAAAGATTTAGCCCTTACAGAGGACCGTTATAATGCGCTTGTGCATCACATGACACATATTGATTTAATCAAAAAAGTGCCGGCCTATTCAGAGTTTGTAGATCAATCATTGTTACCATAGGAGGGGGACCATGAAGAAATATACATATGTGCCAGGTTCATTTATCGCAGCTTGGCTAATTTGGGAGTTAATCGTTTGCCTCGGCGGTTTTAATGAAGCGCTATTGCCAACGCCGTATAAGGTGTTGGTCGGCTTTGGTGAACTCATTGGAGACGGTGTCCTCTTTAAGGATATTGCAGATAGTTTAGTACGGTTCTTCATTGGTTACATCATTTCTGTTGTGGCTGGTGTATTCTTCGGCCTTATCTTGGGGTGGTATAAGGGGATTTGGAACTACATCAATCCAATCGTTCAAGTCATTCGACCAATTTCTCCTGTGGCGTGGTTGCCCTTTATCGTTCTCTTCTTCGGTATCGGCCAAGCACCAGCTATCGTTATCATCTTTATCGCAGCATTCTTCCCGGTACTATTGTCCACCGTGTCTGCTATTCAAAATATTGACCCTGTGTACATCAAGGTAGCGCGCAACTTTGGCATTAAACAGCCTGAACTGTTATTTAAAATCGTGTTGCCTGCCGTATTCCCTGGCATCGCATCTGGTCTTCACATTGCCCTTGGTACGGCGTGGATTTTCCTTGTAACAGGCGAAATGGTAGGCTCCCAAACAGGTCTTGGCTTCCTCATCATCGATATGAGAAATAACTTGCGTAACGACCTATTGATGGTAGCCATCTTGACCATCGGTTTCGTTGGGCTTTTACTCGATTGGGGCGTATCCCTCATCGAAAAATGGATTTACAAACGTTGGGGTATTGAGAAATAGGAGGTGGCCTCATGGGTTACATTTCGGTGCGCAATGCACACAAGGAATTTATGAAAGATGGGGAACCACTCACCATTCTTGAAGATATTAATTTAGACATTGAAAAAGGCGAGTTTATTTGCCTCTTAGGTCCTTCTGGTTCTGGTAAAAGTACGCTATTAAATGCTATGGCAGGCTTTGAGCTCGTTACATCTGGTTCTATTACTATCGACGGCGAAGAGGTGAAAGCGCCTCAACTCAGATATGTAACGGTATTCCAAAATTATGGCTTGTTGCCATGGCGTACGGTGGAAAGCAATATTGAGCTAGGTCTTGAAAGTAAAAAGGTGCCTAAAGAAGAGCGTCCTGCTATCATCGACAAATACGTTAAAATGGTAGGCCTCGATCACGCTCGCAATCGCTATCCTGCAGAACTATCTGGGGGTATGCAACAACGTGTATCCATTGCCCGTGCACTAGCGGTGGATCCAGATATTATCTTTATGGACGAGCCGTTAGGCGCCCTCGATGCATTAACACGTATCAACTTACAAGACGAAATCTCTCGCATCTGCCGCGAAGAAGGCAAGACGGTTGTATTTGTTACCCACGACATTGAAGAAGCCGTAGTTCTTGCGGATCGCGTTGTAGTACTAGCGGCAAATCCAGGTCGTGTACAAACTATCATCCCTGTAAACATCATCGACAGAACCGATCGTACATCGCCGAACTTTGTTAATATACGGAACCACATCTTCGAACAATTCCAATTAGCAAAAGAAGACAAAATCGAGTTCTATATTTAGTTTTATATATCAGTTATATACATCTCAAAAGAAACACCCAAGAGTTTATATTCTCTTGGGTGTTTTACAATGGACAAAATCCTAAAATAATGTATACTATAAGTAGCTGAAGGATTGTAAGAATTCACTGTAAGCACAAAAAAACTCCCTCAAGAACCGCGAAATACTTGAGGGAGTTTTTTATTGCTTATGGTCGTCTAAGCTAACGGGGTTAATCACCATGAAATTTCCTATCTAACCACTTGCAAATGAGATAGCTGGTCACATTTACCACGATAGGAACTAGAAGGATTATAAGAATATCTTTCACTGGTGCACCTCCTTTCTGTACCTGTTTCCCCAGAACGGAGTGGTGACATCTTGATTGTAGTACATATAACTATATATTTCTTATGCAATTCGTGTAATTATCATGTATAGTAGATATATATCGGTAATAACGTATAAAATTTAAATTGGAGGCTGTATGTCTTTATTTGAGTTAGAGAAGATCTTGTCTTTTGACGAATATATAGCGTCCTTTGATGCAGAGAGAGTAGCGAAGGTACGTAGCTTTGTAGATTGGCTTGCTCAGTATCAAGGTAGTTTTGTTCATAATCCTTGGGGCGAGGTAAATCCCAATTTAGAAATCGTTGCAGACGGTTTTGACGCGGCTCGTGTGCGTCGAGATAATTTGGTCGCTTATTTATTGCCGCGCTTGGGTCGAGCTAAGGTCTTTGTAGTGGCAGAGGCAGTAGGATACCAAGGGGGGCGCTTTACAGGTATTGCTATTACTTGTGAAAGAATGCTACTAGATAAGCACAAAACCATTCGTGCGAAGGATATCACGACTATTCAGTTGGAACGTACTAGTTCACCTACTAGTACTTTGTTAAAAGGAACACAGCAAAAGGATGGTTTTAATGAACCTACTGACACTGTAGTATGGAGTGCCATTGTTGAAAAGGGCATCGATCCTTATGACACATTGCTGTGGAACATATTCCCCTTCCATCCGCATAAGGATGGCAACCCATTGACTAACCGCACACCTACGGATAAAGAGCAACAACTAGGTTGGGAGTATACAAAACGTTTAATAGATTTACATATAGAATTAGGCGGTGCAGAACCTCTCGTGCTCGCAGTAGGACAAAAATCTGCGGATACGATGGGCAAATTTGGCCTATCTGCCATTGGTTTGCGCCATCCCGCAAACGGTGGTGCCAATCTATATCGACAAGGATTTTCTGAGGCGGTAGATACCTATTTAAAATAATAGATGATTGAGATTATTAAAATAATAAGTAATTGAGATAGTTAAAATAATAAAAGATTGAGAGTTTTGGAGAGAAGTTTATGAAACGTTATTGTGATGCTTGCCGTCATTATTGTGATGAGGCGGCTATGTTTTGTCCTACTTGCGGACAGTATACGGTGGCAACAGAGGTGGAGCGCATTGCACCAGAAGGTGATGTCATCTATCCGTTGTCTCATTATCAGCTAAGCTATAAGGACACATTCCTCTATGTGATGGGCACGAAGTTTATGGATACAGATGGGCGCGCCTCTCGTAGGGAGTTTCTCCAGTTTCTCTTGTTATGGCATATTGCTATTATTGGCTTGTTAGCCATATTTTATGGTTTGACCGCAATATTCTATACAGGACCGTATCTAATCGGGTTGGCAGGTCTTATCGTTGCCATACTTAGTTTAGTTTCTTTGATGCCTCTGATTGCGCTATCTGTACGACGTCTCCATGATACGGGTAAAAGTAGTGCTACATTGCTGTTATTTCTAATTCCCTTTGTAGGGCCACTGATCGTATTAGGCTTATTATGCTTAAAAGGTCAGCCTCAAGATAATCAATACGGTAGTGCGTTGCAGCATCTTGTTATAGACAAGCGATTGGCGTCTATTATGAAAGTATCTCCTACGAGCAGTGCTCTTACAACACGCGTTCTAGTAGGTATACTTGTGGTTGTCATTTGTGTGTTTGGCGCATCTTTACGTGCGATGGGCCCAGCTAATGAAGTATTCCCTGACGGATGGCTTACAAACTCTATCGTTGGTGAAGGCAGTGCGGAAGCAGCGCGAGCTTCTGTGCAAAATTATTTTGATGCCGTAAATAACAAGGATTATGATAAGGCTTTCACCTATATCATTAGCCAAGCTAGTACAAACCCGACAGAAAAACAAAAATGGCTAGCATCTATGAAACAAGCGCCAAAGGTGGATGTAGTATCCCTAGGTGTTACACGGGTGAGTCGCACAGGGGATTTGAAGCGCATTGTCTTTGATGCAAACCTACAAACCACAAAGGTTGGCGCCGGTGTTGTAGAATCAACGCCGATGAAGCGTTATATTTCTGTTATTGAAGAGAATGGCGCGTGGCGTATCGAAGGCTTTTACAAAACTATGCCAGATGATGATAAATAGAATGTGATATATCTAAATAGCGTTAACATGGGGGCTACCCTCTTTTGTTAACGCTATTTTTATGTTACAATAGACATAACGTATGAAAGCGAGGCTTTCATCAAAATCGATCGGATTATATTGCAAAACCCATTAGATTGGAACGAAGAGAACGTACCCGTCGCGGCTGACATGTCTAATGATGGCAATATACTCATTTGCTATGGCAAATGGTCACAACAACACTAGGAACGGCAAAAATTGATAGCGCATTTTTGCGCCCATTTGACGAGACGCTAGTATTTTAGCGCCTTTTTCTTTGTGTGGCCTCCATAGCATAGATCAATTCAAGTGATAGGTGAGAAAAGAAACTATGTTAAATAAAATAATGAACAAAATTTTAGGAGGAACTGTGAATACAACAGATAATCAGGTTACTGCACAAGTGAAAGCAGAACCAACAGTGGCAAAAACTGCTACTCGTATAGCTGCGGCTGAAGGCGAACATAAACAAACTCGCCGCCGCACTAATACACGCCGTCCTGCTGGCGAGGGTCGTACTCGTCAACATGCAGCTGGTGAAGGTGAAGGCACAACACGCCAACGCCGTACAAATACTCGTACAAATGCAAATGGTGGTCGTACTAATACGACACGCCGTACAAATACACGTCGCAATGCTGAGCAAGGTGAAGGTCAAGAACGTACAGAACGTAAACCTCGTCAAACTCGTGCACCACGTGGTGAACGTAGTGAAAATACGCGTAATACGCGCTCTAACAATGGTCGCAATAGTCAAAACCGTAATAACAACCGTCCAAATAATCGCTCCACAAACCGCAACAATCAAGAGGCTCCTGTGGAATTAGTAGGTCGTACACCAAATGGCGCTAATAAGGGTAAATTCCAAATCATCCCTCTTGGCGGTCTTGGTGAAATCGGTAAAAACATGACCATCTTCCAATATGAGGACGAAATTATCGTTCTCGACTCTGGCCTTGCGTTCCCTAGCGAAGATATGCTTGGCGTAGATATCGTTATTCCTGATATGAGCTATATCATCGAGAATAAGGATCGCGTGAAAGCTGTCGTAATTACCCATGGTCACGAGGACCATATTGGTTCCTTGGCATACCTTATGAAAGAAATTAACTGCCCAGTATATGCAACAAACCTCGTTTGTGGTTTGATTGAAGGCAAGTTTAAAGAACATAAGGTATCTCCAAAATGTCTTCGTACTATTGCTGCAGGCGATGAAGTTCAAATTGGTCAAGTGAAGGTTGGTTTTATCCAAACAAACCACTCCATCCCTGACTCCTGTGCTGTGTACTTCGATACACCAATCGGTACTGTGCTTCATACAGGTGACTTTAAAATTGACCAAACGCCAGTTGATGGCCGTTTGATGGATATGCACAAATTTGCTGAGCTCGGTAATAAAGGTGTATTGGCCTTGATGTCCGACTCTACAAACGTTGAAAAACCAGGTACTACAGGTTCTGAAAGTTCCGTAGGTCCTGCTATCAAACAAGCTGTTGGCGAAGCAAAAGGCCGCGTTGTTTTGGCAACATTCGCTTCTAACGTATCTCGTATCCAACAAGCTATTGATGCGGCAGTTATGTTCAACCGTAAGGTTGTCGTTATGGGCCGCAGTATGGTAAATGTTACAGAAATCGCTCAAGAACGCGGTTACTTAAACATTCCACCAAATACAATCATCGACGTAGATGTAATGCACAACTACACAGATGACCAAATCATGATCTTAACAACTGGTTCTCAAGGTGAACCGATGGCAGGCTTGTCCCGTATGGCAACAAGCAACCATCGTACTGTAGAATTGGCTCCGAATGATACTGTTATCATTTCTGCTACACCAATTCCAGGCAACGAAGGTGCTGTAGGTAGAACTATCGATAACTTGCTTCGTTTAGGTTGTAATGTGGTATACGGTAAAGACCGTGGTATCCACGTATCTGGTCATGCGAGCCAAGAAGAGCTTAAAACAATGCTTAACCTTGTTCGTCCGGAATACTTTATCCCAGTTCATGGTGAGTACCGCATGTTGCGCCGTCATGGTGAACTTGGTGTGGCTATGGGCGTAGATCCTAAGAAAGTCCTTATCGGCGACAATGGTCAAATCTTTGAATTCGATAAAGATGGTGGTCGCAAAGCCGGTCGTGTACAAGCTGGCGCTATCTTCGTAGATGGCCTTGGCGTTGGTGACGTAGGTAACATCGTTATCCGCGACCGTCAACAATTGGCTCAAGAAGGTATGGTTATCGTTGTCATGGCGATGGACAAAGCTTCTGGTACAATCGTAGCTGGTCCAGACCTCGTATCTCGTGGCTTCGTATACGTACGCGATGCAGAAGAACTCATGCTTGCTGCAGAACGTAGGGTAGAACAAGTTCTTGAAGATTGTGAAGTGCAACGCATTAAAGATTGGACTACTATTAAGCAAAACGTACGCGACGCGTTGGGTAAATTCTTCTATGATAAAACTCGCCGTCGTCCTATGATCTTGCCGATTATTCAAGACGTATAATCAAATACAATATATGAAAGTACCGCACCTCAAGGTGTGGTACTTTTAACATGTTAAAAGGAACCTTTTAAATCTACCATAAATAGCGGTGCTATCGCATTTATCTACTACATAGGGTATTTGAAGTTACCTTTTTAAACTGTTATAATTAAAAGATACCAATTAATCTATCTTCTTTGATTTAGAATGGAGATTTATGAAACAAACAAATACAAGAGCGATGGTAGAAACTGGATTTGTTAGTGCTATAGGTGTTATCCTTAGTGCTATCAGTGTTTATATACCAGCTTTCGCTTTTTTATCATTTTTTGTTACACCTGCAGCCATTGGCATAATTGGAACAAAATGGGGCCGTAAATATAGTATATCGGCAGCTGTTGTCACTACTTTCTTAGCGGTAGTCTTGTTTGGACCATGGAATGGTATACCTGTTGGTTTATTTGCTGCGGTAGGTGTAGGAGTAGGAGAAGGTAATCGTCTTTCTTTAGGAACGATTAAACGGCTATTACTCCCTAGTATTGCTATGTTTGTTGCCGTATTAGTAACTTTTATTGCACAAGCGTATATATCTGGTATTGACCTATCAAGGATAGATACACAGATGACAGAGCAAGCTCGTATGATTGCTGATCAAGCATTGCAGACGAATTCTAATATTACACAGGAACAAGCTGATTTATTTGTAAAAAATATGGATAAGCTTGCTACTGGTTTGAAGGATGCGTTTTTTGTAGCTGTAGCTATAGCTGCAGTATCATATAGTTATATAACTATTCAGATATCTATATGGTTAGGTAAGCGATTACGTATCTCCATACCTCGATTTTTACCCATTGAAGAATGGAGAATGCCCGTTTGGAGTGCAGGGCTATATGCTTTAGGCATCATTGGTATATATGGTGCTCCACATATCAATATGAACTCTTCATGGGTCACAGCCATTAGTACTAATGTATTACTCCTAGGTAGCTCTATGTGTTCTGTTCATGGATTTGCAGCTTTAGCAGATTTAATGAGTAGTTATCGCATGAGTAATAAATTGAAGTGGATATTGCTTGGTGTATATGCATTTTTCTTTGGGCAGGCATTAGCAATATTTGGTGTTATAGATATGTTTTTAGATTTACGGACACGTTACAAAGCGCGTCAGTAGTAACAGAAAGGAGGCCGTTATGAAATCCTTTCAACGGAGATGGGAAGGTTTAGAAATTACCATTATTACCGTTATCGTATTATTGTTATTATTGTTGGCCTATTTGAATTGGGCCATTGCAATTCTAGCTTTAATTATCGTAGTAGCGGCATATTTGGTTAATTATAATACCCTTCATAACCGGCGTCGTTTAGCAAGAGAACAGTTTAGTGCGATGATGAAAAACGTCACACAAGCTTCGAACTTTGCTTTACAAAACTTGCCAATGGGGATTGCTCTTGTTAATAAACAAGGTACCCTCGTATGGAATAATAGTGTCTTTGCAGATTGGGTTGCAGTAGACTGGAATAAACTTCAAAAGATGTCTGCCCTAATACCTGGCTTCCGCATTGATAAAATTTGGGGCAAATCCGGATACATGACGGAAAAATATGATGAAAGATACTTCCAAATTATTTATAAATTCATCGATCCCCGTGATGCACGACCAGATATTCATAGTGAAGATGAGTTGGCAGAGCATGCAGTAATGGCTTTGTATTTTAAAGATATTACTGACCTAGAAAAGGCGCGTATTAAAGCTGAAAAAGATCAGCCTGTGTGGGGCATGATTCAAATCGATAATCTCGAAGAGTTGACAAAAGGTCTTAGTGACCGTGAGTATACAAGTGTTTGGGCCGATATTAACAATATCATTATGGATGAAATTGATAGACAAGAAGGCTTCATTCGTAACTTCCAAGATGATATGTATACCTTTGCTATTTCTCGTGGTGCACTTCATGCGATGGAGGAAAATGGATTTAAAATTCTTGAGAAAATCCGTAAATTGCCTTCTCCCCGTCAAGTGCCAGCTACGATTTCTATTGGTATTAGCGAGAACGTAGGCTCTGTAAAAGAGGTATCAAGCCGAGCTCGTGCTGCGCTAGATATTGCATTAGGTCGCGGTGGTGACCAAGTGTGTATTATGGATGGTGAAAGCACCCGCTTCTTTGGCGGTAATACAGCTGGCGTTGAGAAGAATACTCGTGTTCGTGCTCGTGTTGTATCACAAGCCTTACATGAGCTTATGCTTGATTCCGATAAAATCCTTGTGATGGGTCATAAGCGTGAAGATTATGATGCGTTAGGTGGTATTATTGGTGTTGTAGCTATTGCACGTATCTTGGGTAAAGAATTACGCATCGTACTTTCAAAGGAAACGAGCGCCATTGATAAAATGGTAACTGTTCTGAAAGAAGATGAGTTCTGGACAGAACATATCATCACCCCTGAAGCGGCAAAAGCTTGGGTAGACGCTAATACGCTCACTATTGTATGTGATACACATCGCCAAGAAATGGTAGCAGCTCAAGAGGCTCTTGAAATTTCTGAACGACGCATCGTTATCGATCATCACCGCCGTGCAGCGGACTTTGTAGAAAATCCATTACTTACTTATTTGGAACCTACTGCATCGTCCACATCTGAGCTTGTTACAGAGCTTGTACAATACGCAGGTGGTGGCGTAAAACTTTCAAAAGCGGAAGCTACAGGTATCTATGCAGGTATCGTTCTAGATACGAAGAATTTTGTGCAACAAACTGGAGCACGTACCTTTGAAGCGGCTGCATTCTTACGCCGTGCAGGGGCAGATATTGAACGGGTTAAACAATTATTTATTGAAACCTTCGATTCTGTTCAATTGCGTGCTAAAATGGTATTTGAAGCCAATCGAACTGAAGGAATTGCTATTTCTGTAGCCCCTGAAGGTTTGAAGGATATGATGGCATTAGCTGCACAAAGTGCGGATATGCTCATCAGTAATGAAGATATTGAAGCAGCCTTTGTACTGTATTCCTTGAATGACGGCGGTATCGGCGTTAGCGCTCGATCCAAAGGCAAGGTAAACGTACAAGTTGTAATGGAAGCCTTGGGTGGCGGTGGTCACAGAACCGTGGCTGGTGCCCAATTACAAGGTATGACGATAGAGGAAGCGAAGAAGGCTATTTTAGACCATGCTCTTGAAGCCCTTCATTCCGCAGAGAAAGAGGAGGAAGAACAATGAAAGTAGTATTGTTAGAAGACGTTAAAAAGGTTGGTAAAAAAGGCGAAATCGTTGAAGTTAGCGATGCATATGGCCGTAATGTATTAATCAAAAAAGGTCTTGGCCTTGAAGGTACAGCAACTAACGTAAATAATGCGAAACAAAAGCAAGAATCCATCGCTCACAATAAAGCTGTTGCCAATGACGAGGCTAAAATCTTGGCAGCTCAATTGACTAAGGTTGAAGTAACTGTAAAAGTTCGCATGGGTGAAGAAGGTCGTGTATTCGGTTCCGTTACTGCAAAAGATATTTCCGATGCAGCTAAAGCGCAATACAAAGTAGATATCGATAAAAAGAAAATCGAAATCAAAGAACCATTGAAAACATTAGGCGTACATGATGTACTCGTTCGTGTTCATCCTGAAATTACAAGTACTATCAAGGTTAACGTAGTAGCTGAATAATAGTGTTCACCATGCTCTTTGAGTATGGTGAATTCTTTTATCCATAGTGGTTTTATAAAGGGGATTATCATGGATGTACGCATTCCACCGCATAATTTAGATGCGGAAAAAGCCGTTTTGGGGGCTTTATTAACGAATGGATCCAACTCGGGTGCCGTTGTCGATACAGTGACGAGTATTCTAAAATCTGAAGACTTTTACCGCGATGCGCATCGTATTATTTATGATGCTATCTTAGAAATCGTGCATGCTAACAAGACGGCGGACTTTATCACTGTTGGTGAAGAGCTAGATCGTCGTAAGCGTCTCGATGCGGTAGGCGGTCTTGCATATATTACATCTTTGGCTAATGAATCGGTGTCCTACAATGTAGAGGAACATGCGAAAATCATTAGTGAGAAAGCTCAGTTGCGCCGCCTTATCGATGCAGGGAATAAAATCGTAGGCATGACGTACGCTGGCGAAGATGAGCCAACAGCTATCCTTAACAAGGCGGAACAAATGGTATTGGACGTAAGTGGTCAAACACAGTCTGAATCATCATTTGCTCCTATTGGGGAGGTTGTGTTATCTAACTTAGATAAATTAAATGCATTGCAACAGCATGATGGTGCTATTACAGGGGTACCAACAGGCTTTAAGGATGTAGACCATGTCTTCAATGGTCTACAAAAATCTGACCTCATCCTCGTAGCAGCCCGTCCTGCGATGGGGAAAACAGCATTCACCTTGAATATTGCTCAAAACGTAACGATGTTGTACGACAAGACGGTAGCGTTCTTCTCTCTAGAAATGGGCAAGGAACAGCTCGTTGGTCGTATTCTATCCTCCGTGGCAGGTGTGAGTTCTGAAAAATTGCGCCGTGCGAATATGGACCCTACTGACTGGGAAAAGGTTATCGCTGCAGCGGATCGCATGAGCAAATCTAAGCTCTTTATTGATGATACGCCGGGTCTTACTGTACAAGATATGCGCTCTAAATTGCGCCGTCTTAAGGTAGAACATGGTCTCGATCTCGTTATCGTCGACTATATTCAGTTGATGCAAGGCCGCAACTCCGGTAAGGGCAGCGAGAACCGTCAACAAGAGGTGTCTGAAATCTCTCGTAACCTCAAATTGATCGCCCGTGAGTTCAATGTGCCGCTCATCGCCTTGTCTCAATTGTCTCGTAGTGTTGAAAGCAGACCAGATAAACGGCCTGTACTATCTGACCTTCGTGAATCTGGTTCTCTTGAACAAGATGCGGATATCGTTATCTTCTTGTACCGCGATAAATATTACGATGAAAACTCTGAAAAAGGGGACAACGCAGAAGTCCTCATTCGTAAACACCGTAATGGTTCCGTCGGTACCGTGGAACTCCAATTCATTGGGGAATTAACACAATTTAGAGACGTGGAATTCCGAGACATGGGGCCGGAACAATAATGAAAACTATCGTGGGGTGCCTATATTGATGGGGCCCGACTTTATTTCGACAACTTAGTTACAAAAAAGCACCACCTATCTCGTGGCTCCAAACGACACGTAAGTCGCCCCTCGATAGGTGGTGCTCTTTTTGTATTACGTTAGCAAAATAAGTCCCATCAATATATAATAGAACTAGATAGTTTTCAGTGTATTGTTAGGAAAGGAGCGCGTGATGGGTAGCGGCATGGAGTTTTTTGTATTTTACTTCTGTTGTGTGGCTCTTTGGTTAATACTTAGTGGGTTGTATTTAATTATCAGACGATTTGTATTACGGCGCAATGGAACTCCAGTAACGATTGTGTCTATACTTCCACGAGTTATAAAGGAACTACCATTAGCTCGTGGTATGGATAAATATATTTATGGTTATGATATTAAGTATATCTTGAATGGTGAGACTCATACTGCTGAAAGTGTAGAGTTTTATATTCCTTTTGGACCAATCGGTGGACCTGTAGTTCTATTTAGTCCGACAGGTGTGCTTGCAAAAAATGGAGAAGTAAGTATAGATAATGTAAGGGTAACTATTGTGTATGGCCTTGCTTCAATTGCATTAGGACTAGTGGTATTTTTGGGGATGTTGGATTTTGTTAGATAGAAATAAATAGCTATATTTAATAATGTGTTAAACACATAGGCATCTAATATTAGATTATATATCTAGTGTTAGGTGCTTTTTATTTTCTATAAATTTACCTTTATAATAACAAACATATGTTTGAAAATACTCTGTATTTTTGTTATACTAATCATAGAAATTCTTCTTTTTATATCTATTGTAGAGGCTAGTAATGTAGCGGTTTGAGGAGGTGTTTGTATGGGTTCAGCTGATACGGATCGAATGTATATGTGCATTGATTTGAAGAGTTTTTACGCGTCTGTGGAGTGCGCCGATTTGGGGTTGGATCCGTTTACAACGCCTTTGGTGGTGGCTGATGGGTCTCGTGGCAAAGGGGCTATTACATTGGCTATTTCACCGGCCTTAAAAAAGCTAGGTGTTAAGAATCGCAGTCGTCTTTTTGAGATCCCTCCGCACATTGAGTATTTGACGGTGAAGCCTCATATGAAGCGGTATATGCAGGCGTCTGCTGAGATTTACGGGACTTTGCTCAAGTATGTGGCACCTGAGGATGTACATGTATACTCTATCGATGAGTATTTTATCGATATTACGCCTTACTTACCGCTCTACAAGAAAACACCTCGAGAGCTAGCGCAGATGCTGCTTGATGCGGTGTTAGAGGCGACCAAGATTTATGCCACCGTTGGGATTGGAACAAACTTGTTCCTTGCCAAGGTTGCCCTCGATATTCTCGCAAAACATGCGCCTGATTTTATAGGGTATCTTGATGAAAGCCTCTTTAAAGAGAAAATTTGGTATCATCAGCCTTTGACCGACATTTGGCAGATTGGTAAGGGCATAGCCAACCGCTTACATAAATATGGAGCTTATGATTTGCATGGTATTACCATGGTTCCAGAGGCCAAGTTGTACAAGGAATTTGGTGTTAATGCAGAGCTCATTATCGATCATGCTTGGGGCCGTGAGCCGTGTACGATTGCAGATATTCATGCGTATCGTCCTATTAAGCATTCTATCTCGCATAGCCAGATTTTGTTGCGTAACTATACTTATGAAGAGGCGTACGTGCCTATGCGGGAAATGGTGGAGTCCTTAGTACTAGAGCTACTACAAATCAAAGGGGTTACGAACCATATTCACGTTCATATCGGCTATGCAGATGATATGGTGCGCTCTACTGGAGGTTCTAAAAAGCTTAAACAGTACACTGATTCATTGCAAACATTAACGACGGCAGTAATTAAATTATATGAACAACATTGCCATAAAAATGAACTTATACGGCGTATAGGCGTAAGCTTTGAGGATTTAGTCAATCGCTCTGCTATACCTCAGGAGGTAGATTTATTCAGCTCTCTTGCGACGGAGGAAGAGGAAAAGGAGCGGCAAGTACATGAGGCGATGTTGTCTATCAAGGAGCAGTTCGGTAAAAACGCTATTTTACGTGCCTCTAGCTTGCAAGATGAAGGGACAATGCGCTTTAGAAATACCTTGGTAGGTGGCCATAATGGGGAATAAATAGTGTAATGGATACAATGGCAGTTGAACGAAGAACAGCAATTGAAAATAGGTTAGTCGCATAAGGGGAGGTATACATTAATGAAACATCGTATGTCTCGTTTACAACGGGCGAAACAATTTATGCCCTTTGCGGCATTAAAGGGATTTGAAGTATTACTGGCAGCTGTGGCACGGCCTAAAGAGAATCGTGTAGAGCTATCGGAGGATCAAATAGAGGAATTAAACCGTACTATACAATCCTTGGTGGAAGGGGATTTTGTACGAGTGCTTTATTATACAGGTCATTGCTATACGGAATTAGTAGGGACTGTCGAGGCGATAGGTAAACCTGCACATAGTCTATCTATTGAGAGCGTAGCCATTGCTTTTAAAGATATAAAGGAAATTAATCTTTTTGAATAAGAACCCTTTTGAATAAGAACCTTTGAAGAGTTGATAATAATAACACTAATGTAATTGGTAAAGTAATCAAATAAAGAAACTCAGTAAAGTAAATTGTAAAGTGAAGAAAAATAGATTTGGCCTATACTCATGTATGATGAGTATAGGCTATTTTACTATTGTTTATTATCATAGATATTTTGATAATTCTTCTTGACATACTTTATGAATTCTATTAAAATAAACATATGAACAGATATTCATATAAAGAATATCTGATGAAAAATGTTTAGGAACATATATAACAAGATATGAAACAAGATATGTCTAATAAGTATTAGAAAAATATTACCTATTAACTTACAATACAGGATAGAAGCTTTCACTATTATCAAAGGAGATATCATGGAAGAAACATTGTTATTGAAGGATTTGAACTGTGCGAACTGTGCAGCAAAAATTGAAGATCGTATCCGTAAAATGGATGTGGTAGAGACTGCCAATTTTACACTTGCTACACATCAATTAAAATTAACCGGCTCTTGGGAAGACCGCGAAGCTCTTAAACGTGACATTCAAGAGATTTGCGATGCCATTGAAGAGGGCGTAACAGTAGCTGATTACGAGCGTAAATCTAAAGCGGCTGTGGATGACCATGGTCATGATCACGATCACGGCAGTGAGGCCGTAACAATTGCAGTTATCGTAGCAGGCTTATTGTTTATGGCTTACGAAGCATTGACTACAGTTGTTCCGTCCATCAGTTTACCAGAGTCTATTGAAACCCCAATTTACTATATTGCCTATATTCTTCTTGCGTTCCCAGTATTGCGTATCGCAGGTCGTAATATTTTAAAAGGCCAAGTGTTTGACGAAAACTTCTTGATGTCTATTGCTACATTGGGCGCTATTGCTATCGATGCATTACCTGAGGCCGTAGGCGTTATCTTGTTCTACCGTATCGGCGAGTTCTTTGAAGAAAAAGCAACTGATCGTAGTCGTACAGAAATCATGAACGCTGTTGATATGCGTCCTCAAGAGGTACGCGTTGTTGATACATGCTGCGGTGGTGAAATCGTAGTTATGGCTCCTGAAAAGGTTGAAGTGGGCTGGACTATCGAGGTTCGCCCTGGCGATTTGATTCCTCTAGACGGCACAGTGCTTGAAGGCGAAACTCGCGTTAATACAGCACCTGTAACAGGTGAACCTGTACCGGTTCGCGCTGTACCTGGCACACAACTCATGTCTGGTTGCATCAATGAATCTGGTCGCATTACAATGCGCGTTGATAAGGTTCTTGAAGAATCTATGGTTACTAAAATCCTTGATGCTGTTGAAAATGCTGCATCCTCTAAACCTAAAATCGACCGTTTTATCACGCGTTTTGCTCGCGTATACACACCAATCGTTGTAGCTCTTTCCTTAGCGGTTGCTATCATTCCATCCCTTATTACTGGTGAATGGCATAAATGGATCTACACAGCCTTAACATTCCTCGTTATTTCTTGCCCATGTGCATTGGTGCTCAGCGTGCCACTTGCATTCTTCTCCGGTATCGGCAATGCATCTAAACACGGTATCTTGCTTAAAGGTGGTCGCGTTATTGAGGCATTGGCTAATGTGAAAGCAGTAGCTCTTGATAAAACTGGTACTATCACATCTGGTGAGTTCAAAGTTCACAGCGTAGAAACTGTAGGCTCTCATGTAAGTTCCAGTCAATTGTTATCCATGGCGGCAGCTATCGAAGCCGTTTCTACACATCCAATCGCAACAAGCATCGTGTCTGAAGCAAAAAATCAAGGCCTTACAGTGGAACCTTCTGATTTCGTTCAAGAGTTGGCAGGTGAAGGTATGGTAGGTATGGCAGATGGTCAACAAGTACTTATTGGTAACCGTCGTCTTATGGAACGCTATAATGTTCAAGGCTATCCAACAGAAGCTGCTGAATATGGCACAGAAGTTCTTGTGGCAGAAGGTAATACATACTTAGGTCGCATCATCATCGCCGATGAAGCGCGTCCTGATTCCGCAGAGGCTATCGCTGATCTTAATGGTCAAGATATTAAAACTGTTATGCTTACAGGTGATGCTGAAGCAAGTGCAAATTACATCGCAAAAGAAACTGGTGTAAGTGCTGTTCGCGCTCAATTGTTGCCACAAGATAAATTGTCCGTAGTACAAGATATTCGCTCTGAATATGGTCCAACCATGTTTGTAGGGGATGGCATCAACGATGCTCCAGTACTTGCAGGTGCTGATGTAGGTGGCGCGATGGGTAGTGGTGCTGATGCGGCTATCGAGGCAGCAGATGTTGTGTTCATGCGTCCGTCCTTGACTGCTATTGCACATATTCTTGACTTGTCCAAAGCAACATTACGTGTAGCATGGCAAAACGTAGTGTTCGCTATTGCTGTAAAAATCCTTATCATGGCGCTTGGCCTTATGGGCTATGCATCCATGTGGTGGGCCGTATTTGGTGATACTGGTGTATCCATCCTTTGTATCTTGAACTCTGTTCGTATCTTGCGCCGTAATTAGGTGAAAGGCAGAGTTTATAGCTCTGTAGAGGAACGAAATAAATTACATTATCCTGATCTGAATGATTAGGGCGGATATAAATAACCTCTAGGTTAGTAACTGACTAACTTAGAGGTTATTTTATTGCGTGGATTAAACATTTACGATACTTATACTATATATCTGTACATCATAAATAGACATAAAACTGTATATGTATGTTCTAGATACACAAAACTTTCACAATTGAATTGAATAATAGCTATAAAATAGTATATAATTTATTAGATGATTACTATAAGTTCGTTGGAAGGAGGGATAGCATGATTACGGTGTATAAACATATAGAAGAAGAGTTAGTTTCCGATAGCACTGTATCAGATGCCACAAAAGGTTCTTGGGTAAATTTGGTGAACCCAGACCCCGATGAGTTATCCCTTATCAATATTTTGACGGAAATCCCAACGGACGTTTTAAAGACCGCTCTCGATATGGAAGAACGTTCTCACGTGGAGTTAGAGGATAACTACATCTTTATCGTTATCAATATTCCGGTTATCCGCGGTAACGATATGTATGATACAGTACCGCTTGGTATTTTCTTGACGCCAGACTTCTTCATTACTATCTGCTTAGAAGAGTCTGAAGTATTGTATCCATTCATTTCTAATCAGATTTCTACGTTCTACACATACAAAAAGACGCGTTTCTTGTTCCAAATCTTGTATCGCACAGCAACTATGTTCTTGCGCTACTTGCAACAAATCAACCGCCGTACTGACGATATTGAAGTCCAATTGCGTCATACTACAAAGAATAAAGACTTCTTCCAATTGTTGGAATTACAGAAATCCATGACATACTTTACATCTGCATTGCGCACGAATGGTACCGTTATGGAACGTCTATTGCGCTTGCGTGGTCATAGTTCCTATAAACATCTTCTCAAGATGTACGAAGAGGATGAGGACTTACTAGAGGACGTTATCATCGAGAATAAACAGGCCATCGAGATGGTTGAAATGTACTCCAATATCTTGATGAACATGATGAACGCCTTCACATCCATTATTTCTAACAACCTTAACTTGGTTATGAAAATGTTGGCGACCCTTACTATTGCTATGGCAGTTCCGACCATTGTATTTAGCTTGTGGGGTACAAATGTACCATTACCGTTCCAAGAGGATCCAGAGGGATTCTATGAGGTTATAGGGGTTGCATTAGTATTCTCTATTATTGCCATTATCGGTATGTGGAAAAAAGATTTATTCTAATTTATGATAATTAGTGAATACTTAATTCAATAGTAAATAGTTGAAATATTAATTTAATAACAAATACACATGAAAAAGCTGGTTTTGAGCCAGCTTTTTTGCTTGCTTAACTATTACGTTATTGCTTATTATTGGGCCAATCTGATATAATAGTACCGTTATGGAGAGGTGTCCGAGTGGTTTAAGGAGCTGGTCTTGAAAACCAGTGACTCCGCAAGGGGCCGTGGGTTCGAATCCCACCCTCTCCGCCAGCATTAGAAAGCCCTCTAGGTTATGCCTAGAGGGCTTTTTATTGCAATTCAAGGAGTAAAAAATTACTTATAATGGAAGACCTGTTTACCAAGAACCTTAAGCTTTTGCATTTACTCATTTAAACATTTGTAAAATGTGGAAAGGACAGGCTCCTCAAGGTTATAATGGAGTAAGATAGAATTGCACCATATATCTGGTAAAAATCCAGGTCCTTTACTAGAAATAAGATCAGGTTTACATGATAAAACTTACTAAGTAGTTACATTTCTTTGTTACAAAAAGTTTTCGTAGAGATAAAACCCAAGCTCAAGCGTACGATAAATTTCGTGAGGATTATCGGAATAAACTTGAACAGGATCATATTAGAAGTTGTACCCCCCTCATATTGAAAGGACTAATCATGAATAAATTATCAAGCATAGAAAAAAATTTAAACATCTTATTGCCTCAGTCATATAAAAATACCCTTGAAAAATTCAAGTTGTTTATGGAAATAGAATTTAAAGATTATGAAATTGATTTATTTAATAATAATTTATTATTTGAAGAGTTGAATTCTTTTCCAAACTGGAATTATATGGAATATTTAGTTGAAATAAATAAGAAAAAACAAAAGGCAGAAAATATTGTAGAAAGGCATGACTCCACAGACTTTGTAGACTCTGAACGCGTAAAGAAAGGTTTTATGTTTGGATCTTCTTCAGATGGGAGATGTTTATATTTCGATTTAAATGATAATCTATCAATATGGGAATATTGGCTAGATGATGGAAGTATTGGAAAAGTAGCAGATACTTTTGATGAAATTCTTGAATATGGAAAAATTATAGATTTTGAGTAAACGTAAGTCGTATCAAGGTTTTATAATCCCATAAGGTCGTCTGAAATACAACTTTCAGTCGATTTTACAGATTCCTGAGGGTGTAGTTTTCAAAGATGTAGATGGTAACAAATACTCTTTAAGGAATGCACATATGGGACATAATCCTGAAGATGCTGTTTCTTATTGGAATCGTTGTGGTCGTTATCATGGAGCCAAGTCTCAGGTAGCGCGGAAATGGATGCTTGACTCCAATAATTACCGATTGGAATATGAACTAGGCAATTGTTCTCGTGGAGCGAAAAGTAAAGAACGTTATAAAAATGCCCGTAAACCTAAAAACGGTAAGCTACCTAAAGGTTGTTAATCTAAGAAGGATAAATTATGTATTTAGATCAAGTAAATTATGAATTGAACAAAAAAATCAATGATTTTGTATGTAACTCAAATGATGCTACTACGCCGGATGAAAGCATTGATATTCTGAATCAAGCATGGGAACTTTTACCCAAACCAGCTACTCAATTCGTTGAGCCTACTTCGGCAATCGCCTGTGGTATTTCAGAAAATTATAAAAAATTAGGTGATTATCAAAAAGCCCTTGAGTGGATGTTAATTGCACTTGAGGCACGAAAAGATGAACCTGCAGCAGGTGTGTTTATATGGACAGGAATCGTTTATTACGAATTGGGTGATATGGAAAATGCCTATAAATATTTTGACCTAACTTATAATGAGCTACGTTACACACCTTTCTCTATGGAAGACAAAAAATATTGGCAATTTTATAAGCAACGTAAAGAAGAATTAAATCCTAAGAAAAAAATCAAAAAATAAGATTCGATATTTTCAAATGACTGCAAAGCCTTCTTTAAAATCGTCTGAAATGTTTGTTCTTTAACTATACTGGCTGGGGTCGTCTGAAAGAAGAAACAAGAGTAACGGATAGCGCACACCAGCCGTTCTGCCTGCAAAACCAATACTTCGATGACGAGACGGGGCTACATCGTGGATGAACTACAGAGCATAAACTTTATAATGAAATGGTTGAGCAATGATTAGAAAGATTGGCTACCATTGTTAAAAATAAAAAATGGAGTAAAAAGAAAATCTCAGAAGAAATATTAAAAATGCAAAACGAATTAAGAGAAACTTTTAGAACTGGCAAATATATTTGTGCTGCACCAATTTCTAAAAGTAATAGTAAGAAAGGAAAAAATGATGACTCTTTATCAAATATACTCTGCTGTTGATAATGAAGAAGCGTATGTGGACTTAAAACAGGATGATAGAAAAATTGTAGAATTTATTAATTACAATAAAGGTAATTATACAGATGAAGCAGTTTTTATAGCTCAGAGTGGATATACCTCCAAAAATATTTCTAATACAGATTATATTCAAACAATTCCTAAGATGTTATTGTTCTCTGAAACTTTCATTAATAAATTGGCTGATAAATTAAAAAATGAATTAGATTTTTTTCCAGCTAAACTTAGAATCAAGAATGATGAATTTAAAGTTTTTCTTGGAAAAATTAAATTAACTGCTAGATTAGTAGATATGGAAAAATCAAATTTTTATGAAATAGATGGAGAGAAGTTTATTGATTATCCACCTATATTTTTAGAAAATATATCTGGTTTTGAGTTTTGTGCAAAAGATATAAATGATGATTTAATTTGGGCTTTTTCTGATAAATTCAAAGAATTAGTTGTTAGTAATAATTTGAAGATGGAATTTCTTCCTTTAACATGAAATACTTTGTAAGCAAGTTATAGCAAACTGTAGTCAACATGAATCCTCCAATCCTGACGTAGGGTATGTGCGGTACGCACGAATCCTTGGTACAAGTATGCAACTGGACCAACGAAGACGGAGAAAGCGGCCAACAAGCCCACTACTTCCACTGCGACCAAATTGGCATTCCAAGAGAGATGACCAATAAGGACGGCAATTTACTGTGGTTCGGCAACTATACCGGCTGGGGTCGTCTGAAAGAGGAAACTAAGGTAACGGATCGTGCTTACCAACCGTTCCGCCTGCAAAACCAGTATGCCGACCGTGAGATAGGGTTGCATTACAACTTCTTTAGGTATTACGAGCCTGAAGTGGGTCGGTTTGTGAATCAGGATCCGATTGGGTTGTTTGGTGGGGATAATCTGTATCAGTTTGCACTTAATATGCAGGCCTTGGGTAAAAATCAAATGCATACTGATTTACGTCGAGAGATTGATATTGCTCAAGGAGGATTAAGAAAAACAGGAACTCCTAAAGCTCAAAGAAAACGTTTAAGAAATGAAGCCAAGAAATTTCTTAGAAAATTGAAAAAAGCAGGTAAGAAATGCCCTTAAATTTTTAGGAGAATTTATATGAAAGAAAATGGATACGTTAATTTTAACTTTTTAGATAGTAAACCCAATAAAAATAATATATTAGTTGGGCTAGATTTAGACTATTCAAATAAAGTGATAGCGCCAGATGGTCATGAGTTAGCATTGATTGCTTTTATGCCAATTGAAAATTTATTGACTATTGCACCTCAATTTAAAACAGATTTTCAGGATAAGGAATATAAAGATAAAGTAATTTATGTTTTTTCTTATTATGATAAAGAAGATTATTTTCTTGACTACATTACTGAAATTGACGATGCTATTCAAGGATACACGAAAGTTATCATCGGAGATAAAAATCAGTTCAAGTTTAACCTAGATAAATTTTATCCAATTAATCCTATTGAGAATTTAGATGAAATGAGTTTTTTAGGAGGACAACCTGAATATTTACAACAAGAGAGTTATGATTTTCTAGAAAAATATATTTTCATAGGTCAAATCTTAGGAATGGATCTACCTGAAAAAGTAAATGAAATTTTTTATCTAACTGAGAACATAGGATATATTTTTATAAATCGAGATCTATCTGGTGGATTATTCTTCGTACAGACGACTTAAACAAAACTAAAAAGGATTGAAAATTATGAATGAAAGTATCGAAACTGTATTAAATAGTTTTCTGATGGAAATGTATAAATGGAAAGACAATGCTAATAAGCATATAACGAGAAAATCATTGAAATAGAAGAAAAAGGTAGCTCTATAACTGTAAAAAGTGATGTGCTTTACGCTGGAATGGAAGCACAAAGACTTTATAAATTCAAAAAACAGGCAGGTCTTTGGAAATTAGATAATGTAAAAGAATTTGATAGTTATGATGGGAAATGGCATTCTATACATATCTAAATTAAAGTAATTAGCAAACTGTAGCCAGCATGAATCCTCCAATCCTGACGTAGGACATGTGCGGTACGCACGAATCCTTGGCGCAGATCCACAACTGGACCAACGAAGACGGAGAAATCGACCAACAACCCCACTACTTCCACTGCGACCAAATCGGCATCCCAAGAGAGATGAGACTCCGACAGAATAGGGAATAATTCATTCATCTCAAAAAGAAGCCCTTATTGTTCCTGTATTGCCTGATATAACATAAATTCTATATTTTATTTGAGAAATTAATTATGAAAAAACAAGAAATTATTTTAAGTATGCAAATGGCTTTTCTTGGGGCAATTTGTAACAAAGTCAGACTTATTGCATTTGATATGACCGAAGAATTATTTTCTCTTTATGTATATATTGATTCACCACTGACAGATGATGAGTATGAAGCAATAGATCGTGCAGTTACAGATGTATTGGCTGATTTTCCAAATTTTCTATATGAAAAAATATATATTATTGAAAATAATGATAATATTCTTTCATTAAATATATATAAAGGATGTTTTTTTATGCGATTTGAAAATCAATTTGATTAAATAACGCGTTGTAAAAAACAGCTTCTTGGGGAACTCCATTTTCACGAAATGCCAATATGGCAGATTCAGAAGTATTAATTAAGGAAAGTATTCCTGTAATTGTTGCCATACCTTAAAATGTAGAAAGTAAGACATGAACAAAAGCAATCTAATTTTATTAATTAAAAATCAAATGTCAGATAAACAAAAAAATGAAAATGCTTTACATTTAAATACACTTTTACTAAGCTCGATAGAAAATCCTAGTATAGACAATGATTGTTTCATAGAATTATTTAGCTATTATTCTAACCTATCCCAAGGCGAAGTAAGTGAACTATTTAATTTACTACAATCTTTAACCAAAGATGAAATCAATATAATTCATGATTTTTTAGAATATATTTCCAAGTTTATCAAAGACTTAGGACTATGTTGTGAATTTGAAAAATTTCTTATGGAGGTAAAATATATACAAGAACGAAATTGTCTAGAGGAAAAAATTAGGCCTACTTTTCCAGGTTTCAAAGTTGATAAAAATAACATCATAAGTTTTGATGATAGTGACGACTCTTATATATTTTCTATAACGCAACTATCTACTAAAACTTGGATTGAGATAACATACGATGATTTTCTCTCAATACTTGAATCACTAGAGTGGCAAGCTTTTACTAATAAGGCTTTATTATATTTTACTCCTTGCTGTTTAAAATATATTTTTTCTAATTTATCTAAATTTCATTTATATGGTTACGTTGTTGACTTTTTATATATTGCTCTAAGAAATCAAAGTACGATATTTAACACTACTCAAATCAACTTAATTATTGATTTTTTAATATTAATCCAAAATTTTAACCAGGAAATTAGTGTTGAAACACAAAAAAAAATAACAAGTACGATCCAACTCTATTTATAATTTCCGGGCCGCAAGGCCATACTTTCCCGTAACGCCACCAATCCTGGAGCTAAAAACTTGAAATTTTGTAGGAGAACACCAACCTAATACTGGCTTGCTACGAGGAAATGAGTCTCAAGATCTGTATCCTCAATGTTTAAAATGTAGTCAAATACAAGGAGGGGTAGTGGGGAAAATTAAGCGGCAAGCTAAAAAGCTAGATATCCATCCTAGAGGTCACTACTTATCTTTATTAAAAAAGCACAAGAAGAAGCAGCAAACTCTGAACCTCCAAGTGTATGTTGATTGCTGCCTTTTAATATCAACTATAGTTTTTTCTTGAAGTAACTTTAGTTAGCTAAAATTTAGAGTTTTTATACAGAAAGGTTTTGCAATGAATTTTTTTAAAACACATAATATTGACACTTATGGTGGTCCATTAGTTATGTTACCAAAATCGGATGCCAATATATGGCAGGGCTGTGTAGATTTAAAACTAGAAGAGCATTATTCTTTAGCTTGCTCTCAGCATAACTATTTATCTGTTTTAGCTGTAGAAGGCGTACAAACTATTATTTTAGGAGACGAACCTTTACCAACTTTTGCAGTACACAAACTAGATGCTAGTGAAATTTTTATATTCAGAGCTTATTGGATTAATGATGAATCACACATTGACACTCATATAAAAAATATAGTGGATGGTCATCATAAATATCAGCCATTAGAAGAAACATCAATTTTCATTAATGATGTTGAATGGGTTATATTTGATAGTGCTTTCACTTTTAAAGATAAAGAAGATAGTATAGAAGTAAAATTTACTCATAAAAATTGCTTGTATAAAATCCAAACGTATTTGTACGAAGCATCTGATATTTCTTTTTTAATTCACTCATTTAAATACTATAACGAACTATAGCCTAAAACACTCATTTTATAGATAAGGTGTAGTGCTGATTGTATGCGTTTCACCTTTTTAGCAAACTGCAGCCTGTATAACATGCCGGTTTAATATGTATGGTACGTTCCAGCAGCACGCACGCGTTTTTATCTATTATTATTTCAGCATAGATTCTCCATGGCATTCAAAAAAATCGCCCGTAAAAGCAGTGCCTTCAAGGTCGTCTTTACCGTACCCGATTTCTGCTGGCCGCCTCCGCCCGCTCTCCCTTCCGGGCCGTAAAGGGGTAAAGAGCCGCACCGCTACCAAACCTGCCTGGCCGATGCGTCATTCTTCCTCGGTTAAAATCCGCAAATGCTATATCGTTCGTACCGGCGACATGTTTCATATGAACGGCAAGTTCAGTAAAAGACTCCCCACTAAAACCCTGGCTATCCTGTAAGGCTTCAGTGGGTGCCGGTCGTCTGAAAAAGGAAACCAAGGTCCTATTATTGCCATGCCTGAACGCTGTCATCGCGAAAATTCCAAGGCTTTGCATCCATTAGGAAATAAAGGCGGCATTGACAATAGAGCTGAATTTAATCAATGGAAGCGCAAGTTCTGGCATGACCAAGATTTAAAAGAATTATCAAGAAGAGGTATTAAATGATTAGCCAAGAAACAATGAATTTACTTATTAAATATTTTCAAGATTACCCTGAGCTTAAAGGGATACCCGCTAGTAGTGAGGAAATTAAACATGCTGAAAATATTTTAGGAATAAAATTTCACGATGATTACATTGAATTTATTAAAAAATTCGGCGGTGCAAGCGCTGGTTTGGATATCTATGCTTTCCATAATTCAACACTAATTGGAAAAGAAACAGTTATCGAATTGACACAGGGATTTCAAAAACTTTTAGAATTACATGAACAACCAATGAATAAACTTTATGCAATATCAGATGATGGTTCAGGCAATCCCATTTTAATGGATCAACAGGGACATATTTTTATTTATTATCATGATTCATCGGAAATGGAAATGTTATATGAATCACTTGATAGCTTATTTAAAGAAACATTGTTGGGTGGATAGCTAGCAGTAGCCTGCATGAAACCTCCAATCCCGACGTAGAGTGTGTACGATATGCACGCACGCGGTTTCCGTTTTCCACTACTTCCACTGCGACCAAATCGGCATCCCACGTGAGATTGCCGATAAGGACGGCAATTTGGTTTGGGGATTATTATGGTTGGGGCAAACTGAAGAGCGAAACCAACGTAACGGGAACTGCTCCATTATCTAAACCAAGAGTACCTTTGAAAGATATACAACCAGACCCTATAGATTGGTGGTAATATAAATGATATCAAATGACATTCAAGAATTACTTAAAAATATTACAAAGTCTCTAATTAAAATCGAAACAAAAGAATTAGATGCTTTAATTTCTAGACAGTCAATCCATATAGATAATATTGATTTTCACAGATATGAAATAACCCATAGGAAAATTGAAAGTCTCAAATTTTCTTTCTGTTCATTTCGTGGTGCTTTCATAAGCTATAGTTCCTTTACTAATTGTAATTTTATTAATTGTTCTTTTATTACGGCAATAGTTTGTAATACAAAATTTACTAATTGTACATTTATTAATTGTGTATTCAGATCAATGCATCTACAAGATAATTTAATATCTAACTGCTCTTTTCAAAACTGTCATATAGAAGATAATATATTTTCTACAAATAAAACATAATTTATGACAATGTTGAATAAGGCATCCGGGCAGCAGGTGGAAAAATTCCCATGCCTTATTGAATTACAAAAAGGAACTTTAAAAAATGGTAAGAAAAAAACAGAAATGGCAGGTAGGCGATTATTTTGGCATTCCCATAGAAGATGATTTTTTAGCTGTTGGACAGATTCTTGGAAAATATGATTGGATAGGTGTAGCCTGCTTAATTACCAAAATGAAAATTTCCTCAAAAAACCTTCCTTTATATGAAGATATAAAAATAGATAAAAACGATATTATTGCTGCTATGTTTATTACTGAAGAATCGTTAGATAAAGGATTCTGGCCAATTATTCAACAAGGTATAGTAAATAAAAATATACTAAAACAATATTTTCCTAATATTGATTTAATTGAACAAGGAAATATTATTGGTATTAATACCGAAGGTTCAGCTATTATTGATGATTTTATTAAAGCTTATTTTAGTCTAGCACCTTGGGATGACTGGCATGACCCCGAATACCTTGATAAACTTCTTATTTCTCCCGACAAAAAACCTGAAAATCTCATCTATAAAAACAAATGATTTGTTCCAACTCAAAGCTTGTCCTGAAAGTAAAATGCTTCGTACTCTTGACTGAAGCGGAAGCCTTAAGAAAATGTGAAGAACGAAGAAATTTACAATGTCTAAATTCTAATAGACAGGAGGCCGTCTGATATTCAGATGGCCTTTACATTATAAATTAGCTATATACTATGAGTTGAAGGCATTATGCCGCTGGTATGGAGCCACAGCTATTTTCTGATCAAGACCCGATTAGGTTGATAGGAGGCCTTAATCTTTATCAACTTGCATCGAATACGCATTGAACATTTTACAAAAAAAACAAAGAATAAATATTTGCCATGAAAATATTCGTTATTTAGAAGAATGAATATATGTATGATTCTATAAAGAATATTACTAAAGTTTAACTTAAGAAAGTGCGAATTGTTACATCAAGATCCTACAGTAGTTAGCAAGGTTATTTAAGGTAATTAAAATGAAAAAGCTTTTTTTAAATCTAGAAGTAATTGATGGTTATCCTCCAGTATCTATGGAAAGCGTTTGGGCAGAAGTGACTGAGGAAAGCTATTTTAAAATAAATAATATTCCTTTTTATAGCAAAGAAGTCTCTTTTGGTGATATTGTTAGTGTAATACAAACGGAAGAAAATTACTTATTATATGATAAAACTATAATTCATAGTAAAAATAGTACATTGCGGATTGTTTTCTTTAATGAAAACCAGAAATTTAAAGATAAAATATTAACTAAACTAATAGAACTTGGATGTGAGTTTGAAGCATTTAATGTAAATTTCTATGCAATAAACATACCAATTCAAGTAGATATAGAAGAAATATATATTTTCTTAGATAAGTTTGTGGAAACTGACGATTTAGATTATGACACAGGGAATTTGGCACAATAATTTGTGCAAGCTATAACTTGCGTAATATCGTAATATGTAGAATAAAATGTTCAAAGTTGGATTGTTCCTTTAGGATTAAATGAAAAACTAAGTGAAATGGCACAATCTGTCCATAATTTGGCAGGAGGTCTAAAAACACTTGATGCACGTGCAATCGAAAAATCAACTGTCGCGATTTTAGAAGTTGAATTGAGAAATGGAAGTAAAACACTTTATGCAGCAGGTAGTAGCGGATGATTGAATCCAAGACAGAGAGCCTTATTGGAGAAATTAGGAGTCCCTAAAGAAAACATTTTAAGTGGTAAAAAATATACGTTATCGAAAGATGTTGTGAAGAATATCAATCATGCGGAACAAATTATTTTGAGAAATATACCAGATGATACAAAAGTTACTCGAAAAGGAATTTCTTGGGGCAGCAAACAAAGAAATGCACCTTGTTCAAGATGTAAACCAAGTGTTGACGGTGCTGGTGGTGTATATGATTAATGAAAGGGTGAATTATGAATATAGAATTACATATTGAAAAAGTACAATCTCTTTTAGATCAAATGGA
>CABSJA010000013.1 GCA_902477915.1 uncultured Veillonella sp.
AGATGGAGGACAAAATGGACAAGGTAATTAGTTGTATTGTTCTCGCCGCTGGTGCTGGGCGCCGTATGGGATATAAAGAAAATAAGATATTTATCCCTTTAGGGAGATTCTCTATCATTCAGCGTACACTACAAAATGTAGCAAAGGTTGAAGGTTTGAATGAGATTATTCTCGTTGTAGCCGATGGTGAACAAGAGTTTATGACAAAACATATTCAAGAGTTAGATTTAACTGTTCCAGTTCACATCGTACTGGGTGGAAAAGAACGGCAAGATTCTGTAGCATGTGGACTCAAGGCTGTATCAGAGGATACTAATATAGTTCTTGTTCATGATGGGGCGCGACCTTTAGCTTCTACTAAGCTGTTTAGTGATGTAGCTGAGGCGGCTAATATCCATGGTGCAGCTACTGTAGGTGTTCCGGCTACGGATACCATTAAACGGGTTGATACAGATCATAATGTTTTGGAAACATTACATCGTAGTGAGTTATATCAAATTCAAACGCCACAAGGCTTTCAAAAAGACTTGTTTGTAGAGGCTCATCAAGCGGCTTATGAAACAAAGTATCTTGGCACAGATGATGTATCTTTAGTAGAGTATATAGGAAAGCCTGTACATATAGTTGAAGGAGACTATTGTAATATAAAGGTAACAACACCGAATGATATTGCAGTAGCTAAACGATATTTAGGAATTGAGGATACACGTATGCGCGTTGGATTTGGTTATGATATTCATCAATTAAAAGCAGGTCGCCCTTGTATTCTTGGCGGTGTTCATATCGAATCTGAACTTGGTCCTGATGGTCATTCCGATGCGGATGTTCTCATTCATGCATTGATGGATGCCATGTTAGGTGCTGCAGGTTTACGAGATATTGGATATTATTTCCCGCCTGAAGATGACCAGTATAAAGGGATTTCTAGTATGCTTTTACTAGAAAAGGTTAATTCCTTATTGAAAGAACGTGGGTTACAAGCCTATAATATAGATATTATGGTTATTTCGGAGACACCTAAATTAAAGCCGCACATCGATATGATGAAGGCGAATTTACAATCTGTTTTAGAAATACCATTAGAACGTATTAGTATTAAAGCGACAACAAACGAAATGCTGGGTGCTATTGGGCGCCGCGAAGGCATTGCTGCACAAGCTGTCGTTTCTGTATATGAAGGAGAGGTATAATCATGAGTTCCATGAAAGTTCGTTTTGCTCCAAGCCCTACGGGTCCATTCCATATTGGTGGTGCTCGTTCTGCTTTGTTTAACTGGCTATTAGCACGTAAGGAAAAAGGCACATTTGTATTGCGTATTGAAGATACAGATTTGGCTCGTTCCACACGTGAAAGTGAAGAAAATATCAAAGCTTCCTTACAATGGCTTGGCATGAACTGGGATGAAGGTATTGATGTAGGTGGCGACAATGGCCCTTACCGTCAAACAGAACGTCTCGATTTATATAAAGAAGTAACACAACGCTTATTAGACGAAGGCAAAGCTTATGAGTGCTACTGTACACCAGAAGAATTAGATGCTGTTCGTCAAGAACAAATGGATCGTGGCGAAACACCTAAATATAATGGTCATTGCCAACACTTAGACGAAGAAACTAAGGCTAAATATATTGCAGAAGGTCGTAAACCAACAATTCGCTTACGCGTTCCTTTGAATAAAACATATGCTTTCGACGATATGGTACGTGGCCATGTATCTTTTGAGTCCAACGGTGTAGGTGACTTCGTTATCGTTAAATCCGATGGTATTCCTGTATATAACTTTGCAGTAGTAATGGACGATCATATGATGGGCATTACTCACGTTATTCGTGCAGAGGAACATTTATCTAATACACCACGTCAAATGGCTATTTATGAAGCTTTAGGTTGGGAAGTACCTAAGTTTGGCCATATTTCCTTGATTCTTGGTAAAGATTACAAGAAAATGTCCAAACGTCATGGTGCTACTTCTGTTGAACAATACAAACAATTAGGCTACTTGCCAGAAGCACTTGTAAACTTCTTAGCGCTTCTAGGTTGGGCTCCAGAAGGGGAAGAAGAGTTCTTTACACAAGATGAATTGATTCAAGCCTTCTCTATGGATCGCGTAGCTAAGAACCCTGCCGTATTCGACATTGATAAATTGAACCATATCAACTTCCATTACATGAAAAACTTGAGCGATGAAGAGTTATTCCATCTTTGCTTACCTCATTTGAAAGAGGTTGGTTTGGCTCCAGATAGCTTAAATCAAGCGGATATTGATTGGTTGACATTGTTATGCTCTACATTCCGTGATCATATTAGCTATGGTGCCCAAATTAAAGATCATGTAGGCATGTTCATGGGTGAAACAGTTTTCCTTGAAGAAGGTCACGAAGAGGAATTGCGTGCTGTATTGAATGAAGAAACAGCACCAACAGTTCTTGGTGCATTCCGTAATGCATTGGCAGAACTTGATGAAATTACACCTGACGTTGTAAAAGCAACGATTAAAGCTGTTATGAAAGAAACTGCTTTGAAAGGTAAATTTGTATTCATGCCAATCCGTGTTGCTTTAACAGGTCAAATGCATGGTCCAGATTTGAATAATATCGTTACATTACTTGGTAAAGAAAAATGCTTACATCGCTTAGACAATGTTAGCGCTTTAACAAAATAGTAATAGAAGCTAATATAAAAGCTCTCATAGCTGAGGTTATGGGAGCTTTTTTATGTATATTGAGATTATTCAATAGAAATGCTATAATAATCGGCGTCTTTTATTTTTATTTATTATGAAAGTGAGTGCTTTTATGAGTATTATTCGTTCTCTTAACCACTTATTCAATAGCTATCTTTCATGGATCGTGCTATTGATGGCAGTGTTAGCGTATTTATTACCGACTGTATTTTCTTGGATGACGCCGTACATTGCGTACATGCTTCAATTTGTTATGTTTGCCATGGGGTTAACATTAACAGCGCAAGTTTTCCTTGATGTATTTAAGCAACCAATGAAGGTTATTCTTGTATCTGTTATCCAATTCTTATGGATGCCATTGGCAGGTTTCTTAGTTGCTCTTATCTTTAATTTCCCTCCGGAAATTGGTATCGGCTTTATTTTGTTAGGTGCATGTCCTGGCGGTACAGCGTCTAATGTTATGACATTCCTTGCGAATGGTAATGTTCCTTTATCTGTATCTGCAACAACTGTTTCTACATTGTTGGCTCCGATTTTGACACCTTTATTCGTTGTACTCTATGCAGGTGCTACATCTTCCATTGAAATTCAATTCATGCCGATGTTTATTTCTATCGTAAAAATCGTATTGGTACCAATCATCTTGGGTATCGTATTGAATTACTTCATCGGCTCTAAGATTGAACCTGTTAAATCTGTATGTCCTACAATTGCGGCCATTGCAGTATTGTTAATCTTGGCTGCTGTAACTGCAGTAAACCAAAAACAAATTGCTGAAACTGGTTTCATCATCTTCGTAGCTTGCTTGGTACAAAATGTGAGTGGTTATGTAGTAACGTACTTCATTTGTAAGGCACTTAGCATCGATATTTCCTCTCGTCGTGCTATGCAAATTGAAGTGGCAATGCAAAATTCTGCATTATCCGTATCTTTAGCACTTAAACACTTTACACCTCAAGCAGCAGTAGCAGGTGCAGTGTTCTCCATTATCCATAACTTTACAGGCTCTATCTTTGCAGGTATTTGCCGTAAACATGATGATCAAGAAAAATTGGAAAACGCTTAATAGGTAATTCCTTATCCTCATCTTTCAAATTCTATATCCAGAATATGCATGTTTAATAGGCTAATTGGATATGTTGAGAGATGAGGATTTTCTTGTTTTCATTGACTTTCTATAGGATAATTGATACAATATTTACATATCTGAATATAGATAATTACTAATAGCTAAGACTGAAAGAAGTACTCTACAACTAACTTTTTAGCGAGAACCGATGGTGGGAGGGTTCAAGAATAGGTAGACGAAATGCATTCACGAGCTGACACTCCGATTATAGGTAGGTTTGTCCGGTGACGCGCCGTTATGCGATGAGTGGGTACTGGATTGGTACCTAACAGAGTGGAACCGCGGACCATCGTCTCTGTATGAGATGAGGGGTCTTTTTTATTTTACGAACATGGAGGCATCGGTAACGATGAGAGAAATTACAGTTTATAATACTATGACGCGCCAAAAAGAGGTGTTTAATCCTGTAACACCAGGTGAGGCAAAGATGTACGTATGTGGTGTTACACCATATAACCATCCTCATATTGGCAATGCACGTCCATTCGTAACATGGGACGTAATTCGTCGCTATATGAAACATGTAGGCTATAAAGTAACATATGTACAAAACTTTACTGATGTAGATGACAAAATCATCAATACATCCAATGGTGAAGGCGTATCTTGGGATACTATTGCAAATCGTTATATCGACAGCTATTTCGAAGTAATGGATGCCCTTGGTGTACAACGTGCTGATATTTATCCTCGTGTTTCTACACATATCGAAGACATTATCGCTATGATTTCTACATTGATTGAAAAAGGCTATGCTTATGAACTCGATGGCGATGTATATTATAGCGTTGATAAATTTGAACACTATGGTGAGTTATCTGGCCGTACATTAGATGATATGGAAGCCGGTGCTCGTATCGAAGTTGATGGCCGTAAGAAAAATCCTATGGACTTTGCATTATGGAAAGCAGCAAAACCAGGTGAACCGTATTGGGAAAGTCCTTGGGGTAACGGTCGTCCAGGCTGGCATATTGAATGTTCTGCGATGAGCCAAAAATATTTAGGTACAGAATTTGATTTCCATGGTGGCGGTAGCGATTTGATCTTCCCTCATCATGAAAATGAAATTGCTCAATCTGAAGGTTGTTCTGGTCAACATCCATCTGTACGCTACTGGTTACACAATGGTTTCATTACTATTAATTCTGAAAAAATGTCTAAATCCTTGAATAACTTCTTCTTGGTAAAAGATATTTTAGAACAATATAGTCCAGATGCATTGCGCTACTTCTTGTTGAGTACACATTATCGTAGTCCATTAGATTTCTCTGATGAACGTTTAGAAGAAGCAAATAAATCTTTAGAACGTTTAAGCACTGCTATTGAAAATCTATTGTACCTTGAAAAATGTGAACCAGGTCCATGTGATGAAGCGCAACACTTATTAGAAAAAGCTAAAGAGTATGAAGAAGAATTCGAAGCAGCTATGAGCGATGACTTCAATACTGCGTTAGCAACATCTAGCATGTTCGGTCTTGCTAAAGAGATCAACATTTACTATCAAGCTGTAACAGGTCGTGAAGGTGTTGTTTGCCAAGAAGCTATTGCTGAAGTAAAACGTATCTTCAAGTTCATGACAGAAGTAATTGGTATTCTTGAAAAAGCATGGGAAGGCAACACAGGTGCTAACGCTGCTGAATATGAAGAATTAATGCAAGTAATCTTGTCTGTACGTCAAGCATGTCGCGATCAAAAACAATGGGCATTAGCTGATTGTATCCGCGATCGTTTGGCTGAAATCGGTATTACTATTGAGGATTCTCCTCAAGGTGCACGGTGGAAAAAACGTGAAGTTTAAACAATTTCAATTCTTAAAGAATGAAGCAATAAAAAAGTTGACGGCTCTTGAACAAGAGCCGCTTCGTTTGCGTAAACGAACTGTTGAGGAGTGCCTCAGTGCAGATGCAGTTATGCTTGCCTATATTGGCGATGCCGTATACTCCATGTATGTTCGTGAACGAGTAGTACAGATGAATATATCCAAGGTACAAGTGTTGCACACCATTGTTACTGAGTTTATTTGTGCTAAATCACAAGCGAAGGTATTGCTTGAAATAGAGGATACTTTCACAGAACAAGAACAAGCTATTGCACGACGTGCTAGAAATAGTAATGTAAATGTGCCAAAAAGTAGTTCTGTTCAAGAGTATCGTAGTAGTACAGCTTTTGAAGCAGTACTCGGATTTCTTTATGAAACACGTCAAGATGAGCGCTTACAAGATGTTATGAAGCAAGCCTTTTCAATAACTCTACGAGGTATGTAGTATGGATAATTATATTGTAGGTCGCAATGCGGTTAAAGAGGCCCTTAAAAGTGGTCGTTCCATCCAGCGCATTATGGTCAGTGAAGATAAGGTTAAAACAGGTCTAGCTGATATTGTTGGCCTTGCTAAATCTCAAGGCATTGAAGTGCGTCCAACACCTATCAAACAAATGAATAAATATGATTTAGAGGTACCACATCAAGGTGTTATTGCTCTTGTTTCTGCTGTTCAATTTAAAGAACTAGGTGAAGTACTACAAGAGACAAATCATGATGTTCCTTTGCTTATTCTAACAGATGGCGTTGAGGATCCACATAACATGGGTGCAATTATCCGTACTGCGGAATGTGTAGGGGCTACAGCCGTTCTCATTCCTAAGCGTCACAATGCACCTATTAATGCTACCGTGGCTAAAACATCGGCAGGTGCTATTGAGCAAATTCCACTTGTACAAGTTGGGAATGTAGCCCAAACCATTAAACAACTTCAGAAACAAGGTTTTTGGGTTATGGGCGCTCATATGGAAGGAGATCGTACCTTATACGAGGCGGATATGACAATTCCTACAGTTATCGTTATCGGTAATGAAGGTAAGGGCATTAGCCGCGTTGTGAAAGAGGCTTGTGATTTCCTCGTTACCATCCCTATGTATGGGAATTTAAATTCTTTGAATGCATCTGTTGCAGCCGCCGTTCTTATGTATGAAGCGGTTCGTCAACGACAAGCTAAATAATTATGTTAAAAGATATCTTAATTGTAGATGGATATAATGTGATATTCGCCTGGACTCATCTAAAGAAATTGGCTCATGAGTCATTAGAACATGCCCGTATGGAGCTTAGAGATAGATTGTTGAATTACGGAAAATTCAAAGGATACGAAGTTATCCTTGTGTTTGACGGTAAATATACAAAGTCTGGAGGTTCTGTAGAGGCGATTACGAGCGGATTTCTTGAAGTGTATACTGAGGATGGAGAGACGGCGGATTCCTTTATTGAACGAGAGGTATTTTTGCGGAAGGGCAAATATACCAATGTATATGTTGTAACCTCTGATGGAGCTGAACAAAATCAAATTCTCGGATCTGGTGGTTTACGGATTCCAGCTCGAGAATTGCAAAATATGATTCGCATAGCTAAGGAAGAGGAACGACTACAATACGCTCATGAACATAGACGAGATCAATTTAGCTTGCGACGTAATGAAGTAGGAGGTTTATTATCTCCTGAAGTAGCTGAAAAGCTAGAGAAGTTACGTCGTGGCCATTGATAGTTGAAAATCACATATACTTCCAGTATAATGAATATATTGGTTTTTCTGCTCAATTGTAAGGAGGAGCATATGAACAGCATTCATACACGCAAGTCCGATTACAATTTCAAAGAAATGACTGATGAGCAAGTTGTGGTCATAGCTCAAGAAGAGCAAAATGAGTTTGCAATCGATTATATTGTTAATAAATATAAAAACTTTGTTCGTGCAAAGGCGCGCTCTTACTTTTTAGTAGGCGCTGATCGTGAGGATATCATCCAAGAAGGCATGATTGGCCTCTATAAGGCTACGCGAGATTTTAAACATGATAAATTGGCGTCCTTTAGAGCTTTTGCAGAGCTTTGTATAACTAGACAAATTATTACGGCTATTAAGTCGGCAACAAGACAAAAACATGCGCCTTTAAATTCCTATGTATCGTTAAATAAACCGGTATATACAGAGGAATCAGAGCGTACGTTGATCGAGATGCTATCCTCAGCAAAGGTTACCAATCCTGAGGATCTTATTATCAGCCAAGAAGAATTGGATGATATTGAGCGCAATATTGGTCATATTTTAAGTGAACTCGAGTGGGAGGTCTTGGAAGGATATTTAGACGGACGTTCTTACCAAGAAATGGCTGAGGTCACAGATCGCAGTGTCAAATCTATAGACAATGCGTTACAAAGGGTTAAACGTAAATTAGAGAAGTATTTAGAACATCGGGTTTTGGATTCTCCAAGAGCCACACAGGAAGGATGACAGTCGTGACAAATTTCTTAATGATTGTAGAAGTTATTGTATCTATCTTATTAATCGTAGTAGTTGTTGCACAGAATAGCAAAAACGCAGGCATGGGTGGTGCTGTTTCTGGTGCGGCAGACTCTTCTTTTGGTGGTAAGCAACGCGGTTTAGACGCTTTCTTATCTAAATGTACGATTATATTGGGGATTATCTTTGCTGTGTTGAGCTTAGTGTTAGGGGCAATGATTAATCAATTCTAATGATGAAAGCCTGCTTTGCAGGCTTTTTCTTTTTTCAGAATAAGGAGGTGAAGATTTGAAGAAGAAAGTATTAGACTTTTATAAATCTATACAACCACATGCATATCATATTGAAGATGCTGCTATGGATAATCACATCCGAGGTGGTAAGGATCTTGAGATGTTTATTCGTTCAGCAAAAATGCTTTCTCGAGAAGGAGTGCTAACATCTTCTCGACCTGATGTATATCAATATGCGGAACAACAACATGAAGAATATGAAGGTATTTATAAGGGCTATCGTAAGTCGTATGGCTTTGTGATTATGCCTGAAGATGAAGATATATATGTAGCAGAACAAAATAAAGGGACTGCTATGCACAATGATAAGGTTCGAGTTCGCGTTGTACCTTCTAACTATACAAAGCATAAACGAGAAGGCATTATCGTAGATGTTATTGAACGAGCTAATGAAACTGTAGTAGGTACCTATGATCGACAACAACACTTTGGCTTTGTTATCCCTGATGATGAGCGTATAGGGACCGATATCTTTGTAGATTTAAAAAATACATTAGATGCACGTAGTGGCGCAAAGGTACTAGTCAAAATTACAAAATGGCCGGAAGGTGATAAAAAGCCAGAAGGTATTATTACTGAAATTCTTGGCTATAAAGGTGATGTGGGGCTCGATATTAACTGCATCATGGCGAATCATAAGATTCCATTTAATTTCCCCGACGATGTCATTAAAGCTAGCCAGAAAATTGATACTGTGATTCATGAGGATCCTGATCGTTGGGACCTTCGTGATGTACAAATGGTTACGATCGATGGGGAAGACGCAAAGGATTTAGACGATGCTGTGAGTGGTCGTAAATTGCCAAATGGTAATTATGAATTAGGCGTACATATTGCAGATGTTAGTCATTATGTAACATCTGGGCAACCTATTGATAATGAGGCTTACAAACGTGGTACATCTGTATATTTAGTTGATAGAGTAGTACCGATGTTACCAGAGGTTTTATCCAATGGCATTTGTAGTTTAAATGCTCATGAAGACCGTTATGCCATGACGTGTATGATGGAAATTGATCATACTGGTAAGGTTGTACATTATCGTATTCGACCATCTATTATCCATGTAGGCCGTCGTTGTAGTTATAAAGAAGTGTATAAGGCGCTGGAAGAAAATATTATTCCTGACGATTTACAAGACTTTATGCCTATGCTTCGCGATTTAGCAGAAATCTCTAAAATTCTTAATGCAATGCGTCGTCGTAGAGGTGCATTGGACTTTGATTTTCCTGAGTACAAGGTATTACTTGATCATGATGGTACACCGTTGCGCATCGTAAAACGAGATCGTACCCTGGCGGAACGACTTATCGAAGAATGTATGCTCATTGCTAATGAAACAGTGGCTACACATTTAGAACATACACACCGTACATCGGTATATCGTATTCATGAGAATCCTAGTGAGGAAAAACTAGATTTATTCCAAAAGGTGCTTAATTATTTAGGTCAAAACCTAGTTCTTAGTACTGATGGTGTGACACCACGAGATTTCCAAAAAATCTTAGATGTAGTAAAAGGGCAAGATATTGAGCAAGTAGCTCAAATTATGACCTTGCGCTCCATGCAGCAAGCTAAATATAGTACCAACAATGTGGGTCATTTTGGCTTGGCATCTACATGTTATACGCATTTCACATCTCCTATTAGACGATATCCTGACTTAATGGTTCACCGCCTTTTAAAAGCGGATATGCATTGGAAAAATGACTATTCTAAACGCGATGTAGATGAAGCCTTCTTGGTGGGGGCTGTAGAACATTCTTCTTTACAAGAACAAGTTGCTACAGAGGCCGAACGAGATACGGTAGATCTTAAAAAGACGCAATATATGGTTCCATTTGTGGGAGAAGTCTTTGAAGGAACTATTTCTAGCATTACATCCTTTGGGATGTTTGTAGAGCTAGAAAATGGTATCGATGGTCTTGTGCATATGAGCATGATGAACGATGATTACTATTTCTTCGATGAAGAACATTTTGTGCTCGTAGGTAAGAGAACTGGTAAAACCTATCACTTAGGTGAAAAGGTAACGGTTACATTAGTGAAAGCTGATGTAGAAAAGAAACAAATCGACTTTGTACTAGGTGAAGTTAATAATCTAATGGCTATTCAAGAACAATTGCGCAATGGTTCTGACTATGCAAATAGTCGAGATAGCTTTGGTAGTCGTAAAGGTCGTAAATCTTCGGGCAAATCTAGTAAAAAATCTTCCCGACGTGATAGCAGTAAATCCGGCCATTCTAGATATGATACTTTCAGTAAAAAATCTGGTAAAGGCAAATCAAGTCGTAAGAAATCTAATAAAACATCGAAGCGCAATCAATCTAAGAAATCTAAAAGTAAACGTAAACGATAGAGGTATATATGGCGAAACAATCTAGTCCATCTCTTATTGCTGATAATCGTAAGGCGCGTCATGATTTTAATATTCATGAAACCTATGAAGCCGGTATTGCTTTGACAGGTACTGAAATTAAATCCATACGTCAAGGTAAGCTGAACCTAAAAGACAGCTTTTGTCGCATTGATAAAGGTGAGCTCTTATTGTATGGCGTTCACATTAGTCCATACGAACAGGGGAACCGCTTTAATCATGAACCTGAACGAACTCGCAAATTGTTGATGCATAAATCTGAAATCAATAAACTGCATGCTCAGGTTAAGGAGAAAGGATTCTCTTTAGTGCCGCTCAATTTCCATTTCAGTCATGGTTATGTAAAGGTAACCGTTGGTCTTGTAACTGGTAAAAAGCTGTATGATAAGCGTCAAGATATGGCAGAACGCGATGCTAAGCGAGATATTGCTAAGAGACTTAAAGAACAACAAAAATATTAAAATAAAGAAATCGAGTCATAATGGCTCGATTTTTTTGTGATATTTGTCAACTTACTCTGTATTTTTAGTTGATAAATATGTATATTGAATTTATAATGTAAACAAAGAGTTGTGTTTGTGGTTGACATTTTCTAAGTAGAGGAGAAACATCATGAATCAGAACATTCGGTACATTACTGAGGTCGCTATTTTAACTGCTATGATTACTGTATTAGGGGCTATTAAAATACCTAATGTCATTCCAGGTATAGAGTTTCAATTATCGGCCCCGTTGGCGGTAGCCATATGTGCTGTATTCGGATTTAAGAAGTATATTATTAGTGGATGTCTATCTAGTTTAATCGGCTTAGCGCTAGGTACTCAAACTATATTAAATGTTATGATTGCTATGCAATTCCGTCTTATTGTAGGGTTAATCCTTTGGATGTGCCATAATCACTTAATCGGTATTATGATTTCAGGTCCAATTGCATCTGCCTTAGCGCGGTTAACCTTGTCCGTATATATTGGTAAAGCCGCATTACCTATGGTTGCCTTAGCAGTGCCTGGTATGATTTTCACGGTTATTATGGCTCCTGTATTTGTAAAGGTATTCCGTAAAATTCATAGTCAAGCACATCAAAATAACGTAATAAAAGGCAAGGTATCATAATGAGTGAATTATATAGTGTACGCATGCGTGCAGCACAAGGTGGTCCCCATGAAAAAGGGGGCCACCATATTTCTGGTGCAGAGCGTATCGTAAAATTAGATGAAGTTGGAGCCATAGCACGATCCTTAGCTGAACGTGCACTGCACCACAGCAAAGGAACTGCTGATTTTATAAATATTACAGTAGATTTAATTCCACAGGAGAAGATTTCCTATATAGACTGTCTAAGGGTAGAGGAACATAAAACTGGTAGCATTCCTGAATCCCATCAATTGGCAACGGAACTTTTACAAGGTACCACTATTACTGAAACTGCTGTTAGAAAAGCTATCGGTATGTTAAAAAATTTAGATAGATCCATGCGCGGCGCTATGTTAGTGGATGCTATTTCGGGTGAACGCTTAGATGAAGGCAATCGCGGTGTACGTGTGAGTCATATGGACTCCTTTGACTCTCATGCATTAGGTGACAATGAACATATGAGGGAGGCTTTAGTATTGGCCTCTAAGGTTCAATCAACAGATGGTATTGTGGGCGAATTATGTTGGTCTGATGATCCAGATTATACAGTAGGCTATGTTGCTTGTAATGGCGTATACCATCGACTTCCTAATATGAAAGAATTAGGGTCTAATATAGGGGGACGCGTTTTCTTTGTTCAATCTGATATAGATAGTGAAAGTGTAATTACGTATTTGGAGAGTGCTCCAGTACTTGTTCAACGGAGATAGAATGTACGAATATTTTAAAGGACAATTAGATGCTAAGGTACAGAATCATAATCTACGAACCTTAAAAGAATACTGCCCTATTGATGCAGTGCGAGTAAAACGAGATGATAAAGAATATTTGATGATGGCTTCAAATAATTATTTGGGCTTAACTTTTGATTATCGTGTCATAGAAGGGGCCCTGAAAGGGGCTCAACAATATGGAACAGGATCTGGTGGATCGCGCCTTGTATCTGGTACATTTCCATTATTTATAGAGCTCGAAAGGTCATTAGCTAAATTTAAGAATACTGAAAAAGCCCTTGTATTTAATACTGGTTATATGGCCAATGTAGGAACTATTTCTGCCGTAGCTGATAAGAATACTATTATTTTTAGCGATGCTCTAAATCATGCGAGTATTATAGATGGTTGCAGATTGAGTAGAGGGGCCGTAAAGGCTTACAGCCATTGTGATGTAGATGAATTAAAGTACTTATTAAAACAAGCAGATCGAAATGTACGTAAGCTTATAGTTACAGATGGTGTATTTAGCATGGATGGGGATATTGCACCACTCGATAAATTATATGAATTAAGTCGTGACTACAATGCTTTGCTGATGGTAGACGACGCTCATGCAACGGGAACTATTGGTAATGGTCATGGTACGGCTGCTTATTTTAATCTAGAAAAAGAGATAGACATTCAGCTTGGTACGTTGAGTAAATCTTTAGGTTCTGTTGGTGGCTATGTGGCGGCAAATAGTACTATCATAGATTATCTTGTTAATACGAGCCGTAGCTTTATATTTTCTACTGCATTATCTCCTGCTGATATAGGAGCCGCCTTAGCTGCACTACATGTTCTAAAATCGGATGTATCTGTTTTAGGTCGTTTACAAGCGAATGTAAACTATATGGCGGATCAATTACTTTCAATGGGAATTGATGCGACCAATGAAACGCCAATTTTCCCAATTCTAATCGGAAGTAATGAAGATACACTTGCAGTATCTGATTATCTATATGAGTCTGGAATTATTGGAACAGCTATTCGTCCACCTACTGTACCTATTGGTGAAAGTAGAATTCGATTGACCGTTACAGCAGCTCATAATAAAGAACAAATAGATTATGTATGTCATACATTGCATAAAGCGATGCAGACAGTAAGGTAAATAAGAATGTTGGTCTAGTGAAGTTTTGGTTGAATTGACAGCACTAATAAATAGGCTTATAATTATGAGACCGACGCACGGGGATGTAAAGGTTTCGACAGGGGTGCGTGTGGTATAGATAGCGAGTCGGCGTTCCATGAGGCCGTTAAACGGTGGGAAAACATTTAAACGCAGAAGAAAATTTTGCATTAGCTGCATAAGCTACGTCCCTCATACTTGTGCCTACCAAGTGTGAATGGACGTCAAACCGTAGGCTGGCTTAATTCAGTTGTTCATATGAATTAGGCGAGACAATATGAACTGGGGTTGTGTAGCTTGTCTGTGAGCGGTAGCAACCTGAGATCTAAATCATAGACTGTGCTCGGAGAAGTCTATATGGCAACACTTCTGGACAGGGGTTCGACTCCCCTCATCTCCACCATATTAAATATATATGCTAGTAGTATTGAATGCTTGGTAATAGTTTCTATACTACTAGCATTTTTTTGTACACAAAAAATGATGAAAGTCAATAATTTTTATCATTTTTGTTGTATACAATGAATATGAATCTATTTAGGTTTTATCTAGGTTTTATCTAGGTGGAGGAGTATCGAAAAAATTGACTTTGCCTATAGAATCCTGTAAAATATATAAAGATATTTATGTAATTATGACACATAGATGATTAGTTTCGTGTAAAGGAGTACAGATAATGAAGTTCCGTTATTCCCGTATGTTAGCGGCTCTCGTTGTATCCGCTGTAATGGTTGCTGGTTGTGGGAGCAATCAACAGCAAGCAGGCGACGTGAGTGTCAATGCATACAAAATTACTGCAAGTGATGCACAGGTAAACCAAACCTATGCTGGTACAGTAGTTGCAGAAAACTCTGTAGCTGTACATGCTCGTGTATCTGGTTACGTAGTTGAAAAATTTGTTAAAGGCGGGGAGCAAGTTGTAGCTGGACAGCCATTATATCGTATCGATTCTCGTCAATACGAAGCTACTCTTGCTAATGCAGAAGCACAAGCTGCTCAAGCTAATGCAAACTATAAAAATGCTGAAGTAGACCTTAATCGTTATGAAACATTAGCTCAACAAGATGCTATTGCGCAACAACGTGTAGATACACAACGCAGTACTGTAGAACAAGCTAAGGCAGCTTATGAAGCATACCAAGCATCCGTAAAAATTGCTCAAGATAACTATGGCGATACAATGGTATATGCACCGTATTCTGGTACATTACGTATGGATGATATCGATATGGGTACATTTGTACAAGCAGGTTCTACAACATTAGTAACTATTGATTCTATCGATCCTATCTTTGTTGAATTTAGTATGACAGAGCAAGAATATCTTGACTTCATGAAAAATCCAACTGGCGATGATTCCAATGGTCCAAATATTCAGTTAAAACTTGCTGATGGTGAAACGTATAATCAACCGGGTTCTATTGTTCAAGCCGCAAAAAGTCTTGATCAATCAACAGGTAAGCTTGTGTTGAAAGCATCTTTCCCAAATCCTGATCATTTGTTGTTGCCAAATATGTTTGCTACAGTAATTTCTCCTGGTCAAAAAATTAAAAATGCTATTCTTGTTCCTAGTCGCGCTATTCTTCAAATCATGGATAAAAACTTTATCTTTGTTGTAAATGCTGATGGTGTAGTAGAACAAAAAAGTGTTGAAATTGGCGGTACAAGTGGTAGCGATACAATTATTAAAGCTGGTTTAGCACCTGGAGACACAATCATCGTTGATGGTTTGACTAAGGTTAAAAACGGTGCGAAAGTTAATGCTAAATTACTATCCAAAGAACAATTAAAAGCTACAAAATAGAAGGGGGCTAGATCGTGTCGAAATTCTTTATTAATCGACCTATCTTTGCCATCGTAATAGCCATTGTTATTACTTTGGTAGGTCTCATTTCTATGATGAACCTCCCGGTAGCTCGATATCCTCAAATTTCTCCACCTACAGTTCGTGTAAATACTGCCTATACTGGTGCAACGGCTCAAGTTGTAAATGATACCGTGGCTAGTGTTATTGAAACACAAATTGTAGGCGTACAAGATATGGACTATATGACATCTAGTAGCTCTAGTAACGGTAGCTACTCTTTGACTGTTCAGTTCAATCAAGGTACAGATGCTGATATGGATACGGTTAATACTCAAAACCGTGTTCAAGCAGCACTTGCACAGTTGCCTGCAGAGGTACAAGCTGTTGGTGTTACAACTACTAAATCCTCTGGTGATATGGCCTTGATTTTCTCTTTGAACTCCCCTAACGGTACATATGACTCCACATTCTTAAAAAACTATGGTACTAACTATATGATGGATGCCATCAAAGCTATTAAGGGTGTCGGTTCTGTACAAGAGTTCGGCTCTGACTATGCTATGCGCATTTGGTTAGATCCAGCGAAAATGCAAAATCTTGGTGTTACTATTTCTGAAGTAACAGCAGCTATTAAGGGCCAAAACTTACAGGCTGCGGCAGGTACAGTTGGTCAAAATCCTACTAATGGGGAGCAAGCATTCCAATATCCTATCAAAATTGAAGGTCGTCTTGTGACGCCTGAACAATTTGGCAATATTGCTATTAAAAGTTCTAATGGTAAGGTATTGCATCTAAAAGATGTTGCTCGTATTCAAATTGGCGCTAAAGGATATGACTTTATTGCTAAGTCCGCGCATAAAGAGGTTGCAGGTTTTGCTATTTCTTTACAAAATGATGCGAATGCATTAGAAACTATTGCGAATGTTAAGAAGGTACTAGATGAACAATCTAAATCTTTCCCACCAGATATGCAATATAATGTGGTTGTAGATAATACTAAATTCGTAAGTGCATCTATCAATGAGGTAGAGCATACTTTTGTAGAAGCATTGTTACTCGTTCTTATCGTAGTATATGTGTTCCTACAATCCTGGAGATCTACGATTATTCCTATGATTGCTGTTCCAGTATCGTTGCTAGGTACATTTGGTGCTTTCGTATTGCTTAATTTTTCCATCAATACGTTAACATTATTCGCCATGGTATTAGCTATTGGCCTTGTTGTTGACGATGCTATCGTTGTAGTAGAGGCGGTAGAGTATGAATTAAAATATAATGGCTTACCTCCGAAAGAGGCGGCTATTAAAGCGATGGAAAATGTACAAGGTCCTGTAATTGGTATTGCTTTCGTATTAGTCGCAGTATTCGTACCAGTTGCCTTTATGGGCGGTATGACAGGTATCTTATACAAACAATTTGCCCTAACAATTGCTGTGTCTGTTGTTATCTCTGCAATTGTAGCTCTTGTGTTAACACCAGCGTTATGTGCTACGATGTTGAAACCTCATACGCCTAAAGAGCGTGAAGATTGGGTACATCGTCAGTTAAACAAATTCAATGCAGCTCTAGAACGTTTCAGCAATTGGTATGGTATCCAATTGGCTCGTTTAAGCCATCGTTTGAGCTTAACTGTTATTGCATTGTTAATCTTTGCTGGTGGTACTGGTTTAGTATTCCATTTCTTACCAACATCCTTTGTACCTGCAGAGGATAGCGGTTATTACATGATTGCTGTTAATGAGCCGCCAGGTGCCACATCTGAGCGTACTATGGCTACACTTGAAAAAATAGCATCTTTCTTGGAAGGTAAAAATGATCCTGAAAAACCTAAGAATGAACAATTATTCCAAGAGGTATTTACTGTAGCAGGCTTTGACCTTTTAGGGAATGGTCAAAAATCTAGTGCTGGTGTAATCTTTGCTACTATGTCTGACTGGAAGTATCGTACAACTCAAGCAACATCTATTAATGCAATGGTTGGTCAAACATTTGGCTTTGCTGCTAAAGGCGTACCAGAAGCAACTGTAGTTGCTTTGAATCCACCATCTATTCCAGGTTTAGGGGCTACAGGTGGTTTCAGCATGTACCTTATTAACAAAGCTGGTGACAGCCCACAAGTTATGGCGGAACGTGCTAATGAATTCTTAGTAGAAGCACGTAAGAGTCCAGCAATTCAATCTATTTACACTACATTTGAAACATCTACACCATCCTTACAATTTGATGTGAATCGTGAAAAAGCGGCTCAAGATGGTGTGGCATTAGCTGATATCTTTACTACATTGCAAGGTTTCTATGGTAGTATTCAAGTCAATGACTTCACTACATATGGTAAAAACTATAAAGTAGTAGTTCAAGCTGAAGACGCTTACCGTCAAAATGCAGAACAGCTTAATATGCTAGCTGTTCGTAATAGCAAGGGCCTTATGGTTCCAGTATCTAACTATATTACGAAGGAACAAACTGGCACACCATCTAGTATTACTCGTTTTGATAATGCAATGGCTGTACAAATCGGTGGTTCTCAAGCGAATGGTTATTCCTCTGGTGATGCTATTAATGCATTGAAAGAGGCGGCAGCTAAAACTTTACCAGCCGGTTATACATATGACTGGGCCGGTCAATCTCGTGAAGAGTTGAAAGCTGGTTCTCAAACCATCATGATTCTTGGTTTAGGTCTAGTATTTGTATTCTTAATCTTGGCCGCCTTGTATGAATCTTGGAAGGTTCCATTTGCCGTATTGTTCTCTGTACCATCTGGTATGATTGGTGCTTCTTTAGTTCCATTCTTGTTGAACTTTACAGGTAGATATTCCTTAGCTAACGATATTTACATGCAGATTGGTCTTTTAACCTTAGTAGGTTTGGCTGCGAAAAATGCGATTTTGATCATTGAGTATGCTAAGATTCGTGTTGACGAACGTGGCATGAACGTTGTTGATGCTGCTATCGAAGCTGCAAAAATTCGTTTGCGTCCAATCTTGATGACATCCTTTGCGTTTATCCTTGGTGTATTGCCATTGGCAGTATCTTCTGGTGCTGGTTCTGGTGCTCGTACATCCATGGGTATTACTGTAGTAGCAGGGATGACAACAGCAACATTGTTTGGTATCTTTATCATTCCAATGCTGTTCATCATCATTGAAACACTTGGACCTGGTTTGTTGACAAACCGCAAAAAAAATCACGACTAATCATCTACATTCAATAAATTTGTAGAATGACAAAAACACGTCGCTACTTAGTAGTGGCGTGTTTTTTTGTATAATTTATGATATAATAATAGAGTTAAAAATCGGATTGACGTAAGTCGATATTAAGTGTGAAATTTATATAAAAGAGGTATATTATGAGTGACGTAAAAACATATGTAGCAGGTCATAAAAGCCCTGATACAGATTCCATTTGTTCTGCTATTTCCTTTGCTAATTTGTTAACTCAAATGGGCACACCAGCAACTCCAGTATGTGCAGGTGAAGCAAATAAAGAAACAACATATATTTTGAATCATTTTGGTTTTGAACACCCTCAAATCGTTAAGAATTGGGAAGAATTCGCTCCAGAAGGCGGCAACTTGTACTTAACTGACCACAACGAATCTAAACAAATTATTGACGGTTACAAATCCATGAATATGTGTGGCGTTGTGGATCATCACCGCATCGGTGACTTTGAAACTGATGGTCCTGTATTCATGCGTTTGGAACCAGTAGGTTGCTCCAATACAATTATCACTAAATTGTATATGGAAAACAATCAAGAAATTCCTAAAGCTATTGCAGGCTTGATGCTATCTGCTATCATTTCTGATACTGTTTTATTCCGTTCTCCAACATGTACTGAAACAGATAAAGAAATGGCTCATAAATTGGCAGAAATCGCTGGTGTAGATATCGAGTCCTATGGCCTTGATATGTTAAAAGCTGGTGCAGATATTTCTGATTTGACTAATGACGATATCGTTCGTACAGACATGAAAGAATTCTCCGAAGCAGGTAAAACAATTTCTATCGGTCAAATTTCTGTTATGGATACAACAGATGTATTGGCTAAACAAGCTGAACTTGTAGCTGCATTAGAGGCTCTTCGCAGCGCTAATAACTATGATGCATCTTACATCATGATTACAAATATTCTTGATGAAAGCACTACATTGTTATTCAGCGGTGATGTAGAAGCTGTAGTAACAAAAGCATTCGAAAAAGAAGTTAAAGACAATGGCGTATTCTTGCCAAATACTATGTCTCGTAAAAAACAAATCGTACCACCGATTCTTGGTGCTATGAAATAGTATAGTAGTATACAAAGGGAAAAGAACGTTGCTTGCAACGTTCTTCTTCTCTATTTATATGATTATGAAACTATAGTATATGTAAGGGCGATAGGGGTGTTCCGATGAATTCATTATTAACAGGTTTAAATAAAGAGCAACAACAAGCCGTTCAACATACGGAAGGCCCTTTATTAATTTTAGCTGGTGCCGGATCTGGTAAAACAAAGGTTTTAACTGTTCGTATTGCACATTTATTGGCTCAAGGTGTTAATCCTTATGAAATCTTAGCCATTACGTTCACCAATAAAGCGGCAAAAGAAATGAAAAGTCGTGTAGAAGGTTTAGTAGGTGATGTAGCTAATCGAATTTGGCTCAGCACATTCCATAGCTTCTGTGCGAAATTTTTGCGTTTTGAGCTAGATAACTTCTTAGGTTATAACAGTAACTTTACAATCTATGATACATCTGATTCTCAAGCGGTTATTAAGGCTGCCTTAAAGGCATTAAACCTCGACGATAAATACTATCCCGTAGGTGCTATGATTGCTGCTATCTCAGATGCAAAGAATAAATTGTTATTTGCCTCTGATTTTAGAAAGCAAGCACGAGACTTTTACCAACAAAAGGTAGCCGATGTATATGAATATTATGAACGGGAATTACGCAAAAATAATGCCTTAGACTTTGATGACCTCTTATTGGTTGCTGTAAAGTTATTACAATCTAATGCAGCTGTTCTAGATAAGTATAGTAAGCGTTTTCGTTATGTCATGATCGACGAATATCAAGATACGAACCATGCCCAATATTTATTGGCTAAATTATTAGCATCTCATTGGAAAAATATTGCCGTTGTAGGTGATGCTGATCAAAGTATTTACGCTTGGCGTGGTGCAGATATTCAAAATATCTTAGACTTTGAAAAGGATTATCCGAACTGTACATCTATTAAGTTGGAGCAAAACTACCGCTCTACAAAGATTATCCTTGATGCAGCCAATGCGGTAATTGAAAATAACGAAGGTCGTCCAAAGAAAAACTTATGGACAGACAAGACTGAAGGCGCTAAAATCCAGCATTTTACGGCACAATCTGAACATGAAGAAGCAGCTTTCATTGGCGATACTATTGCTAAAAAGCACGATATTCATGGCGTACCTTATGGCGATATGGCTATTTTGTATCGTACAAATGCTCAATCTCGTGTACTTGAAGAAGCGCTAATTAAACGGGCGCTGCCATATACGATGGTAGGGGGCACAAAGTTCTATGATCGTAAAGAAATTAAGGACGTTTTAGCTTACTTACGCGTGTTATATAATCCATTCGATGATTTGAGCTTATTACGTATCATCAATGTACCTAAGCGTAGTATTGGTGCAACTACAGTGGCAAAACTACAAGATTATGCTCGTGCAAATGGCACATCCTTGTTTATGACATTAACACAGTTGCATCTTGTAGATACGATTAAAGGTAAAACAAAGGAAAAGTTAGAAGAATTCGGCATCCTTATTTTTACTCTTGTAGCTGAAATGGAAGATAAAACGGTACTCGATATTTTAGAAGCTATTCTTGATAGAACAGGTTACTTGGCACAGTTGGAAGAAAGTACAGATCCACAAGACCAGGCTCGCGCTGAGAATATTGGTGAACTTTTATCTGTAGCTAAAGACTTTCAAGATACTAATCCAACGGGTACTGTTGAGGATTTCTTAGAGCAAGTGGCCCTTGTTAATGATGTAGATTCCTTCGAGCAAGAAGAATCTAAAGTAACATTAATGACATTACATGCTGCCAAAGGTTTGGAGTTCCCAATCGTATTCTTAGGAGGCTTGGAGGAAGGCTTATTCCCTCATAGCCGCACCTTGATGAACCCTGAGGAAATCGAAGAGGAACGTCGTCTTGCCTATGTAGGTATTACTCGTGCTGAAAAGGAATTATATATTTCTAATGCTACTACGCGTACCGTATTTGGTCGTACTAGTAGTTATTTACCATCTCGCTTTATCGACGAAATTCCTGAAGAGTTAGTAGATGGTTTGCGTGCTAAGCGTAAAGTACCTGATGATATTAAGCGCCATGTACCACAACATATGAGTGTTACTAGCCGTCCTGTCACTAAACCAATTGTTCGAAATGAAGTGATTGCTGATTGGAAAGTTGGCGACACAGCTATTCATAGTAAATGGGGTAATGGTAAAGTTATCAATGTTGCCGGCGAAGGGGCTGGTATGAAGCTAACTATTGAATTCCCAACACAAGGTGTACGTGTGGTAATGGCTAAATTTGCACCTGTTAAAAAGGGTTAATTGTTTTCTGTATAAAAGGGATAGAAGATGAATCCGAAAGATAGAATTAAAGAGTTACAACAAGAGCTGACTCATGCACAGTATTTATACTATGTAAAAGATGCTCCTACAATGAGTGACTTTGAATACGATAAAAAATATCGAGAGCTCGTTGATTTAGAAACAGCTCATCCTGAATATATTGTGCCATCATCTCCAACACAACGTGTAGGAATGAAGGTGGAAGGTTCCTTTGAAAAGGTCGTTCACGGCCGCCCTATGTTGAGCTTATCTAATGTATTTAGTGCTGATGAAGTGCGTGCGTTTGCAAATCGCGTAGAAAAGGAATTGGGCCATAAGCCTTCTGCTTATGTAGTAGAACTTAAAATAGATGGCTTAGCTGTTAATTTGCACTATGAAAATGGCATGTTTGTACGTGCTGTAACACGTGGTGATGGCCGTGTTGGTGAAGATGTTACAGCTAATGTACGAACAATTAAATCCATTCCTTTATATCTAGAGGATGCGCCAGAATTTATTGAGGTTCGCGGTGAAGCCTACATGCCTCATAGCGAATTTAAACGCATTAATGAAGAACGCGATGAAGAGGGCTTACCAACCTTTGTAAATCCTCGCAATGCAGCAGCAGGTTCTTTACGTCAACAAGATCCAGCGATTACGGCTAGTCGTAATTTAGCATTCTTTGCCTATGCAATAGGTTCTGAAGTGGGTGCCAATATTCATAGCCAAGAGGAATTATTACAAAGCTTAGAAACATTTAAGTTTTCTGTAAATCCTCATTATCGCGTTTGTGAAACAATTGACGAGGTAATCGAGGCTATTAATTATTGGGGTGAAAAGCGTCATGAGTTGCCTTACGATACAGACGGTATGGTAATTAAGGTTAATAGTTTTGATGATCAAGAGGTACTTGGCAGTACTGCGAAGGATCCTAAGTGGGCTACAGCTTACAAATATCCGCCAGAAGAGGTAGAGACCATTCTTAAGGATATTACTATCAATGTGGGGCGTACGGGGGTTCTTACTCCAACTGGTGAATTGGAATCTGTATTCGTATCGGGTACAAATGTAAGTCGTGTTACATTACATAATCAAGACTTCATCAATGAAAAAGATATTCGCATTGGTGACCACGTGATCATTCACAAGGCAGCCGAGATTATTCCAGAGGTTATTAGGGTAGTTCCAGAAAAACGTAATGGTTCTGAGGTGCCTTTCATCATTCCAAATCGCTGTCCAGTATGTGACTCTCCGGCAGTTCGTCGTGAAGGTGAAGCCGCTGTTCGTTGTACTAATAAACACTGCCCTGCCATTGAAAAAGAACAAATTATCCATTTTGCATCTCGCGATGCTATGAATATTGATGGTCTCGGACCTAGCATTGTAGAAAACCTCATCAATAACAAATTAATCACTAATGTTGTTGATTTATATCATTTAACAGTAGATCAATTAGTTACTATGGATCGGATGGGTAAGAAATCTGCAGAGAATTTGGTAAAAGCTATCGGAGATTCTAAATCTCGCGGATTAGATCGTGTACTATATGGTCTTGGTATTCGACTAATTGGATCTAAAGCAGCCGGAACAATTGCAAGTGTTGTGAAATCTATGGAACGATTCATGACTATTACTAAGGAAGAACTCGTTGCAGTAGAAGAGATTGGTCCTACAATGGCTGATAGTATTGTTGAATATCGTCAAGATCCTGCTCATGTAGAAATCATTGAAGGCTTAACAGCGGCAGGACTTAAGATGACTGTAGATGTTGTTGAAGCAGCAGGCAACCAAATGGAAGGGGAAATCGTCGTTCTCACAGGTAAACTTGAAGTTATGGGCCGCAGTGAAGCTGGTAAGATTCTTGAAGCTCATGGGGCTAAGGTGACAGGTTCCGTATCTAAGAAAACAACCCTTGTTATTGCTGGCGAAGACAGTGGTAGTAAACTTACTAAAGCAAATGAATTGGGTGTTCGTGTTATGAATGAAGAAGAGTTTGTAGAACTCCTACGGGAACTCGGAGAAATCCAATAGACATACATTCTACAATATTTTGAAAATATATATTATTTGCTTTATAATAAATAATTATGAAAGGATGTGTCTCGATGAAAATCAGCCAAGAGGAAATTAAAAAAATCGCCTTACTTTCACGCTTGGAAGTTAAGGAAGAACATATGGCACATGTAGAAAAAGAGTTGTCCGACATCTTGACTTATGTTGCTGAACTAGATGCATTAGAACTTGATGGTGTAGAGCCTATGGCTCATGCAGTACCATTGCACAATGTATTTAGAGAGGATGAAACAAAACCATCCCTCGATCATGATTTAGCTTTATCCAATGCTCCAGAAGCAGAGGATGGGTACTTTAAAGTACCTCGCGTTGTACAAGAATAGGAGGTTTCGCTGTGGCAACAATTCATGAATTACACAAGAAACTAGTGAATAAAGAAATCAGCGCTGTTGAATTGACGAATGCTGTTATTGCACATAAAGCGAAAGTGGAACCGACTGTACATGCGTACTTATCCGATTCTCATGATCGTGCTTTGGCTACAGCTAAGCTTGTAGATGAAGCAATTGCTAAAGGTGAAGCTATTTCCCCATTGGCAGGTATTCCTGGTGCCATTAAAGATAATATTTGTATTAAAGATGAACCTGCAACATGTGCATCTAAAATGTTAGAACACTTTGTGCCTCCATACAATGCGTTAGTTATTGAACGTTTACAAGACAATCATTATATTAGCCTTGGTAAACTTAACATGGACGAATTTGCTATGGGTGGATCTACAGAGAATTCTGCATTAGCTAAAACATCTAATCCTTGGAATGCTGATTGCGTACCAGGCGGTTCTTCTGGCGGTAGTGCAGCAGCTGTATCCAGCGGTTCTGCTATTTGGGCTCTTGGCTCTGATACAGGTGGGTCTATTCGTCAACCAGCATCCTTCTGTGGTGTAGTAGGTTTAAAACCAACTTACGGTAATGTATCTCGTTATGGTTTAATTGCTTTCGCATCTTCTTTGGATCAAATTGGCCCTGTTACTCGAGATGTAACTGATGCTGCTTTAGTATTAAATGCTATTTCTGGCCACGATGCTAAAGATTCCACATCCATTCCAGGTACTCGTGTAGACTACACTACAGCTCTTGTAAATGATGTAAAAAATCTAAAAATTGGTGTACCAAAAGAATTCTTTGGTGAAGGTCTCAATAGCGAAGTTCGTAAAGCTATTGAAGAAGCTATCGAAACATACAAAAAATTAGGTGCTGAAATCGTTGAAGTTTCCTTGCCTAATTCTAAATATGCATTATCTGCGTACTATATCATCGCATTGGCAGAGGCAAGTTCTAACTTGGCTCGTTATGACGGTGTAAGCTATGGTATGCGCGTACCTGCAGATAATTTAGTAGAAATGTCTACTAAAACTCGCACAGAAGGCTTTGGTCCTGAAGTGCAACGCCGTATCTTGTTAGGCACCTATGTATTGAGTGCTGGTTACTATGATGCTTATTATTTGAAAGCATTAAAAGTACGCCGCCTCATTAAAAACGAATTTGATGAAGCTTTCTCTAAAGTGGATTTAATCTTAACACCAACTGCACCTAATACGTCTTATAAATTTGGTGAAAAAGCAAATGATCCATTAGCAATGTACTTAGAAGATATCTGTACAGTACCAGCTAACCTTGCAGGTATCCCAGGTATCAGCATTCCAGCAGGTATGAGTAGCAGCAATTTACCAATCGGTATGCAATTGCTTGGTCCTGCTATGGGTGAAGAAACATTGTTACGTGCGGCTTTCACATTTGAACAAGCACGTCCAGACTGTCAATTAGTAGCACCAACTGGGGAGGTTTCTCTATGAGTAGTAAATACGAAACAGTCGTTGGTTTAGAGGTTCATACAGAGCTTAAGACTAAGTCTAAAATCTTCTGTGGTTGTACCACTGAATTCGGCGGCGATCAAAATACACATGTATGCCCAGTATGCCTTGGCTTGCCTGGTGCTATGCCTGTGTTAAATAAACAAGTAGTAGAATTTGCTATTAAAGTAGGTTTAGCATTGAATTGCGAAATCCTTAACTTTAATAAATTTGACCGTAAAAACTATTACTATCCTGATTTGCCTAAAAACTATCAAACATCTCAATATGATTTGCCAATTTGCTTGAATGGTCATTTGGACATTGAAGTAAATGGTGAAACTAAACGCATTGGTATTACGCGTATTCATATGGAAGAAGATGCAGGTAAACTCGTTCATAGTGGTAACACTATTTCCGATTCCAAATCTTCTAATGTTGACTACAACCGTACTGGTGTACCTCTTCTTGAAATCGTATCTGAACCAGATATTCGTTCCGGTGCAGAAGCGAGAGCATATGTTGAAAAACTACGTTCTATCTTGCAATATTTAGAAGTATCTGATGGTCGTATGGAAGAAGGTTCCTTACGTGGTGACTGTAACGTATCCGTACGTTTGCGCGGTACTAAAGAGTTTGGTACACGTACAGAAACTAAGAATGTAAACTCTTTAACAGCTATTCAAAAGGTTGTTGAATATGAAGCCTTGCGTCAAGCTAAGTTGATTGAAGCTGGCGGTAAAGTAGATCAAGAAACACGTACTTGGGATGATGCTCAAGGCATTACTATTGGTATGCGTAAAAAAGACGAAGAAAACGATTACCGTTACTTCCCAGAACCAGATTTGGTACCAATCGTAATTACGGACGAAAAAATCGAAGAAGTACGTCGTGCATTACCTGAATTGCAAGATGCTAAGATTGAACGCTTTGTATCTGAATATGGGTTATCTCGTGAAGATGCAACAATCCTTACTGTATCTCGTAAAACTGCAGATTTCTTAGATGCTACTGTAAAAGCAGGTGCAGATGCTAAGACTGTGGCTAACTGGATGCTTGGTGACTTGTCCAAGATGATTAATGAAAGTGGTTTAACATTTGCTGAATCTAAAGTAAGCCCAGAAAACTTGGCTGGTATGATTGCCCTTATCGATAAAGGTACAATCTCTGGTAAAATTGCGAAAAAAGTTATCGTATCCATGTGGGAATCCGGCAAGGATGCTGATACTATCGTAAAAGAAGAAGGTCTTGTTCAAATCACAGATACTGGTGCTATTGAAGAAATTGTTAAGCAAGTTATTGCTAATAATCCACAACCAGTGGCAGATTTCAAAGGTGGCAATGGAAAGGCTATTGGCTTCTTAGTAGGTCAAGTTATGAAAGAATCTAAAGGCCGTGCTAACCCAGGTATGGTAAATCAATTGCTTCAAAAATACTTGAAAGACTAATTTGGCCGTTAGCCTATAGTCACATAAGCAATATAAACAAAAATATCCCCTATAGATATATGAATTCATATCTATAGGGGATATTTATTTGCATTTTTATCAGAAAAATATGGTATAATAAGTTGTATAAAATTAATTATTCTTTTGGTCATATAAAGGACGTAACGATGTCTGATCAACACAATACAAATAACAATCAAAATACATATAGAAATAATGAACGTAGCGATAGCTTTAGTAGTAATGCTCACTTCGGAGAGCCAAATACACGAGTATTATCTGATGATGAACGCTGTGATTTTGATGGTGTAACCATTGAAGAGGTAGGAGATTCTGTTCATGTGGACTCTACACCTAGTAATATGAATGAAGAGTATCAACGCAGTGAAGAGTACAATCAATATGGCCCTCATGTTAAGGTGTATAGCTTTAATAGCACAAGCTGGCTTAGTCGCATCATTTTGATTATCATATTAGCTATTGTTTTAGCAGCAGTTGTATTCTTCGGTGGCATTATCCTCTCTGTAGTAGGGGTTGTCATTTTAGTGGGTGCTATTGTTTCCTTTATCTTTGGGCTCTTTTAATGGTATAATATATATATTATGACTAGACGGTGGCTGAGCCATTCGATGATTTAAAGGGGACCTATGAACGTAGTTTTATCCACATTAAACTCAAAATTTATACATTCCTCCCTAGCTTTGCGGTATCTCAAAGCCTACGGGCAGGCTCACGGACAGGCATACGATATAGTAGAATATACTATTAATATGCCTGTTTTACATATTCTTAGCGATATTACAGAGCGCAATATAGATGTATTGGGCTTCGCTTGCTATATTTGGAACATCGAAATGACCTTACATGTGGTGGATATGGTGAAGGCCGTTCGACCAGATATTAAAATTATCTTAGGCGGTCCGGAGGTATCTTTCACTGCCGATGAAATTCTAAATCGTTGCCATGCTGTAGACTATGTTGTACAAGGTGAAGGAGAAGAAGCTTTCTACCAACTCATTAGTGCATTACAAAATGGTAAGGATGGATTAGAAGAAGAAATCCCTGGTGTACGGGGACGCCATATTACAGGTCTACTTATGGGATCCACTGAGGCCGTAGAGGTTAAAGATCTTAGCACAATTCCATTCCCATATGTAGAAGAGGATATGATTGATTTAGAACATAAAATTATCTACTATGAGTCCTCTCGTGGGTGTCCGTTCTCTTGTCAGTATTGCTTATCTGGCAATAAGAATACGGTGCGATTCTTCCCACAAGAGCGAACTTTTAAAGAATTACAATGGTTTATCGACCATAAGGTAAAGCAAGTTAAATTTGTGGATCGTACTTTTAACTGTGCACCACATCACCATCGTCCGTTGATGGAATTTATGCGAGATGCCAATACAGAGACGAACTTCCATTTAGAAATGGAACCTGAGCTCATGACGGAATGGGAAACACAAATTCTCTGTGAAACACCACCAGGACGTATTCAAATAGAGGTAGGCGTACAAAGTACACATAAGAAAACCTTGGATGCTATTAATCGTTACAATGATTGGCCGTACATTCAAAAGGCAATTAGACCTATTATTGAAGCAGGTAGAACTCATGTTCATATGGATTTAATTGTAGGCTTACCTTACGAAAATAAAGCACGATTTGGATTATCCTTCAACGATTTATTTAGCTTACAACCTCATGCGCTGCAAATAGGGTTCTTGAAACTTTTAAAAGGCTCTGGTGTACGCCGCATGAAGGAATACCAATATATTAGTGATCCGTTAGCGCCATATGAGGTTTTGAGCACTCATGTATTACCATATAATGATGTACGCTTCTTAAAGCACTTTGAAGATGTATTTGAACGCTTCTATAATAGTGAGCGTTTTAGAACAGTCTTTGGCTATATTGGTAGCAAGCTCATAAAGGAACATACTGACACATCTATAACTGGTGAGGATACAGCAACAAATCATGTACCGACTATGAAAAAGTATGATCCTACCAATGTGGAGCCTAAAAAAGACGCTTTTTCTTATTTTTGTGAAATGACACAGGCTTGGCTCGATGCTGGAAATCATAAGGTTAATTTAAAAGACATTGATCAAATCGAGTTCTTATATAATTTCTTCTTGTCTAAAGGCGATAAGGTTGCAGCCGAACTATTACAATACGATACACTTGTTAGCTATCGAGGTAAGGTTCGTAGCGAAGCCGTTGGCTTACCAAAACAAACAAAAGAGCTTTTACAAGAAGGGGAAGCATTCTGGCGCAACGAAGAGATTGCATCTCAGTATATTCCAAACTATACCTTCAAAGAATGGCGTAAAATTCGCCAACAATATGTAGAAATGCCAATGTCTGAAGATACGGCACATGTATTAGGCATAGAGAATGTACCTAATACACCATTTACAGTAATTATCGACGTTAATAAAGAGGTAAAACCCTTTATACGTCCTGAAATAGAGGCTTGTTAGTAATATAAAAATAGTAATTTTTGATAGGTGAAATATTACATAATAAGCGATGATTGGTTAGTTAAATAGGAGTGTTATGACCGATACAACGAGACCAAAACGATACCGCATGGTATCTAAATATTATAAAGAAACCTATGGGGAAAAGGTTTATAAATTGCCTGTTGCCTTACCGCTGACATGTCCAAATCGAGATGGTTCAGCCGGCGTAGGGGGCTGTACCTTCTGTGGTGAAATCGGTGCGGGCTATGAAAATCGTCCTGCTTGGATGACAGTGCGCATGCAATTAGAGGAAAATATTGCTCACATAGGTCCTAAATATAAGGCGAAAAAATTTATACCTTATTATCAAAACTTTAGTAATACATATTTGGGACTTGATGATTTTAAAAGCTATATGGAGCAAGGCTGCATCGACGAAGCAGTAGGCATTGCTATTGCGACGCGACCAGATTGTATTGCCGATGAATATTTAGACATATTGGCTGACATTAGAGATCGCTTTCAAAAGGATATCTATATTGAATTAGGATTGCAAACGGTCAATTATGATACATTAGAGAAAATTAATCGGGGGCATGATTTAGCTCAGTTTATTGATGCTGTATTGCGCATTAAACGATACGGATTTAACGTTACCACACATATGATTGTTAATCTTCCATGGGATACTATGAAGGATACTATTGAAGGAGCCCGTATTTTGTCAGCTCTTGGTGTCGATCAAGTTAAATTACATGCCTTATATATCGTTAAAAATACATTGATGGCTAAGTGGTATCAAGAAGGGCAATTTACTTTAATTAGTGCTGAGGAATATGCTGATCGGGTTGTGAATTTTGTTCGACACTTGCATCCTGACATTGTATTACAACGTCTTGTAGGCCGAGCACCTGAAGATAATACGTTATTTACGAATTGGTCTATGGGATGGTGGCGAGTTCAAGACTTAATTGATGATAAATTAGATGAACTGGATGCCCATCAAGGTGATTTATGTGATTATTTAAACGGCAAAGCCGTTCGTAAGTTTATAGATTAGGAGGTTGTATGAGCGAACAAGTATTTACATTTCCTACATATGACCTAGCACAATCCATACTAGGTCAACATAATCGATATTTGCATATGATGCTTGAAGTTATCTCTGTAGATGTAGTGGCACGCGGGGATACTGTGGTTATCAAAGGCGATGAAAAGCAAGTAGAGGCCCTGTATCGTACGTTAGAGGAACTGGTATTTTTATATCGTGAAGGTAGTACCATTACTGAGTCCCAAGTTCGTATTGCGGCCAAACTCGTAGCGAACGGTAAAGCTGATGCTGTACATACTATGTTTGAAGATACCTTATCTGTTAATATGCGCGGTAAAAATATTACGCCTAAAACGGAAGGTCAGAAATACTATGTAGATAGCATCCGTAAAAATACCATTACCTTTGGTATAGGCCCCGCTGGTACAGGTAAAACATTCCTAGCCGTAGCGTTAGCCGCATTCTATTTAAAAAACCGCAATGTAGATAAAATCATTTTGACTCGTCCTGCTGTAGAGGCTGGTGAACGATTAGGCTTCCTACCTGGTGAATTACAAGACAAGGTAGATCCTTATTTGCGACCTCTTTATGATGCATTACATGAAATGTTTGGCATCGAGCAAGTACAACGCTTTATGGAGCGCGGTACTATCGAGGTAGCACCATTAGCATATATGCGTGGTCGTACCTTAGAAAACGCCTTCGTTATTCTAGACGAAGCTCAAAATACGACGGCTGAGCAGATGAAGATGTTCTTAACACGTTTAGGTAACAACTCTAAAATGGTAGTCAACGGTGATAAGACACAAATTGACTTGCCACCACGTGTTGTATCTGGTCTTGGCGAGGCTGAAAAGGTATTGCGTCATGTATCTGGTATTAATATGGTTTACTTTAGCGATCAAGACGTTGTTCGTCACGATTTAGTTGGTCGTATTGTAAAAGCTTACGATCAGTATCATGAACGCAAATTAGCTGGTGAGACTGCGGAAACTAACGCAGTATCCAAAGAGAATGTAGCGAAAGGATAAGCATGTATATAAATATTAGCTATGATGAAGGAATTCAAGAGGATTCGAATATTGAGTCCGTTATCCGTAAAGTTTGTGATGAAGTAAGTCGCGTATATGGCCTTGAAGAAGATGAAATGAGTATTTTACTCTGCGATAATGCTAAAATTCACGAGCTTAATAAGGAATATCGCGGCATTGATAGACCTACCGATGTATTGTCCTTTGCCCTAAATGAAGGGGATGATTACGAAGGTAGTGAAGAGGAACATCACTTACTTGGGGATATGATTATTTCCTTAGAGCGCACTCGTGAACAAGCTATTGAATATGGACATAGCTTTGAACGAGAATTAGCATATTTAACGACTCATAGCTGCTTACATATTTTAGGCTATGACCATATGAACGATGAAGATAAAAAAGAGATGCGTACTGAAGAGGAATTTATCTTAGGTAACCTCGGTTATGTGCGGGAGGATGCACCATACAATGAATAAGAACGAACATTTTAAATCTGGTTTTGTGGCTGTTGTAGGACGCCCTAATGTTGGTAAATCTACATTAATTAATGCCCTTATTGGTGACAAAATCGCTATCGTATCCGATAAGGCTCAAACAACGCGTAACCGCATTATCTGTGTATATACAGATGAAGCAAAACAAATTGTATTCATGGATACGCCAGGTGTACATAAGCCAAAACATAAATTAGGTGAATTCATGGTAGACGCTGCCATTGAGTCCTTGAAAGAAACGGAAGCTGTTTTATTTGTAGTAGCAGGCAATGAAAAACGCGGCCCTGGGGATAACTTTATTATAGAGCAATTAAAACGTGTAAAGGTTCCTGTTTTCTTAGTTGTTAACAAGATTGATACTCTAAAAAAAGAGGAGCTTTTAGAAGCTATCGTGTCTTATCAAGATGCATATCCATTTGCCGGGGTTATTCCTATTTCTGCAAAGGATAAAGAGAACCTAAATGAAGTTCTAAATGTATTAGAAGAAACATTACCGGAAGGTCCACAATACTTCCCAGAGGATATGATTACAGACCAACCAGAACGTCTTATCATTTCTGATATTGTTCGTGAAAAAATCCTATTGGCTACACGTGATGAAATCCCTCATGCTATCGCTGTAGACGTAGATGAAATGAAAACGCGTGATGATGGTACAACCTATATTCGCGCCACTATTTACTGTGAACGAGACTCTCAAAAGGGTATTATCATCGGTAAGAAAGGTGCCTTGTTGAAACAACTCGGTGCTGAAGCCCGTGTAGATATTCAAAAACTATTGGCTACAAAGGTGTACTTAGACCTTTGGGTTAAGGTTAAAAAGGATTGGCGCAATAAATCCGGCATGTTATCTGAACTTGGTTATAGAAAATAATTTTTGCTATAATAAAAACTAACTTGTTTTCCCTATTGTATGAAAGGACTTAAGATGGATAGTGTAGATGGCCTGTTACCCATAGGGTTTGGTCTTGTATGTATATTTTTAATTAACTTTTTTGTGGTCGCAAAGTTCTCCTTTGCTCGTCTTCGTAAAGAGCATGTTGAGGATATGGATATCCTTTTAGAGAAGGATAGAGAGTTTTTATTAAAACTCTATCAAAATCCTGAGTATTTTTTAAATACGACGCAGTTTTTGATTTTATTCTTTATTTTGGCTCTTGCTGGTACAGGTACCTATGTATTTGATAATATCGTAGATCAACTTGTAGCGGTATTTAATGTGCATAGTACATGGATGCACTTCGTACTAGATATACTTTTATTGTTATTAATTAGCTTAATTGTTTTAATCTTTGGTGAAATCGTACCTAAAGCATTAGGCTTATCCTTCCCAACAAAGTACGTAAATACATATTGCCGTATCGTAGTAGCGGCAGGTCGTTTGGTATATCCGTTTATTTGGATTGCTAGCAAAATCTCCACAGTTATTTTGGGCTTTTACAAAACAAAATATTTAACAGAGCTAGACCTTGTATACTCTGAAGAAGAAATCCGTATGATGATTTCTCGAAGCCATGAAGAAGGTCAACTAGACCAAGTGGAATCTGAGTTAATCGACAATGTATTTAACTTTGTAGACCGTAGAGCTAAAGAGGTTATGGTACCGCGTCAAGATGTAGACTGTATTTTCGTTGAAGACGGCTATGATGAAGCGATGAAATTTATTCGCTCTAAAGCACATACCCGATACCCTCTATGTGTAGAAGATAAGGATCATATCATTGGCCTTGTTCACATTAAGGACCTCATGGAACGTCCTAATCAAGCACGTAAGGATTTGCGTAATGTAAAACGAGATATTTTAACTGTTCCAGAAGTAATGAAATTATCTACATTACTACAATACATGAGAACTCGCCGTATTTATCAAGCTGTTGTTGTAGATGAGTACGGTGGTATGGTTGGTCTCGTAGGGCTTGAAGATATTATTGAAGAGCTCGTTGGGGATATTCAAGACGAACATGAACCACACTTACCAGCTAAAATCGCTTATGCAGATGGGTCCTTCGAGTTTGATGGCAAGGTCCTTGTAGACGAAGTAGAAGAAATGATGGACGTTGAAATCGACGATTCCGATTCTGATACAATCGGGGGCTATGTATTTGGTCTCTTAGAACGGACGCCAATCGTTGGTGATACGGTCGATGCATTGGGATATACCTTTGAAGTAACACAAATGCAAGGGTATCGCGTTTCTCGTATTAAAGTAACACCTTTACCGGTAGAGGAAACAACGGAAGAAGAACATGAAGAAGCTTAATGGTGGTTTTAACACACCTGCCATCGTCATTAGTCGAAAAAAACATAAGCTATACTCTGTATTTACTTTTATTACACCTAGCTTAGGACTCATTCGTGCATCCATCCCGCATAAGCGTATGATGACAATGCGTAACAGTTCCTATTTACGTCCCTTTAGTGCCATGTATATCACAGTGGTACCTGATGGTGAATATGTAAATGTTACACAAATTGATGGTTCCTATGTGGTAGAATCATTAGATGTAAATTTAGATAATATTGCTTATGCTGCAGTGGCTAGTGAGCTCATTCAAGAACTATTTGCTATGTATGATGTAGATCGGAAGGTATTTGATACCGTTGTAAACTATTCCAAGCAAATTCGTCGTCGTAATGTACAACTGGGAACGATAATGCTTGGATGGCAATTGCTGTCCTTAGCGGGGGTTGTGCCTAGTGCTAATGCTTTTTTACATGAGGATGGTATTGAGCCATTCTGGTTGCAGGTGCGAGAAACCACGAATCTCAGTATTTCTCGTTCTGTGATAGCTGGATTACCACAAATTCTCGCTTATCAGTGGGGTGAAGACACGCCTATAGAACTTCCAAAAACAATTTGGAAAGAACTTGAAAAGCTATTATTTGCATACTGCGAGCAAGAAATAGGTAAACCATTACAAAGCGTTAAGTTTTTAAATTCCATAATTTAATGATAGTAAAAGGCAGTTTGAGAGATCAAACTGCCTTTTGTTGATTCCAGCATGTATGTCTGAATGGGCCATTTATTATGATGAACAAGATCAAAGGTTTCATAAAGTGAAATCGTCAATGATAGAAAAGATTATCATTGAGGTAATTGATGCTGAAAAGGGTATTTATATGATTGAAAAAAGATAATGCTAATAGACATATGTGCATCTGTAGTTGACACTTTTGATAACAATTATTTATAATATAACAATGTTATATTATATGTTTTTATAGGAGGTCATTATGCAGCTTTTGGGAAATCTCAAAATACATTTTCTAGCGCTCGTACTAACCGTAGTCGCTGAATTTATAGGCATAAAAAAACTAGGTCCTGTTGTATTATTGCCATTATTGTACACATTGATTCTAGGTTTATTAATTTCTATTCCTAAATTTAAAATTTTAACCATTAAACAGATGGAAAAATCTGCTGATTATATCGGTATTGCCGTTATGATCTTGATGGTAAAAGTAGGTTTAGGTATCGGTCCAAATCTTGGTATTCTTACAAGTGCAGGATGGGCATTGTTATTACAAGAGCTTGGCCATTTCTTTGGTACGATTGTATTTGGTTTACCTGTAGCTTTGTTAGTAGGTATGCGTCGTGAAGCAGTAGGTGCTTGTTACTCTGTAGACCGTGAGCCAAACGTAGCGATTATTATCGACAAATTCGGCTTTAGCTCTCCAGAGGGCCGTGGTGTTATGGGCATGTACATCTGTGGCGTTCTTATCGGTGCTATGTGGTCCTCCGTATTGGCTGGTATGTTGGCACAATCTGGTTGGTTCCATCCATTGGCATTGGCTATGGGCGCTGGCGTAGGTAGTGCTAGTATGATGGCTGCCGCTACAGCTCCAATCATTGCAGTATATCCAGATTATGAACAACAAATTATGGCGCTTGCTGGGGCTGCAAACTTGTTGACTACCGTTCTAGGCGTATACTTTGGTCTATTTGTTTCTTTACCTGTTATGGAAAAAACATACAATTTCTTTACAGGTCGTACACGTGAACAAGATTTAGCAGAGGAGGCAGCAAATCATGAGTAAAAGCGAAAAATTAACACAATTTGTCATCGTTATCTGTATTGCTGCTATCATCACTGCAGTAGGTAATGTAATGGATGGTAAACATCTATTTAGCGATAGCTTAGTTGGCGTAGCTATCTTAGCATTCCTTGCTACAATTGGTGCATTGCTCTCTAATTTGCCATATGCTAATAAATTACCTATGGTATTCTGGGTTTCCCTAGTCGGTGTTGTTGCATCCTTACCAGGTATGCCTGGCCAAGAATGGATTATTGCAAAAACTAGCCAAGTTACATTCCTTGCTACTACAACACCAGTACTTGCTTATGCAGGTTTATCCTTAGGGAAAGACCTTGGTGCATTCCGTCGCTTATCTTGGCGCATTATTCCTGTTGCACTAGCTGTAACAGCAGGTACTTTCATCTGTGCCACAGCATTAGCACAATTAGTACTTCATTTAGAAGGTTTAATTTAATACTAAATCATAATGTTAGATGTCTTAATTATGTTAAGATATACATATAGATTTATATTTAATAAGATATCTATACATTAGGATTCCATGATCGACCGTATTTTATACGGTCGATTTTATAAAGGAGATATTATGAGCCGTATGACAAAGGAAGAAGTTAAAGAACGTGTTTGTAAAGCTATTGTTGATGCACAACCGCGTTTACGAGAATTAGCAGAATCTATTATGGCTGAACCTGAATTAGGTTTCAAAGAGGTAAAAACCTCTAAAAAGGTTCAGGCTATGTTTGATGAACTTGGCATTTCTTATACTACAGGTCATGCACTGACAGGTGTAAAGGGTAGAATGAAAGGCCGAGATAGTAAATATACGGTTGCCATGGTTGGGGAATTAGATGCCATTCTCTGTCCTCGCCATCCTCGTGCCGATGATTTAACAGGGGCTGCCCATTGCTGTGGTCATAATGTACAAATTACCAATATGTTTGCTGTCGCTATGGGCTTACAAGCGGTGATGGATCAACTTGCTGGCGATATCGTATTATTTGCTGTTCCAGCAGAGGAAATGATTGAAATTGATTACCGCAATAAATTGCGTGAACAAGGAAAACTGAAATATATGGGCGGGAAGCAACAACTCATCTATGAAGGTGCTTTCGATGATATCGATATGGCTATGCAAATGCATGTGGAGACTGCCAAAACTCCAGCTGGTGAAATGGGGCTTGGTAGTACCTCCAATGGTTTTGTATCTAAACTGATTGAATATCACGGCAAGGTAGCTCATGCCGCTCAAGCACCGCATGAAGGCATTAATGCTCTTAATGCTGCTTTAATGGGCGTTATGGGGGTTAACTCCATTCGTGAAACTTTCAAAGAAAGCGATTATTTCAGATTCCACCCAATTATTAATCAAGGCGGTACATTGGTAAACTGTGTGCCGGATTATGTTCAAGTTGAAAGCTATGTGCGTGCTTCTAATATTGAAGCTATTGTAGATGGCAATCATCGTGTTAACAGAGCATTAAAAGCTGGTGGCGATGCAGTAGGCGCCACATGTGTTATCAACGACCTACCTGGCTATTTACCGATGCGTAATGATGAACGTATGAATGCTCTATTACGTGAAAATTCCAATCCTATCTTTGGTGAAGCCAATGTATACCAAGGTCCACATATTACAGCTAGTACAGACATGGGGGACGTATCTCACTTGATGCCGGTTATCCATCCATGGGTTGGCTGTATCAGTGGTGTACTACACAGTGCAGAATACGAAATCTCTGTACCTGACGTAGCGTACATTAAAACAGCACAAGCCTTGGCTATGACAATCGTAGACTTACTATACGATGATGCATCAGGCGCTAAAGATGTATTAGACAACTTTACACCAGCATTAAACAAACAAAGCTATATTGAACTCTTAGATCGCATTGCTAAGGGTGAATAAAATAAACCACCTATCGAAGATGAATTGATTATCTTTGGTAGGTGGTTTTTAGTTTAAACTCTCTATTGACTTTCAAAAAAAAAACATAATAAAATATAACAAATGAGTTTATTTTTTACTATTAGAGGAAGTATATGAAAAAGAGAGATTTACTTTTCTGTCTTAGTTTAGCTTGTATGCTACCATTACATATTTATGGTGCAAGACCGATTGATACACAGGCACAACTAGATAGAGCGAGAGAACAGCAATTAGCGAGAGAGGCGCGGCTTGGAGAGGGACGAATTACAGTACAAACAGGTGGATTAGATATTACATCTGGATCTTTATCATCACAAGATGGTTATACAGTACCGGCACAACAGCCAGCATATGTAGGACCATCTTTTTTTGTATCTCAAATACGTATTGTTGAAGAGCCTATTAGTCAATCTGCACAATTAACATATAATGATATGACAAATTCAACTATGGATCAGACTACGTTTGTAGATAATAGCTCTGTAGCAAGTGCACGATTGATTAAAGGTCCTTTGTATTATGAAGCTCAAAAAAAGAAACTTCAATTAGATGTACCTAAAGAATTTGGCTTTCTACGAAAAACAATTAATCCATTTATGAATCGTAGACTTACCCTTGAAGATATAAATATTTTATCTAATAGACTAAATAATGCACTAATTGAGCATGGTTATGTTACTTCTAGAATTGGTATTCCAGCTCAATCCTTAGCTTCAGGTAATTTACAATTCAATTTACAACTAGGTCGAGTAGAGTCTGTATTATATAAACCTTACGTACAGCCATTGCCATGGGAAAATGCATTTCCTATTCGGGAAGGGGATATCTTAAATATTCGTAATATAGAGCAAGGTATAGAGCAAATGAAAAGTCTAGGCTCTCAAAATGTGTCTGTTGAGCTTGAACCTGGTTCTAAACCATTGGCTACAAATATTGTACTTGAAACGACTAAAAAGCCACCTATCCATGGGATGGTGTCCATAGATGATTCTGGATTAAAAGAAACGGGAAAACTTCAGTGGACGGCGGCCATTGGTATTGATCGTGTCTTTAATGCCAACGATTCTTTAAATTTAAGTATAAATCGAGACGCAGCTCAAGACGGTGAGCATAAAGGTACTAGAAATCATAGTATTTCTTATTCCATACCTAGAGGAAAGGATACTTTTAGTATCTCTTATAGTGATATGAAATATCACCAAACGATTAATTCCATGGCTACTCCATTTATTAGTTCTAGCCATGCCAAGACAGTTAGAGGCTCCTGGAATCATGTATTCCATCGAGATCGAACGACTAAACGTAGTTGGGATATTATTATTAGCAAGCGTAATGCGAAAAATTATATTAATGATGTGGAGGTTGCTGTACAACGCGCCAATACAGCGTCTGTAGAATTTGGTATATCAGAACGAAGATATATTAAACAAAACACGTTATATTCAAGAGCTGCTATTAAACAAGGTGTTGGTTGGTTTGGTTCACAACCTGAATATGGTAATGGAGCACCAAGTACTCGGTTTACACAACTTTTAGTAGATGTGGATTATCAAATACCTCGTACATGGGGGCATAGACCAGCAAGCATTACTACATCATTCCATGGACAATGGACATTAGGGGATAAACGTTTATTCTCTAGAGATATGATTAGCCTTGGTAATCGATATACCGTGCAAGGTTTTGATGGTGAGAATACATTAATGTCTGAAAGCGGTTGGTATATGCGTAATGAAGTTGCTAGTTACATTCCTAAATGGAGATCAAGTATTTATGCTAACGTAGATTTTGGCGCTGTATATGGTCCGAGTACAGATATATTAACAGGTAAATTTATTGCTGGTACTAGTTTAGGGATGAAAGGGCAGTTTAAATCTGGATTGTTTTACGATGTGTTTGTCGGTGCCCCTTTATATAAACCAAGAGGTTATAGAACAGACTCTGTAACTACAGGTTTCCAAGCTGGTATACGATTCTAAATAGTTTGAGTATATGTATTAATAGAGAGAGTAATTATGAAACAAAAACGATTACAATATAAAATTGCCGTTTGGCTTACAATGGGCTTAATGATTGTAGATCCATTAGTAGTACCATTTGCCTATGCAGCAAACCCTATCGAAGTTGACACAAATGCACCACATGAAAGACAAGCTACGGTTGGACAAGCTGGTAATGGTATTACATTAGTAAATGTTGCAGGCCCTAGTGCTGGTGGAGTATCTAGAAATGATTACACTAACTTTAATGTACCGCAAAATGGTGTAATACTAAATAACTCCAACCAAATGGCTAATACAAAATTAGGTGGCTATGTACCTGGTAATCCTAATATGATGCGCGGTTCAGCCAATGTTATAGTTAACGAGGTTACATCACATAATCCAACTGAGATGAAAGGGTTTATTGAGGTAGCAGGTCGTAAAGCTTCAGTGGTTGTAGCCAATCCAAATGGTATTACTGTAGATGGCGGTGGCTTTATCAATACAGATCGGGCAGTATTAACTACAGGTAAAACAGAATATGATTCAAAGGGAAATTTAAACTCCTATCGTGTAGAGCAAGGGCGTATTTCTATTAACGGTAATGGTCTTAATGCTAAAGATGCTAATTCTCTACAAATTTTAACAGAAGCAACCAATGTAAATGCTGGAGTATGGGCTAATACAATTGAAACTCGTACTGGCAAGAATACAATAGATGCTAATACATTAGACACTCAAAAAATCGGGGATTCTAGCAATATTGGATTAGATGTTTCTGCTATTGGTGGTATGTATGCAAATTCTATTACCATGAAAGGTACCAATACTGGTCTTGGTGTAAATGTTAAAGGTGTAGTCAGCTCTACACAAGCATCTAGTATTACTAGTGATGGCAAAATCATAGTTGATGGTGGTGTTACAAGTAATGGCAACACTACTTTATCAGGTCAAAGTATTGCCATTCACAATAATGGTGTGGTTCAAGGTGATGTATCTACGACGGTAAATAGCAAAGAAGCAGTAAATAATAGTGGTCTTATTAACTCAGGAAAAACTACGGACATAAAAGCTAAATCCGTAGATAACAATGAAGGTGGACGTATTTACGGTGATACTGTAGCTATTGATGCAAATACAGTTAAAAACCATACAAATTCTGAAATAGAACAACGCTACCATAAGGCTGGTAAGGCTTTAGAAAAGGCTAAAAATGATCTAGATGCTGAATGGAATGCTGATATCACTAAATATAAAACTAAAACAGAGTTAGAAGCACATCGTCAACGCATTAAAGAGTTAACGAATGCTTATGATGAGGCACAAGAGAATGTTACTGCTATAAAAAAAGAATTAGATACGCATAAGTCTGGTGTCATTGCAGGGCGTAATCACGTTGATATAACTTCAGATACCATAAATAATACGGGTAAGGGATTCATCTATAGTGGTGGCACTATGGACCTAACAGCTAAAGAAGGTATCAATAATACAGGATCAACTATTAAAGCCGTAAAGTCTATTGAATTAGATACACCTGTAGTAAATAATAAAAATGTTGCATTAGGTGTAAAGCGTGTTTCAGATGGCATTACTAAAAATCCTGATAAATTAAAAGTTACTCATCCACATCATAAATTAGAAGGCCAAGTCTTTGATAAGTCTGAATTCCCTTATGCTGATTATAAAAGTGGCTATGGTACACCTCATGTAAAACCTGTTAAGACTGCTGAAGATGAAGCTTATAATAAAGAAATGGATAAGCGTGAAAACCGTGTTAATGAATTTACTATTATCCGTACCGAAACAGAGCATACTCATAAAGAGGTTACTAATGATGATCCAGGTGTTATTAGTAGTGGCGGTGATGTTGTAACAACAGGTATTCTCCATAATGATAATAGTAAAGTGATATCTGGGGGCACTGTTCATGCTAAAGGGTCCATACAAAATATATCAGACTCAATAAGTGATAAGACATTCATAACGGGTACTACACAAGAAAGTTATACAACAAAAGTTGATAAAAGCCATCACATAGGGCGTAAAAAGAAACGTAGAAAGTGGAGACCTGAAGTCTATATGACTCCAACTATTACAGAATCAAATGTAAAGCCAATTGGTACAGTTCAAGAGCATGCTGAAGATACATTGTCTAAAGCTACTATTGCAAAGGTTAATGATAGTTTGGATCCCTATGGTTTAGGTGGTGGCAAAGGTAAAGAAAGTCATACTATAGATGGTTTATCTTTACCAACAGAGGCGCTATACCAAATTCATCCAGATATTACAGCTAACGCTCTGATAGAAACTGATTCTGCGTTTACCAATAGAAAGAATTTTCTATCCTCTCAATATATGATTGATGCCTTAGCGAATGATCCGGAAAGACGATTAAAACGTTTAGGTGATGGATTCTATGAGCAACAACTTATTAATGATCAAATAGTATCCGCTACAGGCAAACAATATTTAGAAGGTTATACAGATAATGAGGCTGAATATAAAGCGTTGTTAGAGGCCGGTATAGCCTTTGGTAAAGCTTTTAAATTAGCTCCAGGAATTGCTTTATCTAAAGAACAAATGGAAAGTATAACGACTGATATGGTATGGTTAGAAACCAAAACAGTTGTAGTAGATGGAAAAGCTCAAGAAGTTCTATATCCTAAAGTATATTTAGCGAAACAACCTGCAAAATCTGTTGATGCAATGGGTGGAATCATAAGTGGTAAAGCTATTGTTAGCAATACTAATGCAGATATTCTAAATCAAGGTATTATGGCTGCAGATACAATTGTATTAGGTGCTCATGATGTACAAAATACAGGCCGTATAGATGGACGTAAAGTGAATATTAAAGCGTCACAAGATATAATAAATACAGGTAATATTCATGGTGATAAACAGGTTACTATTAATGCTGGTCGTGATATTAATGTAGGTGCTCATGTAGATAGATTAGAACATCACGATATTATTGGTCGCCAAGGTACTATAGGTGTAGGTGAAAAAGGTGATTTGCTTTTATCTGCTAAACGAGATGTTAACCTTAAAGGTGCTATTGTTCATACTGGAGATAATTCTAAAGCAACGATTGAGGCTGGTCAGAATATTAATTTAACAACTGAGGCATTATCTTCTAAAAAGGATATGACTGTTAATAGTGATAATTATAATCGTACTGACCGCCGTACAGAATTAGGTACAGCTATTTTAAGTGATAGCAATGTTACTTTACGAGCAGGAAATGATGTAAATATCCGCAATGGTATTGTTAATAGTGAACATGGCTTAACATCTGTTGAAGCTGGAAATGATGTTACTATCACTAATGGGAAAAGTTATAGCCGTGATGAATATGGTCTAAAATATAAAGAAAAGAGTTTACTATCTCGCACCACTAATATCATACGTACAGATTACGAACATACAGGTGTTTTATCTTCAACGATTGGTGGAGATACGATTAATGTGAAAGCTAATCGCAATGTTTCGGTAACAGGATCTAACATTTTAGGAACAAAAGATGTATCCGTATCTGCGGGAAATGATGTGCGTACAGATTCTGGTGAAGAAACTCAACGTGATGATGTATATCAATATAGTAAAAAATCTGGCTTAATGGGAGCTGGTATAGGATTTACTATTGGTAGTAAAAAAGTGACGGATACATTAGATGAAAATTCTAAAACTAATGTAAATACATTAATTGGTTCTGCTAATGGAAAGATTAGTATTGATGCTAATAATAAGGCACATCTAACCAGTACTGACTTAATTGGTAAAGATGATATTGAAGTTAGTGCTTCAGATATAACACTCGATGGTAAACATGATACTATAGCTTCAAAACAGGTGCATGAAGAGAAACAATCTGGTTTAACTGTTAGTTTAGGTGGTTCTATTGCATCAGCAGTGACTACTGCACGTGGATTACAACGTAAAGCTAATAGTCGTGATGATAAACGCTTAGGAACTTTAGAATCTCTTGAAGCTGGTAAGGAACTTAAAAAAGGTTATAGTAAGATTCAAGAGTATAAAAACTTTACCCCTGATTTTGTACGAGATGAAGCACAAAAATCAATAGCGTCTGGAATACTTAAAGAACAAAAAGTAAAAGAAATTGATAGTCTTCTACAAAATAATAAATTAACTGATAAAACTAGAAAGGCATTAGAAAAAGAAAGAAAAAGATTAGCTGAAGAAGCAAGTTATGAAAAAGCAAAAGGTTATAATGACTTAAATGACATAAATGGGGATCAAAAACAATACAAAGAAAATAAACGGGCAAAAAAAGATGGATTAGCTAATATTCATGTAAGTGTTGGATCCAGTAAAAGTAGAAGTGAATCCAGATTGGATAGTAGTAAATATGCAGGAGGGCATATAGTATCTGATAATGGAATTAAATTAGTTACAAAACCAACTACAACTGATTCAGGTGATATTGTGGCTATAGGGGAAACTATTCGAGGAGAATCAGTTGAATTGGATGCGAGTAGAAATCTCTCCTTACAAGCTGGAACAAATACAACTACTATATCTGATAAATATGATAGTAAGGGCTGGTCAGTTGGGGCTAACCTTAGTGTGAATGGTGGTGGCTTACTAGGTATTGATGCTAATTATAATAAAGCAAATGAAAATGGTACTACAGTTAAAACAACTCATTCAGGGACGGTTGTTCAAGGTAATAAAGTAATAACAAACTCTGGAGCTGATACTGCTATTGTGGGATCAAAAGTATATGGTGACTCCATTCAATCTCAAATAGGTGGTAATTTAACAATTAAAAGCCTGCAAGATAGTGAAACCTATAGAGGTGAAAAGAAAAATGTAGGGTTTAGTATATCTACTAATGGTACACAATTAGGTGGGGTATCTGCAGAATATTCAAAAGGTAAAATGACTAGTGATTATGCAAGTGTTACGGAGCAAGCTGGACTATATGCAGGTGCTGAAGGATTTGATATCACAACTAAAGGAAATACTACATTAGAAGGTGCTGTTATTGATAGTAAGGCAACAGCAGACAAAAATAAATTATCAACGAATTCCTTAACAGTTAAAGATATTAAAAATAAAGCTGAGTATAAATCTAGTAATACCGGTTTAAGTTATACATCTGTGTCTGGATTTAAAAATTTAAGTCAAGCAGGTAAGGATGCTGTATATAATTCTCTGGGCTTATTACCAAAATTATTGCCAGATTCCGAAAAATCAGTTGAAAGTACTACTAAATCTGTTATTGCTAATGGTACAATAACAACAGGATCATCTAATATTGATATTAATAAGATTTCCAAAGATACTAAAAATAGTCTAAATAAACTTGATACTATTTTTGATAAGAAAAAGGTTGAAGAACGGCAAGAATTGGCTCGGCTATTTGCAAAAGATGCATTTGAGCAACTTCATTATTGGGAGCCTAAAACAAAAGAAGGAAAAGCTGCAAAAGCATTAGCACATGCAGTAGTCGCTGAAACATCTGCACGTATAGCGGGAAACCCTAAAGGCAGTGGCTTCTATGCTGGTGCAACAAATGAAGCTTTGATTGGTGAAATTCAAAAAATTGCTAAATCTAATCCGGCTGTAGCACAATGGTTAAGTGCAAGTTTAGGGGCTTTAGTAAATCATGGGCTTGGTAAATCTCCAATTACTGGTGCTGCAGAGGCTCAATATGGAACAAAATGGAATTTTGCTGGTGCAGTGGTTCGATTAGGTGTCAGTACGTCGAAAATAGCTGTAGATACAACATCTGGAGAAATAATTTCAGAGTTTAGCCCTTTTGTTGGTAACCCAAGTGCATTTGATCAAGTTACAACGAAGCCAGTTTCATTTAGTGATAGAGTTTCTGATCAAAGTACACCTATGGATGATGTAATTTCTCCGGGTCCAGATTTAACTGAATCAAGTAATCTATCATCACCGGTTGTTTTAAAATCAGAGGATTATAAATTTTATAACCTTCCACCTGATGTAGATAATCAAACTGGTCAAATTAGTGTATGGGATAATGAAAAACAAGAATATATTAAAACTAATACATATGAATTTGGAGGAATAAAAGTAAATGATCAAGGTGGTTATGATGAATTTAATCGTGCCATTTTTACGGAGGTCGGTACTGGTAATTTAGTATATGGAATCAATAGATATGGTGTAACTTTATATCGTGGGTCGGATGGACAACCTAATTGGCATCTTGTTATACCAGAAAATAATTTTGCAAAAATAGGAAAACTTGATGGATCTGGATTTGAACGTCTAAATATTACGACTGGTGATTTAGATATGGCAGCAAGTGGAGCATCTAGTGTTTATAATTCTGAAATACATCGAATTGTAAATGCAAGAACTAATTTACCATTATCAGAAAAAGGCGCAGAAATCTTTAAAAATAACTTTAATATGGATTCTTTGCCTGCTGGTGTGAAGTATACAGATCTTCAATATGAACCTGATCATATTACAGTATTAATTAAGCCTTCAGACAATTATGTAAATATGAATGTTAGTACAAGAGAAGCTATATATACACATAGTTATAATAATTCGTCAGGGATAACTAGTGATTATCTTGTAAATGGTTATAAAACAGGAGCTATTGAACCAGCTCACGTAGAACCCCCTAAAGGGCATTTTTCGATAGGTAAAGATGTAGTTAAAATAAAACATAGATATAATGCTATTAGAAGAAAACCACAATCTAAATCTGTAACACTTCCTAGTGTAGATGCACAGGTTTCTGTTAAAGCTGATTTAGGAACTGTACATCTAAAAGAATTAAGTGGTCAATCTTTTTGGCGTGATACTACATTACACGTTGGTGCTGTAGATGCTAATGCAAAATTAAACCTTGATAAAGAAGGTATCGATGCAGGAGGAAAGCTTTCAGCAAATATTGTGAATTTTAAGGTACCTATTATGAATCAGTCTTTTGACCAATTAAGTTTGAAAGGGCAA
>CABSJA010000014.1 GCA_902477915.1 uncultured Veillonella sp.
CGCCTTGGTTTAACAAAGCTTGTACGTCTGTTTTAGCAAATACGCCACAGCGTGCTGCAATTGGATAAATCGTATCAGCATTCATGGCCAATTGGTTAAGACCAGATGCATCAGTTTGCAATAAAGTCGCCATTTGGTCGATGAAAGCACCTGTACCACCTGCACAAGAGCCATTCATACGGTGTTCTGCAGTTTGACCTAAGTAGGTAACCTTCGCATCTTCACCACCAAGTTCGATAATAACATCAGTTTCTGGGTACAACGCTTTTACAGCACGTGTTTCAGCAATAACCTCTTGTACGAATGGAATGCGTACCTTTTCAGCCATCGCCATACCACCAGAACCGGTAATACATACATGAACTTGATCATTTTCATGACCCACTTGAGCCTCTTGGAGCAAGGTATATACTGTGTCCAAAATGTTTGCATAATGGCGTATGTACTTTTTATACAAATAATTATCGTGTTCGTCTAATAGTACAACTTTAACAGTTGTAGAGCCCACGTCAATACCCATGCGTAGCATGTGTTGCATAAATACCTCTCTTTTCAAAAAACGTATGACCACACAAGATCATACTCATATTGTGAAAGTAGTACATTGAGTATGAATCTAAAATAAAATGCACCAAATATCTAATTAAACTTAGATAAGGATAGGCTTTCACAAAAACATCTAATTTTTTAAATATCCTATACATATTATACAACAAATGTAGATAAAATCTATGTTTTTCTATATTCCAATGAGTTATATGGAATATGACTAAACTTGAATAATACCTCTACATCAAGATAGGATGTAAAATTTATTATATCATTCTAAGATGAAAAAAAGTGTACCTAACAGCACATAACTTAAGCAACAAATAGGTAAGTATTATTTCTATTTCAATTAACAAGAATAAGGGAATACAAAAAGAGGCTTCCATGAAATCATTGAAGCCTCTTGTATTTGTATTGTTCATTATATACTTTTGCGTTTTATTATTCACTCTATATAGGTTACAAAATCTTTTTATATAATCCGATAAGATCATCATGGTTAGCTGGGTATGGATTAAATCTATAACACATATCCTCTAGTGCTCTATCTGCCATGAGGTTAAGTTTTGGTTCAGATGTAGCCTTATCTACACCAAATTCAGTCAGTGTCATTGGACATTCTAAAGTTCGTTGTAGTTTTACAATCGCCTCTAGTAATGCACCTATTTTATCTCCATCGGATGCTTTATGCGATGCAAAGCCCAACTTAGCAGATAGATGGGCATATTTCTTGGCCACCTCTTGGTTACGAGAGCAATTAAATCCAATTACATAAAGCAAAAGCATACTGTTAGCTAGACCATGAGGCACATGAAATTGTCCTCCCAACTGATGAGCCATGGCATGAACTATACCTAATCCGGCCTTGTTAAAGGAAAGTCCTGCAAGGCATGATGCTTCGTGCATTGACATGCGATCTCGGTCTGTGGCTGTTGGCTTATAACATTTTGGTAGGTATTCAAAGACAAGCTCAATTGCTTGCTGTGCTAACGCATCAGTAAAATTATTTGCAGCCGTTGCTACATAAGCTTCCAATGCGTGAACTAGCACATCCATACCACTGAATGCAGTAACACTTGGTGGAGATGTTTTTACAAATAATGGCGTTAATAATGCTTCATCTGGTAATACCGCATCATCCACAAGAGGATATTTAATTTGTGTTTCGCTATCTGTAAGAACAGCAAAAGAGGTCACTTCTGATCCAGTTCCACTAGTAGTAGGAACAGCAATAAAGGATTTGATATCCATATGCTTTAACTTACGACCAAAGTAAGCAATGCCCTTACTCATATCGATACAAGAGCCCCCACCTATGGCAATGATTACAGTTGGTTTAATGCCTTCCATAAACTCAATACCCTTTACTACATGCGTAATCGGTGGATCAGGCACTACATCAGTGTAGATGGTTACCTTATTTTTACTGTCCATTAATCCCATTACATATGTAAGGCTTGGAGAATCTTTTAAAAATGGATCGCATATGATAAGGATAGATTCATTAGAAAATGCTGTAAGACGATTCAACGAATCTGGCCCTGCATAAATCTGGGTTGGAAAAGTCCATTTATTCATATGCTCACCACCTATCGAATATTAAATCCTGTTGTTAAACAACATCTACGACGTCGTGCAAAGCAACGAGCCGATGTAGTAGATTCTCCAGTAGGTGTAGCAATTGTAAAGGTTGTCGTACCCTCACCACTAAATCCAAGTCCTGCATAGGACGGACCATTCTTAACAAAAATGGAAGTTTTCATTTTACGAGCCATCCGGTTGAGGCGTTCCATATTCAAGGAATGCATTGTGGCCGTATGATGTAAGCCTGCTTCTAACATCAAGCATACATCAAGACCTTCGTCAAAGCTATCTACTGTAACAACAGGTAAAATAGGCATTAACATCTCAATTACTGCAAAGGGATGATTTTTTGGAGCCCGCATGATAATTAACCGTGGATCACCATTGTACGGAATATGTGCTGCATCAAGAATAACGCTTGCATTTTTACCGACGAATTTTTTATTTGGTGTCCCATTCGGTAATACCGTTAAATCGACTAGGCGTTGAATATCTTGTTGATTTTCAAGGAGAACACAACCTGCTTTTACCATTTCTTGAACTAGGTGTGGCTCGATTTGGCGCATGGCTACAACGCTCTTTTCAGCGATACACAGAATATTATTATCTAGACTAGCGCCGAGAACAATATCTTGAGCGGCCTTTTTAATATCTGCCGTTTCATCTACAAAGGCCGGTGGATTACCTGCACCAGCACCGATAACCTTTTTACCACTTTGAAGCGCTTGTTTTACTACGCCAGGACCTCCAGTAACAACTAATAGGCTCACATCTGGATGTAGCATCATCTCTTGAGCAGACTCAATAGATGGTTCTCGAAGTGTAACAATAAGGTTTTCAATACCAATCGATTTGGCGATGATTTGATTAAGTTCACTAACTAGCAATCGACTAAGATGCTTAGCACCAGGATGAACACTAAAGAATACAGCATTCCCTGCGGCTAGCATACCTATTGTATTACATATTAATGTTTCCGCTGGATTCGTACTTGGCGTAACAGCACCAATAACACCATAAGCAGACAATTCGTATAATGTCATACCATTATCGCCTGTTTCACACTCTGTAACGAGATCTTCTACGCCCGGTGTTTTATCGAGTGTTAGATTTAATTTTAGTACTTTATCCGCAACGCGACCCATCCCCGTTTCTTCAACGGTTTTCTGAGCCAAGTCTTGTACTCGTGGACGCATGGCAGCACGGATGTCTGCTATTACCTTTTCACGGGTTGCTAAGGTGCAATCTTCAAAGCGCGCTTGTGCTGCTTTTGCAGCTTGAATTGCTTCATCAACTGTATCAAATACGCCTGGCTCAACTTGACCTCTAGGCGCTTGTTTAATAGGTTGTGATGAGGCCATTTCTTGCTTTTGCCCCTGTAATACATCTATAACCATGGAGCGGATCATTTCTTTCAACTGTGTATTGTTTTCCATCATGAACCTCCATATAGGTTGCATTGCTGATGCAATGACCATGTCAACTAACGGTGTACACAATCAAGGATACATTCATGATGTGACACAATAACTAGGTTTAACTCTGGCACCAGCTATTTCCTATACAATTATTTTTCAAAACTATCAATAATACCCACAATAGCACAATCTACTGCGGTGCCTTTATCATCTTCGAAAATATGCCGTGCCGATGAGCCTCGAGTTAGAAGCACATATTCACCTTCACCAGCACATACTGTATCGACGGCGATTTCTATGCGCCCCGTCAACTCTTGTTCTCCATCGAGAATATCTACCATCATCAGTTTCATTCCCTTTAGAGATTCATGCTTTTGAGTAGATACAATACTACCCACAACTTTACCGACTTGCATACTTCTCGTTCCCTTCAATTATTGTGATACCTAAGCGCTCGATTTCATCTCGAGCAGCCATGGTGAACCGTTGTCCCCTATATATGACGATAATAGACTTCCTTTCACAAGATCTAACAAAAGAGGCCGTTATCCACGCTTGATGACTGGCATATATAGGACGACCAAATTTATCTAGAAATTTGATAGGCCAATCTAGAATGACTGATGGATTCATCAACGAGGTTACAGGAACTGCTAGGTGTATCGTCACCTCACAGTCATACGCTAATGCACGATGCAAATAGGCAACCCAAGGCACCAATCTATCGCACATTAACTCTCGTATATGACCATAATCTATACCACTGAAAGAAATGAGTTGATTCTGCAACAATATATGCTCATCATAGCTATTGCACTCTGTGACCATAAACGTAGCAGTGGATGTCATGCGCTTTTCTAGGCGTTCTAGCACCAGTTTAACTAATGCATCCATATTAATGCTCACTTCCCATGGCAATCCCTAAGGGCGTTACAAACTCTGGATATAATGGCTTATCTACAGGTAATCCTATATATTGACTGAAAGTTTTTGTAAACTCCTCAAAATTAGAAGCACCACCTACAACAATAATGGGAGTCCCCTTTTCATAGCCACCCTCTTGTAACGCACGCTTAGAAATAGCTGCCATTTTCTCTACAACCGGCCGTATGGTTGCATATACATCACGTTTATTCGCTTCATTGCGCTTATAAGCTTCCGCTTCAGGAATAGAGATGCCATAGGCCCCGCTAATCACGAGGTTCATATGGGTGCCTCCTGTAGGCTCATCTACGGTATATACTACTCGGCCATCTTTTAAAATGCTTATGCCCGTAGTACCACCACCGACGTCAATAACGGCGCCATCGGTGATGCCTAACACATTAGCAGCAGCGGTAGGCTCGTCTAAAATGCAGGTTACTTCAAAACCGGCACTTTCAAGAACATGGCCTACTACCTCTTTATTCTTGCCTATCGTTCCAGGTGGAACAGCTGCTGCGGCATATACAAGCTCTGTGCCTAAGGCAGCTTCCGCCTTAGCCTTTAAAGCTCTCGTAATCGTAACAGCTCCCACATAGTCAACTACAAGGCCATCTCGAATAGATTCGTTGTATTCAAAAGCACCATATATAGGTTTACCTTTATCGTTTACTACGGATAGGACAATAGATGATGTACCAAGGTCAATGCCTACGCGCAAATTCTTTTGATTATGAGAGCTCACTTGTTTGGACTCTACAAGATTAGAGAACTCTTGCAAGGTATTATTTGCCTTTTTCAAACCTTTCATCATATCACCTACTTTACTGTACAATTCTCGCCATCACTGTACCTTGTACATTGGCAGCATTTGCCTCATCTGTATCAATATGGAGCTCCAGAACAAAACCAGGTACGGCCCGAACGATGACATCACCAAATACAGTGGTGCGCTCTGGTGTTTGAATTTCAACATTTACGCTGTCGCCATCGTTTACAGAAAGCCGTTTTGCATCATCAGGAGACATATGAATATGTCGTTTTGCAACGATGCAAATAGGTTTTGTAATTTCTCCATTTTCAGTACATAGAGTAATCTCTACGGCTGATTCTAAGTGACCAGATAGCACAATAGGAGGTTTTATACCCAATGTACGAGCATCGGTCAAAGATACCTCTACTTGTGACTGTTTTCTAAGAGGACCTAATACGCGGACATTTTGAATGACCCCTTTAGGCCCCACTAAAGTAACTGTTTGCTCTGAAGCAAACTCTCCAGTTTGTTTTAAGTCACTTTTTTTAGTAATAGCCTGGTTAGGGAATAATATATCCCAGTCCTCCTGACATAGATGGACATGTCTATTGCTCACACCTACGGGAATGGACGATTCGAACATGGCTTCGATCACTTCTCGTACGATAGCACGAATCTGTTCCCGATCCATAAGCTATTATCCTTTCTTAGGTAAGATCAATTCTACATCGCTATGAGGGCGTGGAATTACATGAGTAGATACTACTTCACCTACTTTTTGTGCTGCTGCACAGCCCGCATCAACAGCCGCTTTTACAGCGCCTACATCACCGCGAACCATTACTGTTACAAGACCAGAACCAATTTTTTCAGTACCTTCTAGTGTAACGTTAGCTGCTTTTACCATTGCGTCAGCCGCTTCAATTGCGCCTACTAAACCTTTTGTTTCTACCATGCCTAATGCGTTATTCATGATAATCTCCTTTATTATTTACTACTTTATTTCTTTTTAGGGTTTTTCTTTGGTGTTATTTTCTTTGTACCTGTTGATTTAGAACTTTTCGGTTCTATGATCGTAGATACTATCTCATCTAACACCTCAACAACCTTTTCATCTAATTGGGGGTTCTCTGTTTCATCAGCTACCTTAGCCGGCTTATCTGTAAAATCATCATTAAAGGATTCTACTAAGCCTTCTGCAGGTCGAGGAATTACTTTGTGAGCTACATACAAGTTCATACCTTTTGTAATCGCCACACCTGTTTGAACAGCTGCTTCAACAGCTCCCACATCACCAGTTACCTTTACGGTCATCCAGCCAAGTCCTCTCGCCTTTTCTATTCCTACGAGCCGTACATTTGCAGCTTTAACCATTGCATCTGATGCGGTGATAGCCCCCAGCAAACCAGCTACTTCTAGTAACCCTAGTGAATCTTTCACCATGCCACCTCCCGACGTTTATTCATTAGATGATGTAAGCATTACCTTTGTTTTTAGGTCTTTCTCCCATAGTTTCTAATAACGCTAACCCTACATCACGTGCTGCTTTTACAGCTTGTTTAACAGCGCCAGAGTCACCAGAAATTAGTAAAACAACTTCATTTGACATATCTGAGCTCGATGGAGACTGATAATCTACCACATCTACATTAGCTGATTTAACTGCTGTATCTGCCATAACTACACCTATTGCTGCTGGGGCACCTACTAATAACCCAAAGGCTTTACCTTCTGGTGTTCCAAAGGCAGTCACTAATGCTTCTCCTGCGCGAGCTGTATATTGAACCTCCACATGACCAGCTTCGTTCATATATACTTCGCCGAAGGTACGTTCTAATTCACGCAATGCTACTTCTACAGAACGTCTTACATCAGATACATCATCGCCACCAAATATGATAAGGGAACCAGAACCGGCGCCACCTTTCATATCACGGGCAAGTTCAATGCTAACAATCTCGGTATTCGTTGCTTTTACAGCTTCATCAGCGGCCATGATTTGCGGCCCTGCACCTGTACGTGAACCTAAGATACCGATAGATCGATATGACTTAGTGAGCTTCATAGCTTCCAATACTTGACTGTCTACATTGGCAATTACGAGGCCAATTGTATCGCCTGTTGTAGTACTGCCTACGTGTTCAGTAATCATTGAAGTTTGTAGTTGATTTGTAGTAGGTGAACTTACAGGTGACGAAGCACATGCACAAGATGCATTACCTGTTGCGCCTGTAGCTTTACTTAAGTCAGCACCATCGATACGCATCAATACGCGCTTTAAAATCTCATCTACCATACTTTTAGTATCGGCCATAATTATTCACCCTTTGTTGGTAAAATACCTTCTACATCTTTATGTGGTCTTGGAATTACATGAGTAGAGATAACAATGCCTACGCGTTCTGCAGCGGCTGCACCTGCGTCTACAGCAGCTTTTACAGCACCTACATCACCGCGAACCATAACAGTAACGAGACCAGAGCCAATTTTTTCATTGCCTACGAGTTCTACATTAGCTGCTTTAAGCATTGCATCAGCTGCTTCAATAGCGCCTACTAGGCCCTTAGTTTCCACCATACCTAATGCTTCTTGTGTCATCTGTTTTCTCTCCTTTTACAAAACATAGAGCAAAGATTACAAATTTATTTCTCTAATAGTTCCACCATAGTGCCTATATTCATAAAGGCAAAGTGAGCGGTTTTAAGCAGTTGTACCATGAGTACAGCCCCTGTACCTTCACCTAATGCCATTTGCCCATGAATTGGAACTTCATCAAGACGAATATTTGCATAGGCTAATGCTGCCGCCATCCCTACTTCACGAGAATAATGAGATGGAATGCCATATAATGGAGCGTCTCCATTCATTTGCGTAGCACAAGCCATAGCAACTGCTGTAATATATCCATCGATTACAAATGGAATATGTAGGTCTGTACAAGCTACCATAGCGCCTGTAATAGCGGCTATATCAAATCCACCTACGCGGCTGATTACCTCCTTTGGACTGTTTAAGTGCCCCTTATGATGAGATAGTGCAGTACGTACAAACTCTCGTTTTTGATTCATGTACGCCTCTTCATCAGGACCAGATCCAGGACCTACGGTTATCCGTGGGTCTAGTTTTGTAAGACCACTCAAGACAGCTGCTGAAGTTGTGGTATTACCAACACCCATTTCTCCGAAGGAAAATAGATTGATACCCGATTCTGCGTAGTAGACAACGCGGTTATATCCCGCTTGGTACGCTAGGTCAAATTCTTCAGCGCTCATAGCAGCACCGTCTAATATATTCTTTGTGCCTTGAGCAACCTTTCGATTCACCCCAATACCTTGTGGACAAGCAATGCCTACATCTACCACTTCGTAAGGAATATGGTTAAAGATACAATAATTAGCAACTGCACTTTTACCATCAATCATATTCTGAGACTGTTTACGGGTAATCTCATAGTTATAACCGATTAGACCATCAACGGAAATACCATTATCTGCCGAAAAGATAATATGCTGAGCATGAATCTCAGGTTTCATATCCTGCCAAGCAAGACACATTTTCTTGAAATATCGTTCCCATAGACCCAAGCTTTTTGGAATGATCGCCTTATTTAAAATAAATTGATTAAGTTGTTCTTCAAAAACTTTGTCCATGGAAAAACCTTCTTTCAACTAACCGTATATGTAGTTACATAATTGTTTTAACGACTCTTCGTCGTGAACTGATATTTCAAAAATCTTAGTGGCTCCCGCTAGTTTGAGATTGCGCCTAGGTGCCTCAACATCTTTGCCCGTATCTACCTTTGACACAACGCCTATAACTTCGCGATTGAGGGAGTTCCCAAAGCTTGGTGGAAATATGGTTGTTTCATCACCTGCAGGAATCATAAAAATCACTAAGTCCGCATCATAGGCGTGCAAGATAATGCCTCGATAGTAATTAGGATTTTCCATATATTCTCCAGGGGTATCGATGAAGTTTCCCACTCTCGTTATGGCTTGTGTCTTATGATACGTAGCCGAGCCATGCGTAATCGTATCGGCTAATGTAGTTTTACCACAACCGCTACGTCCTACTAGAAGGATGCGTTTTTCTTTCTTTTCGGTGCTCATAATTACCCTTTCATTAGGATCTTGTTAAATCTGTTGGAAAAAATCCTAATATGCGTTGCAATCCTTCAATTACGCTGCGCAATGCAGATTCAACAGCAGATACATCACCAGTTATGAGAAGTGCCCCCGAAAATCTATCGATGAAACCGATTTCGATATCACCGGATTTACTTGCAATATCGGCTGCAATAATGGTCCCTTCGCCAGGTGTTATAGTAAGAATCCCAATGGCATTTCTACCTTTTTCCTCGAGCCCCATTTTTCTAAATAGGTCTGGTTTAGGATTGGCAATAACATGGGCTATCGTAACCTGCTTTCCGGGTACAAATTCTTGTATGATGCGCTGTTTTGCATCAATTACCTCTTGAAAGGCCATATAATCTCCTCCTAATTCAAAATAATTTCTTTGAACTATCCTGATAAACTATGATTCGTTTTTGTTTTATATACTCTAGCTAGAGTTAAGGTGCCACTAATTGGAAGAATAATACGGCTAAGCCTGCGCCGATCAATGGGCCAATAAATGGTACCCACGCATATTGCCAGTTTGCAGTTCCCTTATTAGGAATTGGTAGTAAGAAATATGCTAACCGTGGACCAAAGTCGCGCGCTGGATTTAACGCATATCCAGTAGTTGCACCAAAGGACATACCTATGGATGCTACCAAGATACCGATGACCATAGGTGCTAAACCATCAGCCATTTTACCTAAGCAGAGAATAGCTAACATAAACATAAACGTAGCTATAATTTCGGATATCAAATTGAAAGGTTTATTATCGATGGCTGGACCTGTTGCAAAAATCCCTACACAGTTCCCTTCATCAGGACCTGTTACTTTAAAATGTGGATAATAGAACAGTGCAGCAATGGCAGCACCAGTAAAACCACCTGCAATTTGCGCTATGGACATTGGAATAACTTGATCCCAAGGGAATATACCAGCTACAGCAAGGGCAAAGGTAACTGCTGGATTCAAATGACCAGGGCCACCAAGTGTAATGCCTACGTATACACCAAAGGAAACGGCAAAGGCCCATCCAAAGATAATGTGTAACCAGTTAGTTCCAAAAATACTAACGATGGTTTTCTTTAATAAAATTGATGCATTTGTACTGTTACCAAATGCAATTAGAACGGCAGTACCAACAAACTCACTAATATACATTTGCGTTACGTCCATTGTTTTCACCTCATCGAGTTAACAAAGATTGTAATGCATGAGATGCAATGTCCATATCTTCTGCCACAGTGCCACCGCTAATGCCGAAACCACCGACAATTTCGCCGTCGATGATGATCGGATAACCTCCACCAAAGGTACAGATTTTACGATTTACCATGGATTCAATGTTGAATAGATCGCCATCAGGCTGTGCACTTTGATGTACTTCATGAGTTGGCGCTTTGAGAGCTACTGCAGTATACGCCTTTGCCTGTGCGATATCGTTGCTGATGAGCAATGCATCTGACATACGATGGAAATACATTAATACACCCTTTGCATCTACTATAGATACAACGATAGGTACACCTATGGACTGAGCATAGTCCATGGCTACTTGTGAAAGTTTCGTCATAATTTCTTCTAGCTTTGTTCTAGTTGCCATATAACTAACTCCATTTTCAGTAGTATGCCCCATATGCCATAAGCTCCGATTCGTTTCCGCCAGTACTTCAGCATGACTGTTCTTAACACGTTCTGCTACGCGCTCTACAATTGTTTCTACAAATTGCACATAGTCTTCCATACGAGCCATGATATAAAGAGCATCAGATAATCGATTTATAAATTTACGAACCTCATCGCGAATAGGTTCTACAGAACCTAAGCTTATAAGCAATCGTTCACCACGACGACAAATAGTACGCGCCACGTGTAGCTCTGCAGCAGATAGATAATTTCCGCTTAATATAAAGCTATGTTGCTGTGGCAATCGCTTAGTATAGTCATCGATCATGTATTCCAATTCGCTTATATCTTGTTGTGAAATTAGATTACTACTTTCACTTAGATTTTCCACATGAGGCGTGGCTACCTCCGCACATAAGCGGAATAGCTGATGTTGTAATGTGTGAAGCACATGTTTATTGTCTGGTGAGACGACTAATTTCTCACATACACTAACCTGTGCATTTAATTCATCAAAGGTTCCATATGTGTCCACACGAAGTGAATTTTTAGGTACTCTAGTGCCATCAAATAAGGCCGTTGTACCTGCATCACCGGTTTTCGTATAAATAGCCATATGCACCACCTCTAAAGTTAGTTAGATTTAAAAAGCTACTTCCAATCGTTCATCAGAAACGAAAGGATTACCTTTTACAAGGCGGGCTGCATTGACACCTAAGGTGCGTAAGCTATCTGGATATTGAGCATAACCCGTAAGTCGATAAATAAATTGATGCATTGGTATGTTTTTATAGGTCAACACAATCGCCTCATCATCAACGCCTATCCCAACAGATAAAGCGGAATTACGAGATGCTAGGTCGGCCAATGTCATATGCGTACCACTATGGGACTCAATGACAACAGGTAGACCTTCCTCTTCAATTCCATATAGAACGGGTTTTAGTATATCTTCACTAATATGCTCTGTAGCATACAGCAATATGGTTGGCTTACTGACGATACTTTGATCCATCATAGGCCTCCCTTCTGTGCATAGGATAATACCAATCCTGTTGCTACCGCATTTCTTGCCCCTTCAATACCTCGAATATTACCTCGCCCCGCTACTAATGCATATTGTGAAAGTGCATCGGTTACGAGTTGAGGAATTTCAAAGTCTAATGCAGAACCACCTACGATAACTACGAATGGTATATCTCGCACATTATGAGTAGGACTAACAGATGCCAAAGCGCGGAGTGAATTTGTGACAAATACCCGTTTCTTTGCGGTTTGACGAACACGCTTAATCTTTTCTAGAGGGATATCTCGCTCTACAGGAACGAGCCCATCTGGCGTTACGATAACAACGCGTCCAAACAATGCTGCCGAAAGTGGTTCATTAAAGAACTGCACCGTTCCATCTTCGTGACGAATGTGATATACACTGAGTACTTGAGCCAATGGGTCTCGTTTGATGGCTTCTGCAATATGCATATCCTCTAAACCAAGTTCAGAATTGATGAGCATAGTTACCATATTTCCTGCCCCTGCAAGATGAATGGCTTTAATTTTTCCTTCTTGGTTAATGATGGATGCATCAGTTGAGCCTGCCCCTAGATCGAGTATGGCCATTGGTTTTGCTGTCCCCGGTGTAGTCAAAGCGCCTAAGATAGCTGATTCAGCCTCTTCACCACCGATTTCAACAGGAACGCCTAACTCTTTTTCTACCTGCTTTGCAATGATTTCCATTTGTAGATGATCTGACTTAACCATGGAGGCAATACCTACAGCTTGTTCCATAGAGAACTCACCTGCAAGGCCGCCCTTTACATTGATAGGAACGGCTACATCTACGGCTAGCAAGTCTTGGATGAATACATCTCGGGGGGATTTATTCGTCAATTGAGCCATTGTAAGGCGAACCTTTTCAAGCATGCCACCAACGTTCGTACCTGCTTCACCACTGATATCATCGATAGGATGAACAGATTCGAGGGTTTCCATAATTCTCTCTGCCCCAGCAGATACATCGACGGATACAGTTCGATCATTCCCCATCACAATGATCGATCCTGCTGGTATTACCCGCTCCTTAACGTCCCCTGCTGGTGTTTTGATGACTACAGCTGATCGATTTCCGATAAGAGCTCTAGCGATAGGCACAATATTCTTTGTTTCCTCTGGTGAAAGCTCAAATACAGTGGCGATTCCATAAGGATTCGATAATTGTGATACCACTTGCCCCGGGTCTACAACCTCTACCGCAGAAAGCATGCCCATTGGGATTTTATCGATATACGCAACCTCGTCTACGATAGGAATTTTATGATCCAATCGATTGTTAACGAGTACGCCGTCATCGGCTTGAAGGATAGCAGCTCGAATATCATAACCTCGCTTACAGTACGCATTAATTAGCTGTGCTACCAATTCGAAATCGATAATCTTTGGAGCTACCACGATGTATGGCTGACCTTGTGGCTTATCAATCAGTTGCTCAATGGGAACTGTATAGCCTACGCCAAGGCCTAAACCACCTGGAGTTTTAGGATTGTGACCAATCATGGTAGATTCTGTAATTATGGTTTCTGTAATCGTTTCCATAGCCACATCACCAATAACTGGTGTAGCCTCATTAATACGAACTAAGTCAATGTCTCGTAGTGTAAGATTAGCAGACCTGATTAGCGACTTGAGGGCATCCATGAGACCTACGATATTTTCGCGTGTTCCTTTAATACCTGTGGTACTAGCGATTGCAGAAGATAAGAACTTTACCTCGCCATTGCTATGAATTTCGGCCAAGGCCGCTTCTGTTGTAGAGTTTCCGATATCGATGCCAACAATTCGTTTCATAATGACATCTCCTATAGGTTAATTATCACCTTTAAGTTTTTTACGACGTTCGTAATTTTCTGCAGCTTCTCGTACAAAGTTTGCACAAATTGGAGCCCCTAAACCATCAAGTTCGCTAGCAATATCTAACAGTTCTTGTTTAGAAGAACGATATGGACGAAGTGCATTGTACATTTCAAGTAAACGTTTATCACTTACCTTCGTCATTTCTGCAGCGCGAGAGAAGTTGAGTTCAATTTGATCTCGGCCCCCAGCCTTAGCAATTTGACCTTGAGCTTTCAAAATGGATGGAGAAATTTTTAAATCGTCCATTGTGATATGTCCGGCCATTACGTTATCCATCGTAATATGGCTTAAGTCTCGACCTTGACCAAGATCAATCCATTCTGGATGTTTTTTAGCAATCGGATAATCTTCGATTGTAACTACTCTATCTACTGTATTCGTTGTAGATGGTGTATGAGGCGCTGAATACTGTGTTGTACTACCTTTCGCCCCTTCTATTTCAGATACGATCTGCCGAATTAAGGCTTCTAATTCGTTAGCCATAGTAAACCTCCTTATACAGTAACACGAACTTCATCAGCTGGCTTACCTTTTACTACATGCTTAGTTTCCTTGATATGAAGCAATGCAGATAATGCTTGATATTTTGGACGAGCCATTTGATCGTTCAATGTTGGTACTGGTGTTGGGGATTCGCCCTTAGCATATTTAGCAGCATTTTTACCGATAGCACGGTATGTTTCAGCTGTTAATAGCGGTGCTTGAGGGAATAATTCCAAATTTGAAAGTGGTTGTAAATCGCGTTGGTGAATCAAAGTAGTACCTTTAGATTGAATACCGATGCATACACCAGATCCAGAAATAGAATCGCCTTCAACGGCTACGGCCGCTACGTCAGAGGAACGATACACGCGAATTACACGAGCTTTTAAACCTTCTTCTTCTATACCAGCTACTAATTGACGAATCACTTCTTGATGCGGTACACCAACGATAGTTTGTCGTTGACTACGGCCAAAGGCAGGGCCAACAGCAATAACTACTTCATCTGCGCTTGTACCAGGTTGTGCAGGGCCACCAGTTTGGAGCCAGCTATCGTCACCAGTTGGATCTTCATGTCTAGGAGCCACACTTGATGTTGTGCTTTCACCAACACTAGCCTTGAATTGTGGTGCCTCATGAACACCACCCATTTCTTGTAAAACGTCTAGGATAATAGAACGTAATACATCTCTGTTAATTTCAGCCATCATGACACCTCCTTATATATCCCGTGGATCAATGGCGTTTGGAATATCTTTAATGCGTTCCCAATCTTCACCTTCCACACGATACCCTGTGCCAACACCTTGATAGTCATTTCTATTGTTAATCGCGGAGATAACGTTGAAATCACGGTCAAAGATAGCCGATGTTTGTAAGTAATCGCCGGAGATTTTTTGTTTTAATAAGTTCAAAATACTTTGTGCTACATCTTGATGACCTTCTTTAGCTAAGCCTTTTACAAAGTCAACACCTGTAACACCGCGGTTTAACAAGTCTTGAGCCGCTTTAATATCTGCAACCTTATCGCGAGGAGGCATATCTTTAGAGCCATTTGCATATGTAGCAGCCTCTACCTCTTGATCTGTAATTGGAGGCAAGCCTAATGCTTTGAACAACGCTTGTAGTGCACGAGCCGCTTTATTACGAACCGTTACAACTTCTTCTTCGCGAGCAGGGATAAGACCGCCATTTACCTTAAGGTCACGTTGAATAACTGTCCAGTCATCATAGTCCTCTGCATCCCAGTTGGAGCCAGCAAACATGTTGTCATAGTTTGGTGTAGAACTATAACCAGAGCAGATAAAGTCAGTGCCAGGTGCAAATTGCATCAATGTACGTGCGGTTCTACGCAAGTCAGAGTGACTGAATGTTTGGTCATTACTAGATGCACATTCAAGATCAAGCATAGCTGCTACAAGGTTTTCTGCTAATACAGCGCGGATACCAGAAGGTACAGCTGCTGGAATACCGATACAGCTTACAGAACCATTTTGAATACCTTGTACGCCAGCGCCTTTTGTAATATATAGGCAGCGGATTTCAAGGTACAACATAGATTTACCTTCTGCTTGTCCCATTTGTACTTCAGAACCTGTACCAGAGGTGAAGCGCATTTTAAGACCACGAGATGCATAAGCAGATGCGAGGAATCCTTTAGACCAAGGTGTATCATCACCATCGGTAAATACGTCTTCTGTACCATATACGGAAATTGTTTCTGCATATGCTGTGAAGCCACGCATGCCAAGTTCCAATTCTGTCGCTTCTTCCAAGGAGCATTGTGTCAATACACCTGGTCGACCACATTGAGAGCCTACGAGTAAGCTAATCGCATTGAGTGGTGCGTAACGAGCAACGGCTACTGTTGTTTCTTCTTCTGCGAACCCACGAAGTGCACCTTCCGCAGCATCGGCTGCGATTTGCACTGGATTGTCGTTTACGTTCGTTACATGGGCTTGGTTAGCCATTGTACGACGAGCACGCATTTTTTGCATACATTGCATCATTTCAACAACGTTCATAGTAGAAACAACTTCCAACATTTTCGCTGGAGTAATAGATTTACAAATCTTAACGATTTCTTCACGAGGTACTGATGGTGTAAGCATCATATTAGCAATCTCTTTTGAATCCTTTGCCATTGCTTCTTGAGCACCATCGAGAACGATACCGTAATTTGCAATAAATGTATCGATAAGATCAAAATCTTCGCGACGTTTACCATCGAGTTCAACGATGCGACCACCTTCGATTTTGAGGCTAGGCTTTGGATCTTGAGGAGATTCCATGGCTATAAAACCTTCCTCTACCCATTCCTTTACATAACCATCCTGATTGACAGGACGTTGACTTAAGACTTCGAAACGTTTTGATTTCATAGGGCATACCATCCTTTCAGATTAGATATAGGAAGGGGCTCCGTTCACTGGTTCGTCACCCATCGTACCGAGCAATTGTTTACCTACTTCACGAGCAGAAATAACCGCTTGTCGTACAGCTCCAGAATCGCCAGAAATCTGTAAAATTACTTCGTTAGAATTACTTGTACCTGCAGAAGGAGATGCATAACCGATTACATCAACGTTTGCAGATTTGACAGCTACATCGGCCATAACTACACCAATAGCTGCTGGAGCACCTACGATAAGACCAAAAGCTTTACCTTCGGGAGCGCCAAATGCTGCATTTACTGCATGACTAGCGCGTGCTGTATATTGAAGTTCAATATGACCAGCATCGTTTGCGTATACATCGCCAAAAGTACGTTCCACTTCAGCTAATGCTACTTCAATAGCTCGTTTTACATCGGATACATCATCACCACCAAAAATGATTAACGAGCCATGGCCTGCGCCACCTTTAGTATCGCGAGGTAATTCAATGCTAACAATTTCAGTATTGGTTGCTTTTACTGCTTCATCAGCAGCCATAATGTGTGGGCCTGCACCAGTACGAGCACCTAAAATACCGATGGAACGATATTTTTTCTTTAGTTTCATCGCATCTAATACTTGTTGATCTACGTTAGCAATTACGAGACCAATAGTATCACCAGTTTTACTAGTCCCTACAAATTCAGTTAATCCACATGTTGTCGCCATAATACCCTCCATACGTATAATGAAAGTATCAAAGTATCTATGTACAGAAAACTATGTTGCGGTATACCAATTTATATTTTTTATCATTTCTTTAATCATTCATATGTATGCAACCCTAAATTCTGTACACCATATATTACTATAGAGCATGCCTTGCTATTCAGTCACAACCCATCGGACTCAATCCTTTCTAAATACATGTACTATAAGGCTTTTATCTACCTTTATTATAAAAATTATTAAATGCAACTTTTTTATGTATATTCGTAAAATGCGATTTTTCTATTACTAAAATACGATAATCCTGTTATACTTATACATGTAAAAGCAAGAAATAACGTAATTTTATAGGTATATGAATTTTAGGTGGTATGTCACTTTTCTCTTTTCTCAGGTTTAGAACCTGCCCTTTAGATAGAGAGCAAGTAGAGCTATTTTAGCGGTGTGCTTACTAGCCCTCTTAACACATTTGTGATTGGAGGTTTTACCATGATTTGTACGAATGAAGATACTAAGCTTATCAATGAAATCATGCGCGATTTCACAAACATAACAAAGATTGCTGCTATTTTTGTTAATAATCGTGGAAAAGTGTTATCTCAAGAATATAACTTTTCTCCATTTTGTAAGGTCGTAAGGCGCAATCCAATCTATGCCAAGCGCTGCAATCAATGCGACTTATATGGTGGCCTAGATGCTACAAAAGAACTATCATCCTGCCCGTATCGCTGTCACATGGGCCTTATAGATTTCTCTGTGCCCATCATGAAAGATGGCGCCATCTTAGGCTTCATCATGGCAGGACAAACAAAAACAGAAGATACAACGATCAAACCTATTCTTCCGACCCAAACCGATTGGCATGATGACACCAAACTTCGAGCCTTATATCGGACCTTACCAGTTTTGACAGCCGAACAAATTTACAGTGCTACAAAGGTTTTACGGATTTTGGTAGAACACTACTTCCCATTTAACGATGCCATAGCAGAAGAGATGCCTTATGAACAATTGCCAGACTTTGTGGAGTCTGAACGACCTATTAATCGTCCAGAAATTCGAAAGGCTATGTTATATATAGAAAAAAATCTGGGCAAACGAGTGTCGCTCAGAAGGATTTCGGAACATATTCATTTAAGTGAGTCCTACTTCTCTAAGATTTTTAAAGATGATACAGGACTTTCAGTAGTGCAATATATAACACTATTGCGCATACAAGAAGCAAAAAAACTATTAGTATATTCCCAACTAACAGTTAATCAGATTAGTAAAACATTGGGCTATAATAGAACTAGTTATTTCTGTAAAATTTTCAAAATGGCTACCACTGAAACACCACATTCATATCGGAAAAAATATGCAAAACCAATTCATGCATAATATAATAAAAAAGACGTAACACCAATGGTGTTACGCCTTTTTCGTATCTATAGAGTTTGTCATGAGAAGGTATTTCAGATACATATGTTATTAACGATCAATCGATTAGAACGCTGGGATGATAGCTCCCTTGTAGTGTTCTTCGATGAACTTCTTAACTTCTGGAGATTGTAATGCTTTAGCTAATTTTTGGATAGCTGGTTTATTTTCATCACCAGGGTTAACAGAAAGAAGATTTGCATATGGAGAGTCAGCTTTTTCTACGAATAAGCCATCTTTTGTAGGGTTAAGACCAGCTGGCAATGCATAGTTAGCATTGATTACTGCTGCATCTAAATCTTGGATGGAACGAGGAATTTGAGCTGCTTCTAACTCAGTAATTTGAATATTTTTAGGATTGCTAGTTATATCAAATGGTGTGTTAGTCAAACCAGTTGGATCTTTCAATGTTACTAGACCAGCACTTTGCAACAAGAGAAGTGCACGAGCACTGTTTGTTGGATCAGATGGAATTGCTACTTTTGCGCCATTTGGCAAGTCTTTCAAGTCTTTAATTTTTTGAGAGTAGATAGCCAATGGTTCGATGTGAACTGGTGCAAAGCTTACAAAGTTTGTACCATGATCTTTATTGTAGTTATTTTGGTAAGGTACGTTTGCAAAGAAGTTTGCATCTACTTCATGGCTAGATAGAGCCATATTTGGTTGGATGTAGTCTGTAAATTCAACGATTTGTAAGTCTACACCTTCCTTAGCCAAAATAGGTTTAACTTGTTCTAAAATTTCAGCATGAGGTACAGGATTTGCTGCTACCTTTAATACCTCTTTAGAGCCACTAGAGCTCGCGTTATTTGTGGAAGAGCCACAACCACTAATCAATAAGGACGCACCCAGTACGGCCGTCGCTGCTAATGCTAACCATTTTTTCATGTAATCCTCCTATCTACGATGAAAACCTACATCTCGGACGAGGACTCATACGTATACAACATTCGTAGATATTATAATAAATCTATTTTTCTTATCTTGTATCTACATTTGATTATTTAATAATTTCGATATAGCAAGTATATCAATTTAATTCCTACTCGTATAATAGATTTTATGTATGTATTAATATAACTTTAATCTATAGCAAGATAAGAGTAATTACATTTAGCTATGCCAAGTACATAAAAACGGTACTAAGATGATTCCCCGTACTACTAGGTAATATACCTAATAAGTACAATCAAACTTAGTACCGTTATACATATCGCTCTATATAATAAACAATCTAATCAAAATCAAAAAATCAACTTATTGAGTTGACGTTGTTTGCTCCACAGAAATAGTTACAGGTGCTGATAATTTAGCCTCTAACCAAGCTTTTATTCGTTTCAAATCTGCATCAGATATAGTGGATGTAGTATGGATAATCACCATATATCGACTCGCTTTAGGCTGTTCTAGATTATCTATCAAAGGCATGCCTTCCACTTTGCTTACAAACGGGAATAACGCCTTTGCTTCAGCTTCTGTCGTTTTCATAGTATTTATAGTTTCACTTACTAATTGATAAGTCGGCTTGTAGAGATTACTCAAGTTTTTATATGTTCCAAGATTCTCTGAAGATTTATTCAAGTTCGTCTTATCCATAGTAGATTTTTGCTCATCTACGCTATTAACAAATCGTAATGTATAAGGTTGCAAGTACTCATCTTTCTGTAACTTGTCATCCAACTGGGCTTGCTCCTCTGAAGTCACAGGAGCTCCTATAACTACTATGTTTACTAGCTTATTCGTTTGATCCAATGAATAATCAATCACTTGTCGACGTCCCTCTTGATTAATATCATTCTTAATAAACTGCTCCATATGACTTGACTCAGAATACTTGATGGTCATATCATAGCCTGCATAAATACTTGGTATAGCCATAATAAGACCAATCACGAGAAATATTAACTGGTTACGACGATTAACCTCTTCTGCTTGTTTATGGAATGGCAAACTATATACACCTTTTAAAACAATAAAAGCTGCAAAGAAGATGAAAAATGCATTTATAAAGAATAGATAGCCAGCCCCAATGAAATATTGCCAATTTCCATTAGCCAGTCCATATCCTGCCGTACATAGTGGTGGCATAAGTGCAGTCGCAATCGCAACACCTGGTATAACATTATCTAAGGTCTTACGCGTTTGCCCAATAATCCCAGCTAACCCACCAAATATAGCAATGAATACATCAAAAATATTCGGTTCTGTACGTGCTAATAGTTCAGATGTAGCCGCCTGAACGGGAGAAATATAAAAATATAAAGCAGATGCCAAAACAGCAATCGTAACCTGTAAGGACAATCTTAAAATACCGCTTTTTACAACTGTAAAATTAAGCGTAGCAAAGCCAAAGCCAGTTGCTAAAATAGGTCCCATCAACGGTGATATAAGCATAGCACCAATAACAACTGCCGTACTATTCATATTCAACCCAATAGAGGCGATAAATATGGAGAGAATCAGGGTAACCAACGCAGGTCCCTTAATCTTAGCCCCACCTATCAACCTTTTAGCAATAGTTGCATCATCAGCACGCTCAAAATGTATATCAAAGTATTTATTTAGTTCCATTCTTTCTCCTTATAATTTCATCAAATCTGCAAAGGTGCCCACATGTACAAACATATGCTGTGTAGTTTTGAGCATTTGTACCATCAAGATGGCCCCCGTGCCTTCCCCCATCGACATTTGTGCTTGGATGGGAACCATGTCTTGAGTAATTCCCACCTCATCTAACGCAAGTTCTGTTCCTTTTTCTCGAGAGTTATGAGATGGCAATGCATAATCCTTAACACGATCATTCATATGTACCGCACAAGCTGCCGCTACAGCTGTAATAAAACCATCAATGACGAAGGGCTTTTCAAAATCTACACAAGCCAGCATAGCTCCAAGAATAGCTGCAATATCAAAGCCCCCTACATGGGCTACAATTTTACGAACTCTTTCAACTTCACTATCAGAAACAATACTAGCCTTATGCTTATCTAATACAGCGCGCACAAAATCAATTTTTCGTTTCATCAAATCTGGTTTATTCGGCCAAGAACCAGGTCCTACTGTTTCAGTGGGATCAGCTCCAGTTAAGGCAGACAACACACAGGCAGAAGTCGTCGTATTACCAAGTCCCATTTCACCAAAGGAAAAAAGATTTATCCCTTGCTTTACATAATGTTCAACTCGTTCATAGCCAGCTTGAAAGGCACTATTAAATTCATCCTCAGTCATAGCAGGGTGGTTTAATATATTCTTTGTCCCCTTTGCGACCTTGCGATCCACTCCGATACCATCATCTGAGGCAATTCCTACATCCACAACTTCATAAGGAATGTTGTTAAAGTTACAAAACTGTGTAGCCGACGAACGACCCAAGAGCATATTACGCGACTGCTTTTGCGTTACCTCATAGTTATAACCTACATAGCCTTCCATATTACAACCATTATCGGCAGAAAATATGATATGCTGAGGTCGAATTTCACCACTAATCTCGCCCCAAGCAGTACAAATCTTTCGGAAATAATCCTCCCACAAGCCTAAGCCACCTGGGATCAGGCATTTCGGTTGAAGAAATCTATTTAATTGTTCCTCAATTGGTAATACTGACTTATCTTTCATTCTAATCTCTAGTCTACACAGAATATGCCCACTAACCTTCTATTAATTCGATATTATTCTATATAGAAGTATAACACAAATTATATAATTAGTAATATAAGGTTTGTACTAGTACTCATATATACGAATTATCCTCTCATCAGGGAATAATCTATGCTTTTTAGCCTTAAACTCTGGATTATTATTAGAATCAAAATATTCAATCGTATTTCTTAACTGCTCATGAGTAAAAGGACTAGTGCTTGGTTTATATTCAAGCTGATTAAACACAGCATAACGTCCATCGTATGTAACAAATTGTAACCTAGATTTTTTATCTGGATGATATGAATCCACTAACATTCCAGGTAAGCCATTATTCCATACCGCTGAATAAGTAGTATCATTTGGTTCATAGTACGGTCCCCAAATGCGCCAATATGTTTGTAAAGAATGATAAAAATTATACTCTTTATCTACAAGCACTTTATTTTCTATATCTGTACTATCAGGATGATCTACATCTAAAGGAATTATCTGAATAGAATACCAAATATCTCCTATCTCATACTCTATAAAAATATTGTTATCTAACATATAGAACATCTTCAACTCTGCACCTTTGGGAATGCGGAATGTCATGCCTTTACGAGTAATAATGTCTGTATATGAATCTATATCATTTAAATTCTTCTTACAAGGAACCTTGCTTCCCACTGGATACGATAAAAGAGTAGTCTTTTTCTCATTATGAATCAACTTATCCGTTGAATGATACAATCTCCCCCGAATTAAACTTAATTCTTGAGCATACGTTTCTTCTTCACGTAAATACCCCTTAGCTATGTCCTCGGTCCTCATTCGTTCTAAATGTCTTTGTAAATCAGCTTCAATCTTATCATTAGTTTGTTCACTACTAACGCACTTCTCTTTAGCACTACCAGAAATATCACTTTGAGTAACCGGCTCTTTTGCATGTACTTGCGAAGCCATAAGACTTAGCATTAACAGTGCAGCAATGTATGAATATATTCTTTTCACAATACAACTCCTTAGCTTTATAAAAGTCCCTATAATAAATGTAAAACTCTATTAATATTGTACCGTTTAATACTTGTATAGTCATCAAAAAAGGTTATCCCTTACAGGATAACCTTTCATTTGAGTTATATAATTAAGTTTTTTCTTAAGTATAATTAGTTACTAAAATTAAGCACCTTGGAATTGAGGCATATCATCGCCACTGGAGTCGTCCAATTTACCTTGAAGGTCATGGTCAACCATCGCACATACAGATGCGTCAGACCATACGTTTTCAGCTGTTTCAATCATGTCGATAATTGTATAGATTGGCAAGATGATACCAAGCAAACCAATTGGAGCACCGATGGAGCTCATCAAGGACAATGTTAGGAAGTAACAACCCATCGGAACACCAGCATTACCAATAGCAGCAAGAACAGCAATGAATAACCAAGCAATCATTGTGCCCATAGTCAATTCAATACCTGCATTTTGCATTACGAATAAGGATGTTACAAGGATGAAAGCTGCACAACCATTCATATTAATTGTTGTACAAATTGGCAATACGAAACGAGCTACTGCAGGGTGAGCTTTCAAATTATCCTCAGCAGACGCCAATGTTACAGGCAATGTTGCAGCAGAGGATTTAGTGAATAATGCAACTGCTACAGCTGGGGACATTTTACGGAATACGTCCACAGGGTTCAATCCACGGAACAACAAGAATAATGGAATTACAATAAAGAATTGAATCAAGTTACCACCGATAACAACAGCAGTATATTTACCTAAAGCACCAACGATCACGCCCGCTTCGATTTGAGCAGATAATTGACCTGCAAAAGCAAGGATACCGATTGGCAATACATAAAGTAATGCTTTTATCAATGTGAATAGTAATTCTTGTAAACCGAACAATACTTTCAATACTGCTTCGCGACCTTCTGTACGAGGCATAAAGGCAAACGCTAAACCAACAGAAGCAGAGATAAACATAACGGACAATACGTTGCCTTCCAAATATGGTTTCATAATATTGTTAGGAATAACGGATAAGAAGTGATCGTAATATGTTACATGACCTAATTTTTCAGGTACTTGCGCTGCACCAGCACCAATTACATCAAGTGGTAAGTTACCTGGCGCAATCCATAGGAATAAGCCAAGACCCACAGCTGCTGCACAAATTGTAGTAAGCAATGTGTATACTACAGCATGTCCAAAGATACGACCTGTATCCTTTTTAGCACCGAGCATAGATAATGTAGTAATTACTGCTAAGGACACAGTTGGAATTGCAATGAATTGGAATAAACGTGTAAACACAGCGGCAATAAAGTTAAATAATTCATTTAACGCTGGAATATGTTGCCAGCCCAAGATAGCACCGATGATGAGTGCGCCCATCCATAAGATGAACTGACGCAATTTGCCTTGACCGCGGCTTTTTAAGGTAATCTCTTGCGCTAAGGCATCGACGTTTTTGTTGTTTTGATCTGCCATAAAAACACCTCTCTAAAAACTAAACTACTAGAGACTAAAAAAAAGAAACCCCAGCCCTAGGGCTGGGATTATAGATATGTCCTAGTCTCTTATAAAATCACATTATAAAGATATGATTTAACACTGTCAAACCAATTTATTTTGATATGTAGATTAATATATTCAATGAACACTTAAAACATCTTTTTATACAACGCTTCTATATCTTTACGGCTAATTTCAGCAACTGTATTAGCAATATTTCCTGTAGCTACAACGTATACATTATCTACAAGCCATGGAATGTCTTTTTTTGTAAAGCCTAATTCTGTAAGGTTTGTATTAAGGTCTAGGTCATGTACGATCAGGCGTAATGCTTCGCCTAGTTCAGAGCCATCTCCATGGTTGAATATACGAGCCAAGGCATCAAATTTATCAGGGTTTGCACTCCATGTGTACTCCACAGCAACAGGTTCAATAACGGCAAGACCTACGCCATGTGTAATATCCTTAAGTCCACTGGCTGGATGTTCCATACCATGCGCTAGTGTTACACCAGCTGTATTGATAACCATGCCCCCAATAGTACTTGCTAATGTAACAGCTTCCCAAGCTTTTGTAAGTTGTTTTTCATTGAGCACTGCTGGTTTGCCTTCAGCCGTTGCTTTCACATGTTTATATAGAGGTACAAGGTATTGTGCTAATAATGTCACCGCATAATGAGCCAATGCATCGGTGAAAGGTTGCGCTGTTTTAGAGGTATAGGCCTCGATATTGTGGCATAGTGCATCAAAGCCAACAGATGCCAATACATGAGGAGGCATAGTGCCCATCACACCAGGGTCTACAATGGAAACCTTAGGCACGATAGCGTTACAACGCAAAGATTTTTTGTCCCCTGTTTTAGGATTAGTAAGGACCCCAAAACCATTGCCTTCAGAGCCGGTACCACAGGTTGTAGGAATGACAATAAGAGGCAACGCATTATCACTGACTTTACGATTGAAGATATAGTCGTTAATATCACCGTCATTGACAGCCATAAAGGCAATTCCTTTGGCACAGTCCATGATGGAACCACCGCCGATAGCAATAACCATATCACAGTTTTCAGATTTAGCTAACGCAGCGCCGTCTAAGGCAGTTGTGGTCAATGGATTGGCATCTACTTGATCAAACAATACATGACCGATATGAGCTGCATCAAGCTTTTCTACCACCCGGTCATATAAACCAGATTTTTTGGCACTAGTACGACCAGTTACAATAAGTGCTTTCTTGCCGTACGGTGCAGCACAATCAGCAACACTATCTACTTTATTCCAACCGAATTGGATATTTACAGGTAAAAAATAAGAGAATTCCATGTGATAACCTCTTTTCTTTGAAAACTAGTTCTTAGTGTTATTGTAAAGGATATTTAAAAGCATGTAAAACCTCATAGGGCTTTCACCAGAAAACAGGTATACTAATAATAAGAGGGGTATTTATATTTATATTTATAGAGGGAGAGACATCTATGAAATTTGCCATTAAACATTTATGGTCTTCGCTGCGAGACCTAGCAATGCAGTCGCCCATATTACTGGTATTGATTGCGGTATTTTCATGTACACCGTTGTATATTGAACAAGATTGGTTTTCCGAAGTCGATCTTAAGCTATACTCACTGTATTTCTTTATCGTTATATTACAAAGCTATATAACAAGGGCACGAAAGTTTTCCATATTATATACCTTAGTAAGTATCGGAATCAGCGTTGGCCTTTATATGATTCACGAAACCTATGGCTATGTGCGGGGCATTGAGATAGCCACGGAAAATATATCGTACCTATGGCTGTACTCCATGATTGCCTTATATTTCACATCTCCCGGTGAACACTACATCGGCGAAATCATCAACCGCATCAAGCGAATTGGTATCACCCTTGTTACATCTACGCTATACAACATTGTTATCATTATGAGTTTATGGTTCTTCTTCATCATCGTGGACCAACCATTCAACTTTGAAGAAACCATTTTTAAAGTGCTCGCATCCATTAATATATTCATTTGTCTATCTATGGTATGTTCTTACAAAGAGGATCCAGCAGGCCCTCCCGCACCGAACTCATTCTTTACCGTCGTATTCGGCATCATCTTGCCAAAGGCATCCATCATTACAGGCATTCTAGCTAATATCTATTTAGTCTTGATCCTGTTGGGACTTCGCGATGACACCCGCTTCTTCTACACGTACTATCCGTATGTAGCCATTTTCTACTTATTCTATTTAGCTAGTTTTAGATCTAGTGAAAGTAGCAAAACGCAGCAAATTCTGTGCTTCCTATTCATTACGCTCACTACATTGTGCTTAGCCCTTATCGGTAAGCGTGTGATTAATGAACCAATTCTCTGGCTCAATACGATTTACGTAAGTGCATTCAATCTAATTTTCTTAGTACATAATGTATATTCTCTTGTGAAAGGATTAAAACCTTCTGTCCACACCACAGTTATGGCTCTTGCCTTAGGTGCGGTTCTCTTGACGCCATTCATAGGCTATACAGCGTATCGTGAATTTGTTACGTATACTAAAGTTGATGGCGAATGGCATGCAAGACTACCAATAGCTGCTACCTTTGACCCTAACTTCACGGACTATGGCACACCATATGTACCTGTAGATGATTTAAAACTACCAGATACAACCCCAGTGAACGGCAGACGCGTCGAGTATATCAATTTTGATGCTTTGTCTGCACCAAAGGTTATCTCTATTGCAGGCTACGATAAATACATTGAAAACATCGAGTTAATTGTATACGAACAAGACCTTAAGGAATACCAAGTAGAATCGGCTAACTTTGACTCCATTTCCTTTAAGTTCCTCAACAAAGGCCTTGATTTAGAGGTATCTCTACCAAATGGTGTGACAGAGGTACATCATATTTATGATAAGTTCCTTACAGTCGATAAAACAGCTATTGATCCTGTCATTATAGAAGGCACTGGATACAAGCTATTGATTACATCGTACTTCATAAACCAATTCGATACACGTAAACTTAAATTTAATGTGCTGTATAATTAAATTGAAAGTATTATAAATACAATATAAACTTAGTACCCTATTGTAATATTACAAAAGCAGTACCCCGTAAGGGGGTACTGCTTTTATTCATTAATTAAGCTTTGTAAGAATATCTTTTGCAAATTCTTGTGCCGCTTTACAATCGTCTTCATTTGGGTGTACTGCAGCTTGTTTGTGTCGTGCATCTCTATCAGCAGATTGGCCATGGCTATGTCCCTTAGGGAACATTTTGTACATCATTTCGATGACCTTAGGGTCTACCTTACCTTGGCAGATAAATGTACCAACCGGCTCTACGCCATCGGGCAAACAGTTCGCCGCATTGATGAGACTTTCCTTGGCATGTGCCATTTGCGGTGGCACACCAGCTGTGGCAAACAAAGCAATGTGAGGATTATGTAATGTAGCGAGTACATCACGAGCTTCTTTATTGGCCGTTCCTTTATCCACCCAAAAGCCTGCAAATACAAGATCATAGGATGCTATATCGGAAGGCAATTCTTTCATAGACACACATGGTGTACCTGCTGGCAATACGCTAGTAATAGCCTCAGCTACTTGTTTCGTATTTCCCGTAAGGGACGAATATATAACAATAGACTTCATGTCTTACCTCCTATTTACTATATATCTATTATAGGACATATATGACATGCTTTTAATAAAATAAATCACAATAGTATATAGAACGAAATTTGATTTACTGACACGTACTATTTTACTATTCTCAAAAGTGATATATCATTCAAAATCATCATATATGCGTCCCATATAGTACTTTCTAGCATTTACAACTATATCGATAAATTTAAGCATACTATATTTATAATTTTCTAAATGTCAATATTGAATGTATAGAATTTTTTCGCTATAATCGTAACATAATGTATAAGCTTAATAAGAAAACTACCATATATTGTAGTTTTCTTATTTTTCTGATTAGACTTAACTTAAAGATATTTTATACTTTTTGGTCTAATCTTATATATGCTTAATTAACAGTTTTATCGATTTTAGTACTCAAGGGGAACAGTAATGGAGATTATGATCAAGAAACGGGATGGCCATTTCGAGCCTTTATCCGTTGAAAAAACGAAACGTATGATTGCCTTCGCATGTTTGGGGTTAGATTCTTGTGATCCACTAGAATTAGAAATGGATGCGAAGTTACAATTCGTTGATGGTATGACTACTAAAGAGATTCAAAAAACTTTAGTACAAACAGCCATTGAAAAGGTTATCTCTAAAAAAGACGACGGTTTCGGCAACCAAGTTAATAAAATGAACCAAGATTGGCAGTTCGTAGCGGCTCGCCTCTTCTTGTTCGATCTCTATAAAGAAGCTGCTATCACTCGCCGTTATAAAGCATTCGGCTACGGTAACTTCCCAAATCTTGTACATATGCTTGTGGAACAAAAAAAATACGCAGACTTCTTCGTTACAGAATATACACCTGACGAATTACAAGAATTGGGCGACTATATCAAACCTAAACGAGACTACCTCTTCAACTATGAAGGTCTTAAATTGTTGGCTGACCGTTACTTGGTAAAAGGCTTCAACAAAGAAATTTACGAATTGCCTCAAGAACGTTTCATGGCTATCGCTATGCACTTGGCATTGGTAGAGGGCGAAAACAAAGTAGAATACGCTAAGAAATTCTACGATTTGATGAGCCAATTAAAAATGACAACTGCTACACCTACATTGGCAAATGCGGGTACACCATTCCATCAATTGTCCTCTTGCTTCATCTCTGGTGTGGATGATAACTTATGGTCCATTTACGATGTAAATAGCAAGTTCTCTCGCGTATCTAAACACGGTGGCGCTCTTGGTATCTACCTTGGTAAAGTTCGTGCATTGAACTCCGATATCCGCGGTTTCAAAAACTCCTCTGGTGGCGTTATTCCTTGGATCCGTTTGTACAACGATACTGCAGTTGCGGTAGATCAATTGGGTAAACGTAAGGGCGGCGCTACAGTTACACTCGATATTTGGCACAAAGACTTCTACGAATTCGTAGAACTTCGTACAAACAATGGTGATGACCGTCGTAAAGCGCACGATATCTTCCCTGCTATCTCCGTCCCAAACCTCTTCATGGAACGTATGATCGCTCGTGAAAACTTCACGTTATTTGATCCTCATGAAATCTTGGCTGTAAAAGGCTACGCTTTAGAAGACTACTACGATACTGATGATAATAAAGAGTTCACAAAACGCTACCTTGAATGTGAACAAGATCCTAACTTACACGGTATCGAAGTACCAGCATTAGACATGATGAAAAAAATTATGCGCTCCGCTGTTGAAACTGGTACACCGTTCATCTTCTTCCGCGATACTGTAAATGCTGCAAACCCTAACAAACATGCAGGTATGATTTACGCGTCCAACTTATGCCACGAAATCGCACAAAACGTTGGCTTCACAAATCTTGCTGAAGAAATCATCAACGAAGATGGTACTATCACTACTAAAACAAATACAGGCGACATGGTTACATGTAACTTGAACTCCATCAGCCTTGGCCGTATTACTGACGAAGAATTGGAAGAAAACATTGCCCTTCAAATTCGCATGTTAGATAACGTTATCTCCATTAACCAAGCACCAGTACCAGAGTCTCGTATGACATCTGATAAATACCGTGCTATCGGTCTTGGTACGTCTGGTTACCACCACTACCTCGTAAATCACGATATCCAATGGGAATCTGATGAGCACATCGAAGTAGCGGACAAATTGTTCGAAAACATCGCTTACTATGCCATCAAAGCGTCCATGGAATTGGCGAAAGAAAAAGGTGCGTACCCTGCATTTAAAGGTTCCGAATGGGAAACTGGTGAATACTTCACACGCCGTGGCTACACATCCGATCGTTGGAAACAATTAGCTGCAGACGTTGCTAAATACGGTATCCGCAATGGTTACTTGATGGCCGTAGCTCCTACTGGTTCTACTTCCAACATTGCGAATACAACAGCTGGTATCGACCCTATCTTCAAAAAATTCTTCATCGAAGAAAAGAAAGGTTCTTTCACACCAAAAACTGCACCAGATTTGAACAACAAAACATTCTGGCTCTACAAAGAGGCGCATACAATCGACCAACAATGGTCCATCAAAGCTTGTGGCGTCCGTCAACGTCATATTGACCAAGCACAATCTTTCAACTTGTACATCACTCCTCAAATGAAAGCGAAAGAAATTCTAGACCTTTATATTGAGGCGTACAAACAAGGTATCAAAACAATCTACTACATCCGTAACCAATCCCTTGAAATGGATGAGTGCACTAGCTGCTCCTCCTAATATTTAATAGGTGTTTTCTGCTCAATATAGGATATGGTGAAAGTTAAAAATATCATTGCTATATTTTACAAAAACTATACACTATAAGTAGAGAGCACTAAACTTGTGAAAGATACTTTCACCAACACTATAAATCTGATGACGACCTATAGCAGTATAGGTCGCATCGTTGTATAAAGGAGTCCTACTATGGATAAAAAACTGATTTTCAACGAACATGGTGAACGTGGCACGCAATCTATGATTGGCGGCAACACCACAAACCTTCGCGAATGGAACCGTATCAAGTACGACTGGGCTAACCAAATGTACCGTACAATGCTCAACAACTTCTGGATTCCTGAAGAGATTTCCTTGAACGAAGACGTTAAGCAATTCCCATACTTAACAGATTACGAACGCCGCGCATTCGACAAAATCATTGCGTTCTTGAACTTCCTTGATTCCATTCAATCTGAAAACTTGCCTAACTTGAGCCGCTATATTACAGCTTCTGAAGTGGCATCCTTATTGAATATCCAAGCATTCCAAGAAGAAATTCACGCTCAAAGTTATTCTTACATTTTGGACACTGTAACAAATCCGATTACACGTGACAAAATCTATGACGAATGGCGTACAGATAAAACATTGCTTGAACGTAACCGTTTCATCGCCGATGCATACCAACGTTTCAGCGATGATCCTAGCGAAGCAAACCTTATTCATACAATCATTGCGAACTATATCTTAGAAGGTATTTATTTCTACTCTGGCTTTAGCTTCTTCTACACATTGGCTCGCCAAGGTAAAATGACAGCTACCTCTACAATCTTCAAATATATCAACCGCGATGAAGTAACTCACCTTGTATTGTTCCAAAACATTATCCGCGAGTTACGCCGTGAACGCCCTGACTTGTTCACACCTGAACTGGAAGCGAAAATTACTGACATGATTCGCCAAGGTGCAGAGAACGAAATCGCTTGGGGTCAATACATCACTGATGATAAAATCCTCGGCCTTAACAACGTTCTTATCGAACGCTACATCAAATACCTTGCAAACATCCGCTTAGAAGCAATCGGTTTGCCTCATCTATATCCTGAAATCAAGGATAACCCTATGGAATGGATCGAAAGCTTCTCCAATTTGAATAGCACAAAAACTGACTTCTTCGAAGCAAAAGTTACAAACTATACAAAAGCAGCAGCATTTGATTTCGATGACTTAGAATAATAAAAAGGATGCTTTCACAAAAAACTGTGAAAGCATCCTTTTTTAGTCCCCAACGCCACCCTCATCAAAATAGTTGACACATGGTAATACATTATAAAAAGTAACCATACATTTATACGCAATAAGGGCCTACACGATATATATCTTCAGCGCCCCGTACATGTAATGTCATCTCTTTTACGAATTAAGCAATCGTGGCTTTGTATCCACCCTATCTTGATTACCAACTTGTAATTAATACTCTATCAAATCAACAGTCCAATTGGTTGACTGTAGTAAATTATCTAAGGTACGAATCTCCTTGGATATTTTATCTGCTGTTTTTTGTAATTCACTTACATTTACAGTTGCTATCATTTTAATTTCCGAACCACGAGCGCGATAATTAATAGCACTCGCACTATCTGCTAATGCACGATATGCAGAAAGTCGCATAATAGCACCTTCTTTTTCCGCTATAATTTGCGTTAAAGAGCGACCCTCAACAATAGTTGCACAGTTAGTAAGATTAATATCTTTAATGAGTTGTTGAAGTCTAGCAATTGCCAATTCTAGTTCTTGCATCAACACTGTAGGGTTTTCATTAGGTATTTCCCCTTCTTGTACCAAACTATTTTGATTTAAACGACCTCGCAAATCACTAATTTTCTTATTTAAATCAGCTCGTTCTTGTAATGCCTCTGCTAGTTTCATAGACTCTCACCTCATATTTTAAAAAGTATGGATATTAATATACTTACTAAACGAATACAAACTATTATATTTAGTACTTTATAATACTTTCCGCATCAAGATATGCGGGCAACCTTCATCTAGGTATTCATCCCCTTCTGCTTTATAGCCAAGGGATTCGTAGAATGGTTTTGCCTGTACTTGGGCTGACAAGGAGCACATTTTAAATCCATCACGACGAATAGCATTTTCTGCGGCCATCATAATCTTAGTGCCTAGGTGTTGTCCACGATATAGCTTACGTACCGCCATGCGCCCAATATGTGCATCTCCAGCTACGTCGCTTGGGAAATATCGGCACGTGCCAGCTGCTTTACCATCTATGGATAAGAGCACAAACTTTGCTATATCATCGATTTCATCAAACTCGTCCTCAAAGCCCTGTTCTTTCATAAATACATCGATACGAATTTGTTTTATTTCATCAGTAATATGATCTAGAACTTGAACAATCATGGGTGCCCCTTTCTAATTATAAGTATATTTATAAGAATCGATTTAGTTGTATTCCAAAATACTCTATACCGATCGAAAAACTTCTTATTTTTATTATATCAAAAACACGCTTAATTCCATAAAATTTCTAGGTTTCCATTAATTCCTACAGCAAAAATATTTTAAAACTTATATGAAATTCATTTTTAGGTGTTGCATAATTTTATCATTTGGGTTTATACTATACCCATAATTTTTAGAAAGGAGCAACCAAAGATGACTAACCAAATTAGCCTAGCTACAAAACAATACTTTTATTGGTTCTTTATCCAACGTACGGGTAAGGAACTATTTGTGGTACGCTAATTAAGATTGAGTCATTATTAGTTGCTTAGAATAGTAAAAGGGCTACCCGTATTAAACTACGGGTAGCCCTTTTTTGTTTGCTATCCCGTATGGTGAGCCCTACTATTCACTGTAGTTATAAGGAGGAATTATCATGATTATTACATTGAAACAAAACGCAGCAGAAACAGAGGTATCTCGTTTACGCAGTGAATTAGAGGAAAAAGGCTTCATTATCCACCCAGTAGAAGGTGCTCGTTACAACATCTTAGGTCTTATCGGCGATACTGCATCTCTTGATGCTCGTCAAATCGAATCTCTTGATTTCGTAGATAAAGTAACTCGCATCCAAGAACCATACAAAAAAGCAAACCGTAAATTCCATCCAGATGATTCTGTAATCAACGTAGGTGGTGCATTGATCGGTGGCGGTCACTTCGCAGTAATGGCAGGTCCTTGCTCCGTAGAAACACCTGAACAAGTATTAGAAACAGCAAAAGCTTGTAAAGCAGCAGGTGCTACAATTCTTCGTGGTGGTGCTTTCAAACCTCGTACTTCTCCATACTCCTTCCAAGGCATGGGTCCTGAAGGTTTGGAATTATTAGAACTTGCTAAAAAAGAAACAGGTCTACCTATCGTTTCCGAAGTTATGGATATCTCCCAATTACAATACTTCGATAATGTAGATATGCTTCAAATCGGCGCTCGTAACATGCAAAACTTCACACTTTTAAAAGAAGTAGGTAAATTAAACAAACCAGTTCTTTTAAAACGCGGTTTATCTGCTACATACGAAGAATGGTTGATGGCTGCTGAATACATCATGTCCGAAGGCAATGAACAAGTTGTATTATGCGAACGTGGTATCCGCACATTCGAAACTAAAACTCGTAATACATTAGACGTGACAGCAATTCCTATGATGCACGAATTATCTCACTTGCCAATCATCATGGACCCTAGCCACGCTGCAGGTATGAGCCGCATGGTTCGTCCACTTTCCCTTGCATCCATAGGCGGCGGTGCAGACGGCCTTATGATCGAAGTTCACAATGATCCATCCAAAGCATTGTGTGACGGCCCTCAAGCATTACGTCCAGACCAATTCACTAGCCTTATGAAAGAAATTATCGCATTGCGCCAAGCATTGGTAGAATGCACTAAATAATCTTAAATAGCACACAAATAAGCTAGTATCCGTTATAATAGGTACTAGCTTATTCTTTTATGAAAGGAACTGTTATGACTCGCATTCATATTAACGCGTCCACACCGTATGACGTTGTCATCGAGGAAGGCGCTTTACAACGCATCACCGATTATATTAAACCGTTAAAACCAAATTGCCGTGTTATCATCGTCAGCGACAGCAATGTGGCACCGCACTATTTGGACTCTGTGAAAGCTAATATGGAACGTGCTGGTTATACTGTTTGTGATTATGTGTTCCCTGCAGGTGAAAACTCCAAAAACGCTCATCAACTCATCGATTTAATAGAGTACATGGCAGCCCAATCGTTAACGCGTAAAGATCTTCTCATCGCCCTTGGCGGTGGTGTTGTAGGCGATATGGCTGGCTTTGCAGCAGCTACATACTTGCGTGGTATAGATTATGTACAGGTTCCTACCTCCCTATTAGCCGCAGTAGACTCCTCTGTAGGCGGTAAAACAGCAGTCAATCTCGAAGCGGGTAAAAACTTGTGGGGTGCTTTCAAACAACCTATCCTAGTCCTCTGTGATCCTACAACACTTAACACTTTGCCAGACATGGAGTGGAAAAATGGATGCGGAGAAATTATTAAATATGGTTTCCTCGATGTACCAGGGTTATTAACCCAACTCGAGCATAAGCCATTAATAAAGCATCGTGATAGCGTTAGTACAGTTATCGCTCGTTGTGTTCAAGCAAAGGCGGATATCGTAGAGCAAGACGAACGTGAATCTGGTGTTCGTGCCCTCTTAAACCTCGGTCATACCTTTGGTCATGGTATTGAAAAAGCGAGCCACTTTGAAGTCCACCATGGCTACGCCGTTGCCATTGGCATGGTCCTTATGGCACAAGGTGCAGTCAAACATGGAGAATTAGATGCAGAGGCGTTAGACAAATTAAAGGTCCTCATCGAAGCACACGATTTGCCAACCACTACGACCATACCAAAAGAAGAAATCCTAGCAGCTGCTAAACATGATAAAAAAAGCGAAGGTGCTACTATAAAAATCGTTATCCCTACTAATTATGGTCATAGCGAACTCAAGGTTGTCACCCACGAGGAGTTAGCAACCTATCTTGATTAAGATAACTTATCTATTACGATTAAGTTATCTAAGGTTTCTAGCACTTACAACCTGCATAATTGTTATTTGTAATATAAGGTTTACCTAATATTTAAAGGAGATTTATATGCATTCCGTAACGAACGCCATTCCTACAGGAACGATTGCGTCCATCCCAGCAAAGGCACATGCACACCGCGCATTAATTTGTGCAGCCCTTGCTACCTCTCCATCTACTATATTATTGAGTCGTACCTCTAAGGATATCGATGCTACGATGGACTCATTGCGAGGCTTAGGTGCTCACGTTGTGTATGAAAACAAAGTTGTTACCGTTACTCCTGGCCCCGCTCCTGCAAAGGGCAATGTAGTACCTCACGAATCAGGCACTACATTACGTCTCTTATTACCTGTAGCAGCATCCATCTGTAATGATGTAGATGTAGATGCTAAAGGTCGTTTACCAGATCGCCCTCTCGAACCCATGCTAGGCGAAATGAAAGCGCACGGCGTAACATTCTCCCAAGATAAACCACCATTTACTATGACAGGTCGTCTTCAAGGGGGCAATTTCTCCATGGTAGGCGATGTAAGTAGTCAATTCTTCTCTGGTTTATTGTTGGCAGCCCCTCAAATTGGCTTATCTACTATTACGTCTACGACACCGCTTCAATCTAGCGATTATGTAACATTAACTACTGAAACAATGCGAGATTTTGGTGTCGAAGTAGAACACACTTTACCAGACACAAACATCAATGAGGCTTTCACAGTACCATTTGGTGCGTCCTTCATAGGTCGTGATAATTACCAAATCGAAGGCGATTGGTCTAATGCAGCAATCTGGATGGTAGCCGCTGGTATGACGGGCAAACCAATTACTATTACTGGTATGAACAAGAATTCTGTACAAGCAGACCGCCGCATCATGCAAGTTATGATTGATGCTGGTTGTGATGTGGTATGGGATGGTATGAATGTAACAGTTACAGGCCGAGCGTCGAAACCAATTCATGTAGATCTAGAGCAAATGCCTGATATGTTGCCTGTTATGGCAGCCCTGGCTTGCTCTATTTCTGGTGAAAGCTCCTTTGTTAAGGGTGCTCGCCTACGTTTGAAAGAATCTGATCGCCTTGTAGCTGTTGCCAATCTCGTAAGAGATCTAGGCGGTACCGTTCGCGAAGAAGGCGATGACCTATACATCATCGGTAGTGGTATACTTAAAGGTGGACAAGGTGATTGTGTAAATGACCATCGCCTCGTTATGGCTGGCACATTGATGGCTCTCATCAGTGAAAATCCTGTTACATTAAAAGATAGCGAAGCTATCACAAAATCTTATCCAGACTTCTTTGAGGACTGGAACTTACTGGGCGGTAATGCACAACCAATTTAGATTTCTAATCGTATTTGGTGAAATCTAATAGATAATAGAAATAGTACGTACTATATAGTAGGAGTTAATATAATGGCATCTAATTTCGGTAAAACCATACAGGTATCTACCTTCGGCGCCTCTCATGGGTACGCCATCGGTGGTATTGTAGAGGGTCTACCTTGTGGACATACCATCGATATCGATGAATTAAAAGCCTTTTTAAAGCGCCGTGCGCCAGGGCAAAATCAATTAACAACACAACGTAAGGAAGCCGATGTACCTGAGTTTTTAGCAGGTATCGTAGACGGTATGCTCAGCGGTTCTCCATTGGCATTTATGATCCGCAACACATCACAGCATTCTAGCGATTACAATAACTTGCGCGACATCCCTCGCCCATCTCATGCGGACTTCACGGCGCGCATGCGCTACGGTGACAAGGTAGATATGCGCGGAGGCGGTCATTTCTCAGCTCGCCTTACAGCACCTCTTTGCGTAGCTGGTGGCATTGCCCTTCAACTATTACGCGAAAAAGGCATCGAAATCCATGGTCATTTAAAACAAGTGGGAACGATCCAAGATGCTCCTATCGATATGGTTCATCCAGATATGAAAGCATTAGCTAATATCACTACAGAGCCGATTGCTATGGTTGATCCAGAAAAACGTACTGAAGTAGAAAACTTGGTCATGAAGCTCAAAAAAGATGGTGATTCTACCGGTGGTATCGTTGAAGTCGTTGCTACTGGCCTACCAATCGGCCTTGGCAATCCGAACTTTGACGGCATCGAAAACCGACTAGCTCGCGTTATCTTTGGTGTACCTGCTATTAAGGGCGTATCCTTCGGCGGTGGTTTCGACATGTGTGCTAAGCTTGGTTCCGAAGTAAATGATGCTTTCACCATGAACGGTGACAAGATTACAACATCTACCAATAATAGCGGTGGTATCCAAGGTGGTATTACCAATGGTTTACCGCTCGTTATGCAAGTGGGCATCAAGCCAACACCATCTATTTATAAAGAACAACATTCTGTATCACTTTCACAAAAAGAGGACACATTGCTCACTATTCAAGGTCGTCATGACCCATGTGTAGCGCTTCGTGCAGTACCTGTTATCGAAGCTGTAACAGCCCTCGTTATTCTTGATTTCTTAGGAGATATTGACCATGAACTTAGATGAAGTACGCGTTAAAATTAACGACATAAACGATCAGATGCTCGAATTATTCAAAGAGCGCATGGAACTCTCCAAAGACGTAGCAGCGGCAAAGAAAGAAATGAATAAGGCCATTTACGATGCTAAACGGGAGCGCGACATTCTCGATAAGGTAACGAGAGATGCAGGTACTGACCTCGATCTATATGCACGCCGTTTCTTCGAAGCATTATTTAGCTTGAGCCGTACCTATCAGTCAGAACAATTATTCCAAGATAATGAGTTCACTGTAAAAATGAAAAAAGCCATTGAGCAATCCCCTACCTTGCCTCCTCAACGAGGCAGCGTAGCTTGTGCTGGCGTATTCGGTAGCAATGCACAAGTGGCATGTGATAAATTATTACCACTTAGCCAAATTCACTACGTAACAGGATTCCGCGCCGTATTCGATGCCGTTGAGTCTGGTGAATGTCAATTTGGTGTATTGCCTATCGAAAATAGCTCTAATGGTTCTGTAAAAGAAGTATATGACCTTCTAGAAGATCGTAAATGCTATATCGTGCGCGGTACACGCCTATGGATTTCTCACGACCTACTCGTGAAAAAAGGCACAAAACTAGAAGATATTCATACTATCATCTCTCACCCACAAGCATTAGGCCAATGTAGTCACTTCCTAGAAAAACTAGAAGGTGTAGAATTACGCTCCTTTGATAACACAGCGCGTGCTGCACAACTAGTAGCGGCTAGTGATGATCCAGGTGTAGCCGCTATCGCAGCACCTCAATGTGCAGACTTGTACAACTTGTCTCCATTAATGCGCAACATCCAAAACAGCGATAACAACTATACACGCTTTATCTGCATTAGCAAAGACTTCCATGTGTATCCAGGGGCTAATAAAATCTCTGTAGTAACCACAGCAAGTCACGCTCCAGGTGGTCTTGGCACATTGCTTACCAAATTCGCTAACATCGGTGTCAACCTTACAAAACTCGAGTCTCGCCCTATCGTAGGCCATAACTTTGAGTTCTTGTTCTACCTTGATTTAGAAGCATCATTAGCGGATCCAAAGGTGTTGTCCGTTCTAGCAGAGCTTCATACATCCCAAGATAAGTTCCGCTTGCTCGGTAATTATCCAGAAAACTAATATATTCATCCGTACTAGTGCCTATAAGGGCATATATAGTACAATGAATATAGTTATAAAATTCCAATGGCTAATAGGTACCAGCCTATTAGCCATTCTATGTATATTGACCTAGGAGGTCCTATGAAATTTGGTTTACTTGGCCGTACGTTGGGCCATAGCTTCTCCCCTCGCATTCATAGTGCGTTAGGGAATACAAATTATGAATTATTTGAGCGCGAACCAAGCCAATTACAAGAGTTCTTTGCTGATCCAGAATTACAAGGCATTAACATTACAATTCCTTACAAGGTAAATGCCCTTGAAGCTTGTGATGTGGTTGACCCTCGTGCAGAACGCATCGGCTGTGTAAATACAATGGTTCGCAAGGATGGCAAATGGTATGGCTATAATACAGACTATGATGGTTTCGTGTTTACCTTACAACATGCAGGCATCGATGTATCTGGCAAGGAATGTATCATTCTTGGCGATGGCGCTTCCTCTGCTACTGTTCACGTAGCTCTCGAAGACTTAGGGGCTAAGAACATCGTTCACCTATCTCGTAAAACTGCACCATTCTATGGTGATGCGCCTAATTACTACGAAACCGCACAGATTATTATTAACTGCACACCTATCGGTATGTATCCACATAATCCGGCTAACCTTATCGATATTACGCAGTTCTCTAAATTGGAAGGCGTTGTAGATCTCATCTATAATCCACGCCGTACGATTTTGTTGTTACAAGCAGAAATGATGGAAATTCCTCATTGTGATGGCTTGCCATTCCTTGTAGCTCAAGGCGTTGAGGCGTCTAACCATTTCCAAGGTGAAAGCTTTGGTACAAAGGAAATCGAGCAAATCTTGCGCGATATGCGCCGTGAAAAAGAAAATATTATCCTCGTTGGTATGCCTGGTGTAGGAAAAACAACAGTAGGCAAAGCCCTTGCTGAAAAAATGGGCCGCACTTGCGTTGATATTGATCAAGAACTAGAAAAAGAAATTGGTGATATTTCCACTTATATTACAGAACAAGGGGAACTAGCCTTCCGCGAAAAAGAAGCGGAAATGATTGCAAAATTCGGTACCCAAACAGGTCTTATTATCTCCACTGGCGGCGGCTGTGTAACAGTGCCTAAAAACTTCGCACATCTACGCCAAAACGGTCGCATCTACCAATTAACGCAACCGGTAGAAAACCTATCTACCGCTGGTCGTGTTCTCTCTAGTGGTGGCATCGAACGATTACGCGAACTAGAAGCAACGCGTACACCAATGTATGAAAGCTTCGCTCAATGCATCGTAGAACATAATCGCAATGCACCAGAAACAGTGGCGGCAATCCTAGAAGACTTCGAAGCAAACCTATTATAATCGTTTGTATAGCGTATTTATAAAACGCTTCACAAATAAATCAGTAAGAGCATCTATATCTGTATTTCTAGATAAAACTAAAATGCATATCATAATACCTATGATATAAACTGAAAAGCAGTAGCTATCCTATGGATAACTACTGCTTTTTTATTTCCCCTATGTATTATATATATTTGTAGAAAACCATATTTGCAATTACAATGTAATTACAAGTAGAATTGATTAACGTAAATACCTTTTAATATAAAATCAACAATATGATCAACGAATTACAGTCACAAGCCAAAAGAATACTAGGAGAGATACTATGAAAACCTTAAACCTACAAGTCCGCATCAACGAAGAGCTAAAACAGGAAGTATCTAGCATATTAAAGGCACAGGGCCTATCCTATACATCCATGCTAGACGCACTATTTCGTCAAATTATAAAAGAACGTCGCATTCCTTTCGCTATTGCTTTACCAACAACTCCTACAGAAAAAACACCAACGCCAAGTACACTCAACAATGACGGCACCTACGAACAACCCCGAACAACATTAAAGGCCTCAGATACAATAAATACATACGGAGCATCAACAGAAAACGAGGTAGAAATATCCTTTGATAAAATTGATAAAACAGGCATACTCAATATCCGTATAAACCCTAAAGTTAAGGCACTCACTACGGCAATTCTAAAAGAAATGGGATTAACCATATCTCAAACCGTCACACTTGTATCTAAACAAATACAATTCACTAACGATATTCCTCAAACTATCCATCGTCCAGAATGGATTGATGCTATAAATGATGATTTATGGACTAAAGAAGATTTAAACACAAGAATAGAGATAGGACTTAATCAAGCAAAAAAGGGAATTGGCGAACCTGCTAAAAAAGTCTTTAATGAGCTCCTTAAAGATTTATAAGTATGGAGGTTAAAATGAGATATACAATAATTTTGACCCC
>CABSJA010000015.1 GCA_902477915.1 uncultured Veillonella sp.
ATACAACAGGTTTTTCAGGCACTGCTGCACCATTTACGACATAATCATATAGTTGGTCCATCGTTAATGGATTATAGCCATTGTCTTTGAGGAACTTCATTTGTTCTCTAAATAAATCCTCACGAATAACCGCATCATTATCCTTATCATCGCCAATCTTATGATACATAAGAACAGGGATGCCCGTTGGATGTACCATTTTGACTTCTTTTACAGGCGCCAGTGGACTAGGTGGTTCCGTTTTTTGTGAAAGCAATCCACATCCTGCTAAAACCACAGCCAATGCGACAACTAATAGTGTTACCAATGGAATCCGTTTCATAGGTCCTCCTCTATTAGAACACAATTATATACAGAATATTATAACATTTCTATGAAGATTAGTAAAAAACTAACGCTTTACTAGTACCTCATCAATTGATTTTCTAGGTCTAGGATATATAGGCTCATCTGGAACACCTATGCCAATGATAGCCTGTACATCTAGTGTTATCTAAATCCATTCTATCCATATCTACTGAAAAAGAGTATTTCAACTGTAACCATTGTCATATTGTAATACTCTCAATAATGCTTTAATATTCTAATTATATACTATATAACGTAAACTATACTATTTTAATACACAGAGGATTTACCATGAAAAAACGACTTACCCTCATACAAATGGATGTCCACGTAAACGACGTAGAATATAACTACAATCGAGTTCAAGAATTATTGAATCAGGCCCTATCTGAAAGTCCAGATATTATCGTATTACCTGAAACCTGGAACACCGGTTTTTATCCATCTACTGATTTAATCAATATCGCCGATACAAATGGGGCCCGCACAAAAGCCTTATTAAGTGCATTCGCTAAAGAACATAATGTAAATATTGTGGGCGGTTCTGTAGCAGTTGCAAAAGACAATCTCGTATTTAATACATCCTATGTTTACAACCGAAGCGGTGAACTTGTAGGAGAATATTCCAAGATGCACGGCTTTAGCCCTGCTAAGGAAGACAAATACTTTGCTAGCGGTACTCATACTACGCATTTTGAGCTAGATGGAATTCCTTGTAGCACGGTCATCTGTTATGATATCCGTTTCCCTGAACTAGTAAGAATGGCTGCATTACCTAGTACTGAATTGTTGTTTGTACCAGCTCAATGGCCTACGATGCGTTTACGTCACTGGCAGGTACTCAATGAAGTGCGGGCTATTGAAAACCAATTATTTGTCTGTGCTGTAAACGGCTGTGGCACAGTGGGCCGTGTTCAAAGTACAGGGCACTCCGCGGTATATGATCCGTGGGGCACCAACCTACTTGAAATGGACACTAACGAAGGCATTGCTTCCGTAGACATCGACCTCGCTGTAGTCGAAGATATCCGTAATAAAATTAATATCTTTAGAGATCGCAAACCTGAACTCTATAACCTATAACAAAAAGGCACATTGTTTTGAACTACCTCCTTAAATCAGGAAGGTCATTCATTTAACAATGTGCCTTTTATTTTTATTGAGCTGTATGTAAGAAATAGATGACTCATCCTTTAAAACTCAATAAGCTTCCACATATCCTCTGGAACTTGTTCTAGAGGTTTGTTCTTTGCCATAGCATCTTTTAGAATATCAATCGTATCTTGTACCTCTTGTTTATCCTTTGTATTTGGATCGTGTAGAACGACACGGTTCAAGGAGTCTTGCCCAAATTGTTTTAAGTATTCTTTTTCTACTTGATTAAGTTCACGACGTAAGTATTTCATAGTATATCCTCTATTTGTAAATATCTTTTCGATGTCCAACTTCTAACTCTAAAATAATACATCTATCATCATTAATATCAGCAATGATTCTATAATTACCAATGCGATAATGCCACAGCCCCGTCTTATTGCCTGTCAATGATTTTCCTGAATATCTAGGGTTTTCTACATTATCTACATTCTTGATAAGCCAATTAAAGAGATAACGTTGCGTTGATTTATCGAGTTTAGAAAATTGCTTGTCAAACCGTTTAGAAAACTCAAGTTTATAAGCCATATTTTGCACGCATTTCCGCTACAGAATAAGTAACAGGATCTTGCTTATATTCTGCTAATGCTTTTTGACCTACCTTAAGATCAAATTCATCTTCAATCTTTTCTAGTAAAGCCTTCTTAAAGAGAGTAGAAAGTGTTTCATCCATAAACTCAGCATATGTTTTAAATAACTCTTCTTCTTGTTCATTTAAACGGACTGAAATATTTGCCATATAAAGCACCTCCCTATGTAATACATTGTATTACATAGGGAGGTTTTAGTCTATTCTTTAAACACACAAACAGTACTATTTTAATAAAATTTTATATTTCAGAAATTAGGCATACAAAAAAGGCACACCACCCTTCTCTCGTCTCTCAGCGGCATGCCTTTTTATGTATATAGTTACTCTCGAACTATATCGTATGTCAGTCTGGCTAACTCTCTCTAAGTCCCTTTAACGACACGCCAGTATGTCACCTTTAATATACAATTATAAAATAACTTTGTCAATATTTTAGAAAAATTTTATCTTTTCTTTTTACTAATAAATACTTGCAAAAGATTTATATAAATTGTATTATTAATAAATTTCATGACATAAACGCTTATTTTCGTACCATAAATCATTTACATAAATCATCTAGAAGTGGTAGTATTAGCAGTGCACTAGAATTTGGTTATTAAGAAAGAAAGGTAATAATAATGTTTTCATTTCTACAACCAAAAGAGGCAAAATCATCTGTACCACAGAATATGATTATGAATCTATACTATAAATACAGATTCCAATCTTTAATTGGTATTTTCATTGGTTACGCAGCATACTATATTGTTCGTAACAACTTTGCCTTATCAACTCATTTTTTATCAGATATCTTACACATGAGCAAAACCGAAATCGGTTTGTTATCTAGTGGTATGCTTATCGCCTATGGTCTAAGTAAAGGCTTTATGAGTAGTCTTGCTGACAAAGCAAGCCCTGCAAAATTCATGGCTTTCGGTCTTATTTGTTGTGCAATTATCAACATTTTTATGAGCTTTGCCGACAGCCTCGCCTTCTTCTTAGTATTAGTAGTTCTTAATGGTTTCTTCCAAGGCTTTGGTGTAGGTCCATCCTTCATCACACTTGCCAAATGGTATCCAAAACAGGAACGTGGTCGCTTTGGGGCAATTTGGAATATCTCCCATAATCTTGGTGGTGGTATCGTAGCACCAATCGTAGCCGCTGCGCTATACTTCACTACTACCGATCACTGGCAATTAGGCAGCTATGGTATTCCTGCAATTATTGCAATTATAGTAGCTGTTATTATTTGCTTCTTGATTAAAGAAAGTCCTGAACGCGAAGGCTTACCGCCAACTAGTGAAATCATTGCCGATACATCTCATAAAGCACATAGAAGTGCAGAAGCACCTCACCTAAGCACAAGACAAATCTTTGTACAATATGTATTAAAAAATAAAAATGCTTGGTATGTGTCTCTAGTTGATACATTCGTTTATATGATTCGTTTCGGTATGCTTACATGGTTGCCTATTTACTTATTACAAGTAAAAGGCTTCTCTAAAGCTGAAATGTCCATCGCCTTCTTATTCTTTGAATGGGCAGCCATTCCTTCTACACTTTTTGCAGGTTACATTTCCGATAAATTCTTCAAAGGTTATCGTATGCCACCAGCAATCATTGCAGTAAGTATTATCTTCTTCTGTATCTTTGGCTATTGGCAAAGTGAATCCCTCTTATGGGTTACATTCTTTGCTGCTGTTGTAGGTTGCTTAATCTACATTCCTCAATTCTTAGCATCTGTACAAACTATGGATATTGTACCTCCATTCGCTGTAGGCTCTGCTGTTGGCCTTCGTGGCTTTATGAGTTACATCGTAGGTGCCAACCTTGGTACAACACTATTTGGTGTTTTAGCAGATAAATTCGGTTGGAATGCAGGTTTCTATCTCCTAATGGTAGCATGTATTCTTTGCATTACATTCTGTGTACTTGCCCACTTTGGTGCAAAAGAATTGGATGCTAAAGAAGCAGAACTTGAACAACTTCAAACAGCTGAAGCTAACAGCTAACAACTAAATTCTAGAGCAAATAAAAAGGTAGTAACAAGAAATTGTTACTACCTTTTATTATTTAATAAGTTCGCCAAGAACCAAATTATGGGCCCTATGAATCTCATTTTCTTAACGGTATCCATTTTATCTAGAATGGGCTTAGGTATCTCTGCATCGCTTTCAATAGATACATATTCCTTATCAACATAAACGCCTTTTGAATACTCAGTCGTATGGCTCCCTTTTTCAACAATAAATGTATGAGTGCCATTAGCATCTTCATACTCTTCATAACGAGCTACATCCGCAAAATCTATATCTATATCCCCTCTTGTACCTATAACCATCTGATAGCCACGATGTACTACGTTCATGTCAGATGGCATCGCTTTACCACACACCTTTGTAAACTGATATGCACCATGTGTTTTATTCCACCGGATCCAAAATTCTGCGTTATTCTTATGTTTGACCAGCTTATACTTATACCCAATCGCCCCATGAGTATCAATGTAGCGTATCTTGCCTAGGATCGTATATAAATCATTTCGGATTCGCAGCGTCTCGCCATAGTCAAATTTCATAAAATTCTCTCATACTAAAATCAATATATTATTAATTACTATGATTGTACATATAATATGAAATTCTGCCTAGATGGATATAGCAAAAAAGGTAGCAACATATATGTTGCTACCTTTTATTGTTTTATAATCAACCTTGTTGGCAGAAATATATTATGTAGTTTTTATCAGGACTAACTGCAGCACCTAGAGAATATGGATGATTCCGACTTCCGCCAAAATCATATACATACAATACATAATTGTCTGGTATTTCTATGGAATCTTCATTATATGACAATCTATGCAAATATTGTTTTTGAAGCTTTTGATTTTCCTTTTCAGTATAAATTGGATACACTTTATCTTTAGAACGCTTATTTTCATAATCCGGTTTAGGCTTTAATGCGTCTCGCGCATCTTCTATTCGTTTACGAGTTTCAAAATATCTCTTATACTTTGCACTATTGTCTTCATCTGCAATCTGTACCTTATTGAATTCTGCTAATACTTGATTTTCCAACTCATATATTTCATCTACAGATTTATCAATTGGATGGTCTTGTCGCTCTTGTATAAATTTACCCATCGGCACAGTTGTATTTTTTACAGTCAATATCAACCTTGGAATTAATGCATATAGAGAATCTGCATAAGCCATATTCGAATCGATATATCGTTTAACATACACATTGGATATATCAGCTTTTAAAACAACTACTTTAGAATTTGAAAGCGCTTCATCAATATATGGCTTTAATTGTTCCGATGTGCCTCCAAATCCAAATTGTACATAAGCCCTACCTTGTAAAAAGCCTGGATTACTATGCATATGAATGTTTTTGGCAAAACTTGGCATATTTTTGGGGAAGCCTGGAATCGTAGGCATCCTTTTATAATCTTTTGGATTATTGATAGGATACTGAATCAATTCTATCGGTTTAAAAAATTCTTCCAAAGATTCTTTAATTTCAGCTTTAGATCTAGCCGTAAATAGATCATGCCCTTTTCCCTTATTTTTATCTAAATATTCTCGAATTTCCCTTTCATTTGCTGCATCCCGATCAGCACGAGTTCGATAATTTTTAGTATTAACAGGATTAGTTAGCTTAATTTCTCCTTGCCCATTCTTTTTCATATATGGACTCACAATGCGTAAAGGTTTATTGCGGCCTCCAATAAAGTAGCCTTCATTACGTGTTGATTCAGTATTATAGTGTTTAATTTCTTTTAACGCTTTTTCATCCTTATCATTGTAAAGTGGATCAAACGTTTTGTATTCACTTCCAAAATCGGGATTTCCTGATGTTTTTAATCGTTGAGAACCGTGCTCCTTCTCCATCCGCTCTAATATAATTTCATCGCCAATTGAAAGTGCCTTCGTATCTATCGATTTATCTTTTATAACAGCTTTAAAAGCACCAGGAATAACCTCAACAAAATCTACTTTTACTGGGCCTTTTGTTTGTACAAACTGTTTTAACTTTGTATTATTTTTTTGTTCAATACTTATATTTTGATTCTGACTATCTACTACTTCTGCGGCAAAACTAGACTGACTATATAATGCTAGTGAAAGCATCATCAGCACAAAATATTTCTTATTCATTTCTCTCTCCTATATACATCTACAACTTTTAATGTTATAGCAAAAAGGACCTACAGTAATCTGTAGGTCCTTATATATTTGGTGCGGTTGGAGGGACTTGAACCCTCACGAGCGTACGCTCACCACCCCCTCAAGATGGCGTGTCTGCCATTCCACCACAACCGCATGGAATACAAATGGTGCCTCAGGACAGAATCGAACTGTCGACACACGGATTTTCAGTCCGTTGCTCTACCAACTGAGCTACCGAGGCATGATTTTTTGTAAAAAAAAATGGCGACCCCGATCAGATTTGAACTGACGATCTTCGCCGTGACAGGGCGACATGTTAACCGCTACACCACGGGGCCGCGTATCAACTCTCGTTGACTACTCGTATATATTAACATGAGGTAACCTACTAATGCAAGTACTTTTTTCTAATTTTTTGATGAATTTTTCCAAAATATATGAAATTGGGAACTATCTATTAAAAATCGCAAATATTAGCCATTTATATTTAGTATGCTTGAATATACTACAAATTATACCTATAATTATAGAAATCAAAAACGCCTGTAAAGGGGATACTTTTTCTGATTTGTGACTATCTTAAAAACCAGCTTAAGGATAATAATAAAATTGGCACCTAAATTTCTTTAACGAAAACTAGGTACCAATTTCAACATAATTATATAAAATTGTTTATTATGGTATTTTTACAAGTATGATACAAATTATAAATGATCCCAAGGACCATCACGCAAGTCTTGTTCCCAATAATACTCAACCTTCATATCACCACGTTTGACCTTATCGAATACCTTAGAACGTGCAGTGCTCATCACATTTTCACTATGCTTACCACCGAAGTACGCATATCGAGATTTACCCAATGTATACATAACTGATACATAAGGTTCTACAGAACTAATATTACTTTTACCAAGTCCTAGATCTACAGAAATATGAGGTGTCACATTCATTTTTGCACCCACCTTCAGTCCATGTATAGTTTGCCACTTATGTTGGTCAATATAAAACATCTCTGTCGGCTGTTCTCCTGGTGCTTTTGTTTTCCAATGATATCCTTCTACATAACTAGATAGCCAACGGGCATTCTTATAATCACGTGTATACCGTATATCAAAGCCGTCCAATACATGTTCGTAAGAATATCGAGGTGTTGAATGAATACCATCAGGTGGTGTACTAAGGCTATCATGGAAATCTATTGCCCGCGGTACTTGACGTAAAGGCGTATTAAATTGATAAGGGCCCACCTTTTTTTCTGATAGTCCACGGTATACATTAACACTAATTGTATTTAGTCCAGCCACATATTCTAAGCCTGCACTAACACGAGAAAGTTTATCCTTAAATGCATAGTCATAGAATACATTAGCGCCGACGTAAGCGTGTTCATGTTTACTAAGGCGACGATAGCCGAGACCAGCAGTACCAACAAGGCCAAGATTATCATGTTTTACTACTTCACCTTTATCAATATAATACTGTTGAACATCAGCCAGACTCCCATATGCGTCAGGACCATTCCAATATGCACTAGTGGAAATTTTTTCGCCACCATTACCATCTAATCGACCTTGTACAAACACCATGGATTTGCTATCTTTACCATATTGTTTTATGGGTTGTAACGTCTCTATAAAATACTGTGTATTCACTTTCTGCTTAGAGTTATGATTACGATAATGGAATCGTGTATCATAGCTTAGATTATTATCAGTCATTTGTTTATTAGGCATTGCATAATCATGATAGGAATCTTCCTGGCTTCCTTTAAAACCAATACCAATATCAGTACGATCCATCCAGCTTGATTGAACTTTTTCTCCATTATCTTTATCTGCTGCTAATGCGCATGTAGCAAAACTACATGTCAATGCTGTACATACTAAAGATTTGATAATCACCTTTTTACTAACCATAGTCTCCCCTTCTTTATATGAAATTTTCATGAAAGATACTTTTATTATATATTCTTTAGTTAGGTAAAGCAATAATATGTCTTATCCACTTTATAGCATATATATTCTCTATAGTTTATTAGTACATATATTTGAAAGTTCTACTGTTTTAAGTATTGCTAATTAATAGTTATAGTGAATCGTCTTTGACTATGATAAAATAAATATATATTATATAAATAATAAGAATGTAATATAAAATACTTTGGAGCAATACAATGAAATCAAAATCACTTATAACTATCTTAATTATTGCTATTGTAGGTGCTTTAGCAGCAGCATGGTATTTCATGTGGTACATTCCCCACACACCAGCCTATACGCTAAAAATTATTCATCAAGCCGTGCAAGATAAAGATGCCGATGAGGCTTTACGCCATATAGATACAAAATCTATTGTAAAAAATATTTTAGAACGGGAAGGCAATAAATATATAGATACATCTAATCCATTTGGTAAAGCTACTATTGCAGCAGCTAAAACATTTGGTCCATCTTTAATTGAAGATGTAATGAGAAAATATATCGAAGATCCAGACAGCTTTAAATCTCAGCCGGCTACAACAGATACTAACAATACAGCTCAAAGTGATGACAACATGTCTATGGTCGATCGGCTTGTAGATGGCCGTCTTTTCAAAGAGCATGATGTAGAGGTTAAAAATATCAAATCTGAAGACGATGGAGATACAGCTATCGTAACCGTAACAATACAAAACAACAAAAAGAATATGACAAAAGATATACGAGTTTTGATGCGTCATTTAGGTGATGGCACCTGGGTTATTTATGATATTCCAGATATGGAAGACTTATATACAGTAACTCGTAAATAGCTTGTAACAAACAATAAACAATAAGTAATTATTAACTTATACGGAACCTAAAAAGGACAGTAGATACTAACATAGTATTTACTGTCCTTTTATCATTATCTATTATCTATTACCTATTACCTATTACGTAATACGCACTAGTTATTAGTTATTAGTTATTAGTTATTAGTTATTTGTTATTTGTTATTATCTATTACCGATCAAAGTCCACAATGGCTAATGTTACGGTCACTTGTGAGATGAGTCGTTCTGCATCGTCCTTCATGTCAAAGCGCCATACATGTGAAGTTTTCCCTTTCACCAATAGTGTACCATGGGCTGTTAAAGAGCCTTCACATCGTACAGGGCGCAAGTGGTTAGCTGTAATAGATTGACCTACGCCAAATTTATCAGCACCAATGAGTTCGTTACTCATCATTCCAGCTGCAATTTCTGCAAAGGCTAGGGTCGCCCCTCCATTTAGGTAACCTTGCGGTTGCTTATGAAAGTCACCTAAATTCATTTTTGCCACACATGTAGTGTCACTTGTCATATAAGGCTTTTCAATTTGTAAAGCTTCAATCAAATTCATAGTGTTCGTTTCTCCACGCAATACGCTTCTAATCTATCATCAAAAACAGTTACACCTAGCCCATCACCATCAGGTACGTGCATTACACCATTTTTAAAAGTGAGGTCGGGATAGATGAGGTCTCGTTCAAAGTATCTATTAGAATCCGATAGGTCTCCTGCCATATAGGAATCACCTAGTGCAGCTAGTTGAGCATGGAGCATTTTAGAAACGCCAGACTCTACCATGCTGCCAATCCAATACGGAATATGACTTTCTCTACAAAGATTAATAGCTGCCTTTGTTGGCACAAGACCGCCCATACGCCCTACTTTTATATTAAGTACGTCAATTAGGCCATATTCAATAGCATAGGATAAATCATCATAGCCTAATATAGATTCATCTAAACAGATAGGTGTTTCAATATTCCAATCATCATTGTTAAGACGTTCCCACTTCCATTCCTTATAGGATTGGAGTGTCGTCAAGGCAAAAGGCTCTTCTATACAAGCTAGCTTCAAATCATTAAATTGCCGAACCTTATTGATGTCATCATAGGAATAGCTTTGGTTCGCATCAGCAGCTAAGACTAAATTGGGATACTGCTTGCGGACGAGAGATACTCGTTCATAGCCATCTGTGGGGTTCACCTTTAACTTAATGCGCTTACACCCATTTTCCACATGAGTTTCTACTGTATCTAATAATTGTTCTATTGGTAGGTCCCCGATAACAACGCCACTTTCAATGGTATCTTGTAATGGCTGCCCCATAATATAAGAAACAGAATTTACACCCAGCCTCTCACAATGAAGATTGATAAGGGCATTCTCTACAGCAGCAATGGTCATCGGCATATGATCTCGATTGAGCCAGAATTGCAGCTGACGTACATAGGTCATAAGCGGTTTAGGCCGTATCAAGCGGAGATTAAATATATAATCATCCACCAATTTTTTCCAACAGGTATCTACAGTTTCCGCCGTATAGAATGGGTCTGTGAAAGCCACACATTCCCCATAGCCAACATAACCTTGTTGGTCCTCAATGCGGATTACAATGGTTTCTCGTTCTTTTACCTCACCCTTGGCGGTTTTAAAATTAAACTTCAACGGTAGTTTAAGGCGATATGTAGTTATACTTTTAAAATTTAAAATATCATTCATAGACGCCTCAATCTTCTAAACGCAGTTCATTACGCACAATTTTACCGGTCCCATTACGGGGCAATGCAGGTAAAATTCTTACATACTTAGGGATTTTATACTTAGCCAAGGAAGAAGTCATAAAGGATAGAATCTCATCGGCCGACATACTTTCACCACCATGAAAGGCTACAAATAGCGCTGGCACTTGCCCCCATTTAGGATCAGATACAGGTATTACGGCACATTCCTTCACCGCTGTCAATGTATAGACTAGGTCCTCTAGCTCCTTCGGATAAATGTTTTCACCACCAGAGATAATAAGGTCTTTGCGGCGATTCAGAATATATACAAAGCCATCTTCATCGACATAGCCAATATCATCTGTATTAAGATCACCGTTGATAGGTTCCTTGTCGATATACCCAGTCATAACCATAGGGCCGGTCAAATGGATTTCCCCCACTCCATCCGCATCAGGATTATCGATGCGAACCTGCATACCAGGTAATGGTTTACCTACAGAATCTCGTTTATGAGGGTAATCCAATACAGAGAAGGTCACACTTTGACTAAAGGTTTCAGTCATGCCATAGGTCTTATAAATTGGCAATAATTTCTTCTCACAAGCATCGATTAAGGCCATCGGAATGAACTCGCCGCCAAGCAAAATCACTCGTAATGTATGATGTGTAATCTTCGGTTCTAATTGAGTCAAAATAGTAGGCACGAGAGACATCATATTAATTTTCTCGGTTTCAATGAGTTCTAAAACCTTTGCCTCATCGTATTTAGGCAATATAGTGATAGCCGTTCCATTATAAAGTGATCGCATCAAAATAGATAATCCACTGACATGAAATAGCGGTAATACCATAAGCCAATTATCTTGTTCGGCTTTACCAAGCACCTCTTGAGACGCTTGCACATGAGCTCTAATTTGCCCCCATCGAAGTGGTACGGATTTAAACTGACCTGTTGTAGCACTAGTGTTCATAATGGCCGCAATGTCTGCATCATCAAATTTCCAATCAAAAGTGTCCTCTAAATTCAGATTAGACAGAATGGATTCTAGCGGTTCAAACTCAATGGCACGTAGTGAGCTAGTCAGTTGATTACGCCGTTCTTTACTATGTAATACGGTAGTAATCCCTAATTGTTTCAATTGGTTTTCTATCTCATTGGGCTTAAGATGTACATTCAGCAGCAATACCTCTTTATGAGCTAGCATAGCTGCCAGTACATAAATCGCCATAGTAACAGAGTTGTCCGATAAAATAGCTACACGGGAGCTTTCAAGATGTATCAATTCACTAGCCACATGAAGCACACCGCCATATATATCGTTATAGGTATATTCATTCATACATATGCGATCAGGATAGTGCTGTGCACCATACCGTAACCATTCCATCGTCTCACCTCGTATCTAAAGATAATGCCTTATGATTAATGATTAATAACTAAAGATATTACAAGAAAGGCGCCTCATATAGAGGCGCACTTGTCGTTTTTACAATACATCCCATTCCTAGTAATAGACTGGTACTACGTTCTGATTAAGGGAATTTAGGGAATTGTTTAAAGTTTGGTTTGCGTTTTTCTTTAAATGCGTCACGACCTTCTTTTGCTTCATCGATTGTGTAGTACATCAATGTTGCATCGCCTGCAAATTGTTGTAAACCTGCAAGACCGTCTGTGTCGGCGTTGAAGGCACCTTTTAACATGCGTAATGCCATTGGGGACAATTCAAGAATTTCGTTACACCATTGAACTGTTTCTTCTTCCAATTTGTCGAATGGTACAACACAGTTAACCATACCCATTTCATAGGCTTGAGCAGCTGTGTATTGACGGCAAAGGAACCATACTTCGCGAGCGCGTTTATGACCGATCATGCGAGCCAAGTAACCTGCACCGTAACCAGCATCGAAGGAACCTACACGAGGACCAGTTTGACCAAATTTAGCATTTTCAGAAGCGATGGTAAGGTCACATACGATATGCAATACATGGCCGCCACCGATAGCAAAACCGTTAACCATAGCGATGACAGGTTTTGGGATAACGCGAATCAAACGTTGCAAATCAAGAACGTTCAAACGAGGAACATTATCTTCGCCTACATAACCACCATGACCGCGTACGCTTTGGTCACCACCGGAGCAGAATGCTTCTTTATCTTCACCTTGACCGTGGTTTGCACCAGTCAATACGATTACGCCTACTTCGTTATCTTCACGAGCTACTGTGAAAGCATCGATTAATTCCATAACAGTTTTAGGACGGAACGCGTTACGTACCTGTGGGCGATTAATAGTAATCTTTGCAATGCCATTATATGTTTCGTAAATTACATCTTCATAATTACGATCCAATACTTTCCAATCAAATTTGCTCATGGACTTAACCTTTCTTGTGTAAAAAATCTAATACCGCTTGTTCAAAGGCCTGCGGTTTTTCTATATGTACATTATGTCCCGCCCCTTCGACGATGACATGTTTAAAGTTTGGCAACTTGCCAAATACATCTCTTCCTATTGTAGTATATTTTGTATCTAATGCGCCACTCACATATAGGCCTTTACATGATAATTTTTCTAACTGATCACCGACATAGGTCATAACACCTTGGCCGGACCCACGAAGGGTACACGCTAATGCGTACGGACTATTATGGGCACGACGTAAATGAATTAATTCAGTGACCGCGGGTAAAAGCTGCTTTTGACTTTCAAAAATAGGAGCCTCCGCCCAACGGGAAGCAAACCAAGAACCATCGTTATGTTCGATTTGGTGAGCTAATTCTTCATCGGCCTTGCGTCGTTCTGCTCGTTCAGCCTCCGAAGCAATTCCTACAGAGCCACTTTCAATGATAAGCCCTTTGATTTCACTTTCATATTCCAAAGCATAGGAAAGCGCAATACGGGCCCCCATGGAATAGCCCATGAGGTAATAGCTGTTGCCAACCATATGATAAATAACCGTATGCAAGTCCTCTATCATTTGAGGGATTGTGTAAGCCTGTTCCTCGTCAGGAATATCTGAATCACCATGACCTATCAAATCGATACGGACCAATCGATATCCAGGCAGATTAATAGCGTCCCAAGTGTAGCTCGATTCGGAGAAACCGTGGAGGCACACGATAGGTTCCCCATCGCCAACTACAGTCAAACCGTAGCGGTATTCCCCTAAGTCAAAGTACATGCGCTGAGCTGGATTGCATAAAGCATTATCTACAATACTGCAAAAATACTGACTCATAGTAATGCCTCCATATCAACTGAAACCTTTGTATATTTCTTATGCAATTCTCTGCTATATTCCCTATTTGTAGGAATTTCAATGATATGAACACCTGTTTCTTGTCCAACATTAGCCAATACAGAACTCAACTCATCGGGGCTGGAGATTTTAGTATAGCCACAACCATAGAGTTTTGCAGCCCCACTGTAATCTAAACCTTGTGATGTAGAGAACAAGTAGTCAAAATGCTTTGTCCCCTTTTGAGGTAAGTATTCAAAAATACCGCCGCCATCATTATTATGCAAAATAATAGTTAAGTTTAAATTATGGGTTTTCGCTACCGCCAAGCCATTCAAATCATGGAACAAGGATAAATCCCCTGTTACTAGATACGTAGGTTTACCATTTGTTGCCAGTCCTAGAGCCGTAGAAATAGTGCCATCAATACCATTGACACCTCGATTACCGTAAAGAACCGCCTTAGATTCTCCACTGAACCAGAAGTAATCAAAATCGCGAATCGTCATACTATTGGCAACAAAAACTTGTCCATCTTCAGGGATCTGTTTTTGTAGCTCCCGTATGGTTCGGCCTTCAAAGCAATGAGGCTCATCGATAACTGTACTTAGTTGCTTTTTGCCCTCTTGATCTAATCGTTGCCATATTTTTAAGTACTCATCAGAGTTATTGTTTTTTCCATACAAATGGGTAAAAACATCAATGCAAGCTTGTACATGCATGGTAGTTTTACCTGTTGGATTCATGGAGTCCATCGTAGGATTTACCTCAATATACTCCACATCAGTCCAGCTAGCAATCATCTGTTGTACACGTTTCGATACAACAATTTGACCAAACTGAATCACACAGTCTGGTTTTAGCTCACGCCAAAGAGCTTGCCCTGCTAATAATGCATCATACGTAGAGATAACAACATTACTAGCATCGACACACTCCTTACCCCTTTGATTATCCGCCGAGTTATAACGTCGTCTTACATTAGACAACGGATCAGCCAAAATAGGGGCTTGTAAAGCCTCCCCAAAGGAACAAATCGTATTAGCTTCATCTATATCAATCTGTGGGCCTGCTAGGATAAGTATGCGCTCATATCTTTCAAGTAAATCATTAATCTCGTTTGTACCATCATTTCCATGAGCAATATCAACTTCATTATTAATATGAGTCAAATTATTTCTATTATCACAGCCAAACTCACTACTATAGTTTGGTTTAACCACTTTAAAGGAACTGCGACCAGCCTCAAAATGGTTACGGCTCAATTCTGGCACCAATGGTTCAAAGAGAGGCACATTAATATGGACTGGCCCTTTTTTCGTATCCATCGCTTTCATATACGCTTTACGAGCTACTTGGCGAGGATATGTATAGTAATGAGATTCTTGAGGCACTGCTAATTCTTCATAGTAGTTTACAGCTGTGCCAAAGATTTTGTGTTGATCTACAGTCTGAGGAGCCCCTACATGCAATAATGTATGAGGTCTATCAGCAGATAGTACAATGAGCGGTACCCCGCTATATTGAGCTTCCAAAACAGCTGGCAAATAATGGGCCACAGCAGAACCTGAGGTACATACGAGTACAGTTGGTTCCTTATGAGCCTTTGCAATGCCAAGAGCCATAAAACTAGCAGAGCGCTCATCTATATTCATATAGGTTTCAAATCCTTCATGCTCCTTGAACAGCATGGCCATCGTCGTAGAACGAGAACCAGGGCTAAACACTGCATGACGGACGCCGAGTTGGTAGAACTCGTCTACCAAGGCAGCAATATATTCATTCATTATATTCCCTTTCAAACACCCCTAGAGGTACGGAAACAATTATAAGGCATCCAAGATGGTGCGCATTTTATTATTAGTTTCAGCATATTCTTCATCCGCATCAGAATCAGCTACAACGCCACATCCTGCATAGGCATACAATACATTATCCATGATAAGAGCAGATCGAATAGCAACCACGACGATGCCGTCCCCCATATCTTTCATAAATCCAAAAGGGGCTGCGTACATGCCACGTTCATGGGATTCATACTCTTGTAATAAGGCTAGTGCCTTTTCTCGAGGTTCACCACCAAGGGCTGGTGTAGGGTGTAACAATTTAGCCCATTCCACAAGAGATTTTGTACTATCCTTTGCGGTAATTATGGTACGCAAATGATAGAGGTGAGATAACTCCATAATGCCTGTTTCCCCAACCATAACATGTGGAGTAATTTGTTTCATCGTATTCACGATGCGATTGCGAACGATATTATGTTCTACAAGATTTTTCTTATTAGTTAGTAATTGTTCCTTAGTCCACGCATTAGGACCATCCTTTGGAGCAGTGCCCGCTAAGGCATAGCTTAATATTTCACTGCCACGATGGCGGACTAAAATTTCTGGCGATGCCCCTACAAAGGTACGCCCATCCTTTTCATAGCCAAAGATAAAGCAATTCGGATTATTATCTACCAAATTAGCTAAAATACTTGCCACATTATATGGTGTTTCGCTAGTGAATTCCACCTCGCGAGAGGAGACGACCTTAGTCATCTCACCGCTGTTAATACCATTGGCAATAGCATTCATCAAACGGTTCCAATCCGTCTTATCATCACTAGTTTCCTTGTAGTTATGGCGAATATGTGGTACTTCAAAATCCTCGATAGGAACACTTTCACCAGCATGTAGATAGAAGGACTCTCCATTTTCTACGATGTAATAATGGGTAAAAGCAATCATTTCATGGCCCATACCAGACCATTTAGGGTCTTTTAGAGTATCAAAAAAAGTATCCCCATAAAATACATACGCATAATTATGGCGATCGTCATCATCTTTAACCGTCGCTAGACGTTTAGCGCCCACAACGATGCGGTCACTTTGGCGATCCACCCAAAACACGCGTTCTTCATTGGGGAAATTCATCCAAAATGATACCGGACTATTCAGTTTTAACGGTTCTTTGTTATATTTCATAGTTGTATGTCGCTATACAAAAAATAGACTATAGTAAAAACACCTAATATGTAGAAGATGTACTTCTACATATTAGGCGCCATCAATAGGTTTCAAAATTTTTGAGATGAGCCTAACGCCATCACACGTCGATGGGCCCTCTTTATATCTACATTATTATAACATAGGTAACCATTAAAAGGTAGAAAATAAAAACCTCTACACCACATGTAATATGCATGAGTGTAGAGGTTTTGCTTTGTTCAAAACGTTTTTTTGCTGTATTTAAAACGCTGTTACTGTATTCACAATACTTTTTCTTTATTTGAAAGCTTTCGCCCCAATATCTGTACGATATTGCATGCCCTCAAAATTGATGTGTTCTATACGTCCATAAGCTCTATCGAGCGCCGTTCTAAGGTCTTTACCAAGACCTACAACGCCAAGAACGCGTCCGCCATTGGTCACATACTCGTCTCCAACGAGTTTCGTACCAGAGTGGAATACGATGGTTGTATCATGTTGTTTAATATCACCATGAATCACATCACCCTTGGAAGATGTTTCAGGATATCCTTTAGAAGCAAGAATGACACAAGCAGCAGAGGAATCTTTCCATTGCACCATATCAGCTGTCAAATTGCCTGTGGCACAAGCCATCATGATTTGACCTAAATCACTATCAAGTAATGGCAATACAACTTGTGTTTCTGGATCGCCAAAGCGTGCATTAAATTCTACAACCTTAGGACCTTGAGGCGTAATCATAAGACCTGCATAGAGACAACCTACATAAGGCATACCCTCTTTTTCCATGGCCGCCACCATAGGTTCTAAGATCGTTTTCATCGCTTCATCACGCAATGCATCGGTAAGCACTGGCGCTGGTGCATAAGTCCCCATACCGCCAGTATTAGGGCCTTTATCACCATCAAAGATGCGTTTATGATCTTGGGAAGCAATCATAGGCACCACAGTCTTACCGTCTACAAAGGCAAGTAAGCTCGCTTCTTCGCCTTCCATGAATTCTTCAATAACAACGGTGCTACCTGCATCACCAAAGCGATTACCACTAAGCATGCCTTCCACAGCTGCATTCGCTTCTTCCACGGTCATCGCTACTACAACGCCCTTACCAGCCGCCAAACCGTCAGCTTTCACTACGATAGGAGCACCTGTTTGAGCGATAAATTCTTTTGCTTCATCAACCTTATGGAACACACCATACGCAGCGGTTGGAATGTTGTATTTTTTCATAAGATCTTTGGCAAATACCTTAGACCCTTCTAGTTGAGCAGCTGCTTTAGATGGACCAAACACAGGAATTCCTGCCTTATTGAGTACATCTGCTAGTCCTGCTACAAGAGGAGCCTCTGGACCAACAACGACTAAATCAACGTGATTATCTTTCAAAAAACGAATTAAATGATCGCTTTGCTGCCAATCAATGCCGACTAGCTCTGCACAGTCTGACATGGCCGCACTGCCAGGAATGGCATATACCTTTGTTACGCTAGGGCTGATGGACAATCGCCATGCCAATGCATGTTCGCGGCCGCCGTTACCGATTACACATACTTTCATAAGTCCTCCATCGGCGCCTAAACGCCATCAAGTTCAAAGTAGAAGAAATAGTTAGTAATTGTGCTTAACTATAAGCTAAATGTCTCAACCGATTAATGTTTAAAGTGACGAATGCTTGTAAATACCATAGCAATACCTGCTTCATCAGCAGCTTTGATGGATTCTTCATCGCGAATAGATCCACCAGGTTGAATAATAGCTGCAATGCCATGTTTTGCCGCTGTTTCTACAGTATCGCCGAATGGGAAGAATGCATCAGATGCTAATACGGCCCCTTTTGCAGCTTCACCAGCTTGTTCAAGAGCAATCTTTGCAGAACCAACGCGGTTCATTTGACCAGCTCCCACACCGAGGGTACGTTTTTCGTTAGAAATTAAAATGGCATTAGATTTTACGTGTTTAACAAGCTTCCACGCAAATTCAAGGGCTTTCCATTGTTCCTCTGTTGGCTGTACCTTTGTAACGACTTTATAGTGAGCGCGGTCTTCTAGGATATCATCCTCTGTTTGTACCAATAGACCACCAGAAACCTTTTTCACTGTCACTTGTCCAGACTCAGGTTTAGATAACTCGATGAGACGAATATTCTTCTTTGCTTCAAGGATGTGTAATGCTTCTTTTGTGAAAGCAGGTGCCATAATGACTTCTAAGAAAATTTTGCTCATTTCTCCGGCAGTAGCAGCATCAACTTCACGGTTTAAAGCCACGATACCACCAAAGGCAGATACGGAGTCTGCTTCGTAAGCATTTACGTAAGCATCATGCAATGTAGCTGCTGTAGCTGCACCACATGGGTTTGTATGCTTAATGATACATGCTGCAGGATCTGCAAACTCCCACACCATATTCCAAGCTGCTTCCATATCTACGATATTGTTATAAGAAAGCTCTTTGCCATGGAGTTGTTTCAAGGCCCCCATGCCATGGGCTTTACCGATTTCTTTGTAGAATGCCGCTTTTTGATGCGGATTTTCCCCATACCGAAGATCAGTTACCTTTTCATAAGCACTTAAATATTCTGGAGGTGTAGGACCTTCGTTTAAGATACCGCTCATGTAGTTAGCAATAGCTACGTCATAAGCTGCCGTATGAGCAAAGGCCTCTTTTGCTAGACCAAAGCGATAATCTTTAGTCAATTCCCCATGTTCTTTAAGCATTGCTAAGATTTCGTCATAATGATCTGGATTTACCACAATGCCTACATACGCATGGTTCTTCGCCGCAGAGCGCACCATGGTAGGACCACCGATATCGATATTTTCAATGGCTTCCTCTAAGGATACATTTGGTTTTGCAATGGTTTCACGGAATGGATAGAGATTGACAACAACAAGGTCGATTGGTTCAATACCATGATCTGCCATAGCTTTTTGATGTTCCGTATTATCGCGGATTGCCAAAATACCACCATGAACCTTTGGATGTAATGTCTTTACACGGCCATCCATCATTTCAGGAAAACCAGTCAAAGATTCTACGGCTTTTGCTGTAATGCCCGCATCGGTAATAGCCTTGAGGGTACCACCTGTGGAATAAATGGTTACACCTAATTCAACTAATCCCTTTGCAAAGTCTACAATACCTGTTTTATCAGAAACACTAAGTAATGCATTTTTAATCATGTAACGTCTTCCTTTGCTTACACATCAATCTTCAATATATACAACACGACCTTTTATAGTGAGCTTATCCTCACAAAATAGTCGCAACGCCTCTTTATACGTTTTATGCTCGATAGGTAATAATCTATCACTCAAAGTATCCTCTGTATCATCAGGTAATACAGGCACCGTATTCTGCATAATGATAGGCCCCGTATCCATTCCCGTATCGACAAAGTGCACCGTACACCCTGTAATTTTTACGCCTCCGTCAATGGCTTGTTGATGACCATGAAGGCCTGGAAATGATGGTAACAGAGCAGGATGAATATTTAATATACGATGTTCATATCGCTCTATCAAAGGAGCACCTACAATGCGCATATAGCCGGCCAAGACGATTCCATCAACCTTATAAGGCTCTAAAGCATCTAGTTGAGCCTGTTCAAAACTGGCTTTAGAATCATAGTCGCTACGGTCGATAACAATAAGGGGAATATTCCAAAATTTAGAGCGTTCTACAATACCGGCATCGCCGTGATCTGTAATAATGACAACAAATTCACCATTAATATAGCCTTCTTGCATAGCCTTATACAGTGCTTCCCCATTAGAACCACGACCACTAGCAAAGAGGGCTAATCTCTTTTTAAAATTACGCATCGAACTCAGCCCCTTTAAGGACAACAGGACCATCACCACTTACGATGCAGCCAATTTCATATACTGCTTCACCACGACTAGCGAGGTTTTCTTTAACCTTTTCTACATCGTTTTGATCTACGATGAGTATCATACCAATCCCCATATTGAACGTACGATACATTTCAGGCCATGCTACATTACCCCATTCTTGTAGTTTTGTAAATACAGGAAGTCGTGGCCATGTAGTGACGTCCACCTCTGCCGTAACACCTTTTGGCAATACGCGTGGAATATTTTCGTAGAAACCACCACCTGTAATATGAACCATACCTTTTACGAGTTCTTGTTCAATTAACGGCAATACCGCTTTAGGATATAAACGTGTAGGCGTCAATAATTCTTCACCTAAGGTTTTCCCAAATTCAGGGATATCTGTATCAATAGACAATTGTTTATGGTCGAATACAATTTTACGAACCAAGGAGAAGCCATTAGAATGTACACCAGACGATGGCAGCCCTAAAATTATGTCGCCAGCGTTGATACTTTCACCAGTAATCAATTTAGGGCGATCAACGATACCAACGGCAAAACCAGCCACATCGTAATCATCGTTATCGTAGAACCCAGCCATTTCAGCAGTTTCACCGCCTAGTAAAGCACAGCCAGACTCTTCACAAGCCTCTGCCACACCGCGCACGATATCTGCTACTTTTAGAGGATCAAGTTTACCAACTGCAATGTAGTCGAGGAAGAATAGAGGTGTAGCACCTTGTACGAGAATATCGTTAACACTCATCGCTACGCAATCTTGGCCAATGGTATCATGTTTATCCATCATGATAGCGAGGCGCAATTTTGTGCCTACCCCATCTGTACCAGATACTAGCATAGGGTCAGACATGGAGTGACCAGCTAAGGAATAGAGGCCCCCAAAACCACCTAAATCACCAACAACACCAGGTGTATAGGTGCGTTTCACGGATTCCTTCATCAATTCTACAGCACGATTACCTGCATCGATATCAACGCCTGCATCGCGATAGGTTAAACTAGTTTTATTCGAGCACATATTTGACCCCTTCCTCTTGTTCCGCAGGAACCTCTACACTGTAATCACCATTAAAGCAAGCAAAACATAAGTCATTAGGCGCTATATCAGAAACAGCGCGACATAAGCCTTCACGAGATAAATAATGCAATTTATCAGCATGAATATAGTCTTTGATTTCATCTACTGTATGTGTGGCAGCAATGAGTTCTTTACGCACTGATGTATCAATGCCATAGTGACAGGAGTACTCAATGGATGGAGAGCTAACGCACATGTACACCTCTTTGGCACCCGCTTCTTTTAGCATCTTAACAATGATGCCACTCGTAGTACCACGTACAATAGAGTCATCGATGAGTACAATCCGTTTACCACTTACCACATGAGGAAGTGGGTTTAGTTTCATGCGAACAGCTAATTCCCGTTCCTCTTGATTTGGCTTGATAAAGGTACGACCGCTATAGCGATTTTTCACTAACCCTTCTGCAAACGGTATACCCGATGCACGAGCATAGCCTAGTGCTGCTGTAGTACCCGAGTCAGGAATAGACATGACAATATCTGCATCATATTTCGTTTCGTTATATAGCTCACGGCCCATATTGAGGCGGGATTGATAAACCGATTGACCATCAATATGACTATCGCCGCGTGCAAAATAGATATATTCAAAAACGCAGAGCTTCTTATCTATTTTTTCTGGTTCTGCATAGATAACGCTACGCACGCCTGAATCATCGATAATTACCATTTCACCTGGATCGATGTGACGAATGAACTCAGCCTTAATCGCATCGAAGGCACAGCTTTCACTAGAGAGAACATAACCATTTTCAGTTTTACCTAAGCACAGAGGTCTAAAGCCTTGTGGGTCACGTACACCTACTAAGGAGTCATTTGTGGTAATAACTAGAGAAAAGGCCCCTTCGATTTGACGTGCCGCATCAGCAATGCGTTCTGCTTGCGTTTCTGCCTTAGAACGAGCAATAAGGTTTACGATAACCTCAGAGTCCATAGTCGTTTGGAAAATAGAACCATCCGCTTCAAGGCGTTTGCGAATGGCTAAGGCATTCGTTAAGTTACCATTATGAGCTACCGCAATTTGACCACCTTGATAGTGAATTACCAACGGTTGGATATTGCGCGGATTATTGGAACCTGTTGTAGAGTACCGCACATGACCAGTCCCCATATGGCTTGGTAAGGATGGCAATTCTTTAATGGCCTCAGTCAACAAGCCCATACCTTTTTTTAGTTCTACATCATGACCATCTGTAACGGCAATGCCCGCGCTTTCTTGGCCACGGTGTTGGAGTGCAAAGAGCCCCCAATATACATAGCGTGCTACATCAACGGTTCTATCATAGACACCAAATACACCACACTCTTCATGCCATTTATCAAAAACAGGATCGTAGTTCATTGTGCCCCCTTAGGCGCGTTCGCCAGTAAGACGGAATAACATTTCCTTGTATGCTTCTTCAATATTGCCAAGATCGCGACGGAAGCGGTCTTTGTCGAGCTTTTCACCTGTTGTAGCATCCCAGAAACGGCATGTATCAGGAGAGATTTCGTCGCCTAATAATACTTCACCATTGTGAGTACCAAATTCTAATTTAAAGTCAACAAGGGTTACATTTTTTGTAGCCAAGAATTTTTTCAAAATATCATTTACTTTTAAAGTGATTGTAGAAATTACATCAAGTTGTTCTTGCGTAGCCCAGCCAAGTGCTGTGATTTGGGATTCGTTGGCAAATGGATCGCCTAATTCATCATTTTTGTAACAGAATTCAAGGATTGGATGTTTAAGAGGAGTACCTTCTTCAATACCAAAGCGTTTAGCCATGGAGCCAGCTGCAATGTTACGAACAATAACTTCTAAAGGAATGATATCCAAAGTAAGTACTGTTTGATTGCGATCATCTTCGCGACGAACAAAGTGAGTTGGTACGCCTTCCTTTTTCAACAATTCAAAGAAGAAAGAAGAAATCTTATTATTCAATACGCCTTTGCCAAGGATAGTATCATGTTTTTCGCCATTGAATGCAGTAGCATCATCTTTGTAATGAACGATGTACTCATCTTTGTTATCTGTTTGATATACTTGTTTTGCTTTACCTTCGTACAATAATGTTAATTTTTCCAAGTCGATGTTAGCCATGATGTGTCTCCTTTATCATAAATGAATGATACAAACTATATATGGATATGTAATAAAAGAATTAAGCTTACTTTATGAGCAATGTAATCTGTAACGAGTTATATGATTATATTTTAATAGCGCCTTGTAGCTCTGCATTATCTGCTAGGACTTTTTCGGCCATATCTTTACGATACTGTACATATTGTTCTTTCAATTCTTTGTTGAAAGCTGCTCCAATTTGTACGGCAAATAGTGCTGCATTTTTGGCTCCGTCAACAGCCATTGTCGCTACTGGCATACCAGATGGCATTTGAACAATAGCAAGCAAGGAATCGATACCTTTTAAGGCCGTTGCATTAAGAGGAATACCGATAACAGGTAATGTGGTAAAGCTAGCGACTACGCCAGGTAGATGAGCTGCTGCACCAGCACCAGCGATAAATGCGATAGCCCCTTCATCTTCAAGTCTTGTAACAAATTCTTTTACAGCTTCAGGTGTACGGTGAGCTGAAGCAATTACCATTTCATAAGGAATGTTGAATTCATCAAGTATGGCAGATGCCTTTTTCATTGTGTCTAGGTCAGACTTGCTGCCCATAATAATACCGACCTTCATAGATCCTCCTAATAAAAAAGCCCAGCCTAAACAGACTGGGTCAAATGCGCACAAATAGCCTCCGTAGACTTGCTTTGAGTTTGTTGATTTGCATAGTTCACGGTGCTACCTCCTTCTTGTACACAAATTGTAACACCTAACATTTACAAAATCAACATTATTTTCGAATATTTTTTAATTAATTATTTTTATTATTCGTTATATTCCGAACTATTTGAAAGAATTAAATTTAATTATATCGACGTTATTCAAAATATATGATTAGAAATATATACTCTTTTTTACAAAACCACACATTCTATTAAACTTAGGTCTTTTAAAGTGTTAATGTATATTTTACCAAAAATAAAAAGAGGGTATCCCACCTTTAGAGATAGGATACCCTCTTTCAATTAATTTCCGAACATTACGGCCCTTAATCTGTATTTGTTATTAATTAATGTGTGCCACTTTCAAAAGCAGCTTTCAACTCGCCTACAGCTTCAGGGACATAGTCTACGATAGAAGACATCAATGCATACATTAATGCAGGTTCAAACGCATCGTCACCACACATGTATACACAGTCTAAATATAGACTGGAATCTTGTTCATCAATATATAGTTTATAGTTTTTGTATGTCGCATTGTCGCGGTTGATCAACGCATTCAAGGCATTCATATTTTGTGCGGTTACCTTTTCAGGGCCTAACACCAAACGAATAACACTGTAAATACTGTTATCAAGAATAACAAATAACGGCATATCCCACAATGGGGATTTAATGTAAGAACGGTATACAACAGTACCGTCTTCATCCTCAAAATCCTTACGTTCAAAGGATGTGATTTCTTCGTCTTTTAAAAACTTATCAAATAATAATGCTTTAGGATTCATAACAACCTCTATTTAGCTAAACCAGCTACTTTAAGAATGCCTTTATGTACAGCATCTAAATGTGGTTGAACGACTTCAAGCAATAAATTAACTACTACTGTAGGATCAAATTGCTCAGTCAAACCAGGAACAGACACATCCATATAGATGTTATTGTCTTCATTGCTCACATAGTATTTAGATACTTTATAATCTTGATTCAATGTGTTAAGTTCTTTTAACACAGCAGGAATCACTTTTTCATCAATAGATGTTGTTGTGATAGCTATACGAGCATAGGAGAATGCAGAATCATCCACAACGATGAATACAGGCAAGCTATGCTCATGAACATCCAAACGGCCGTGGTAAACGACTGTATGAAGGTCATCTGTCATTTCTTCCTTTGTAAACCAAGAGTTACCGCCTTTATTTAAGTCAGCAACGAGTAAGTCAAATTTTTCTGCTTTTTGATTCATAATTCCCTCTACAAATAATCAGACTATTAGTCTTCGATAAATACACAACCATTGTCTTTAAATTCTTTAATACGAACTAAAGACTCAACACGATACCCTGCATTTTCAAGGCGTTCACGACCAGGTTGGAAGGATTTTTCGATAGCGATCGCCATACCAACCACTTCATCACCAGCGTCTTCCACCAATTTAGCAAGGCCCATAGCAGCCTCACCAGATGCCAAGAAGTCATCGATGATCAACACTTTTTCACCGGCTGGCAAGAATTTTTTAGAAATAGTAATATCGTAGTTTTCCTCTTTTGTATAAGAGTACACAACACTATGATATACATCATCTACCATAAGAATAGATTTTTTCTTACGCGCAAATACTAATGGCACATCAAGTTCAAGAGCAGCCATCAACGCCAATGCAATGCCAGATGCTTCAATAGTAACAATACGTTGTACACCTGCATCACGGTAACGATCGGCGATTTCTTTACCGATTGCTTTAAACAATTGTGGATCGATTTGATGATTCAAGAAACCATCGACTTTTAGCACGCGATTATTGAGGACAATCCCCTCTTCACGAATGCGTTGTTTTAATAATTCCATGTGCTCTTACCTCCGCAGCATAACTATCTTTAAATTTTAACGTAAATAACCCCTTAGGGTCAACCTATATCAAGTAAAAGACTTAACAATACAGCTAGAAAAACAGCTCTCTTTAAGACTTCAAAACTTTCCACACTAAATTATAAAATTCAGTAGGTTTATAACAATATAATATAGCACAGATAACAGTACTCTAAAATATAAAAAGACACACTTTCTGAAAATTCTCATAAAGTGTGTCTCATTATTATAAGACCTTATCGCGTGTGCTTTCACGATTAACGAGCAAGGATGTAAAGCGCGCAGCCCCTTCAGATTGAGGTACCAAACGAGAACGGACAAGTACAATATCACGTGTTGGCACTGGAATATCTGTATCGATACGTACCACTGTACCTTCTTGCATCTTTTGTTGCACTACATGGTTAGGCAACATAGAAATCCCCATGTTAATTTCTACAAGATCAAGCAGCACATCGACGCTACCTAATTCAAAGCGCGGTTTACGGCATGCGCCATGAGTTACTTCATCAAAGAATGTACGGCTCGCAGAACCTTTATGCAAGAGCAAAATAGGCTCATTAAGAAGACGGCCTTGATCAAAGAAGCCTGCCCCTTTATAGTCAGGACCACCAACAAATACATCTTGAATTGTAGCCAATGTAGTTACCTCTAGTTGAGGATTATCGCGCAAGCCTTCATAATCGTTAACGACGGCTAACTGCGCTTCTTTGTTGAGTACTAATTCTACACAATCGGGTGATGGTCGATTAATGATATGTAGTCCGATTTCGCTTTCTTGCAATTGCCATTTATGGAAGTAAGGTAATAAGAAATGGCGACATAATGTGTCTGTAGCAGCCAGATTTAAGCTTTCATAAGCTTGGCTAACACGTTCTTGTAATTGAGTTACCCCATTATCAAGAATGGAAAATGCCTTAGCTACTGTATCAAATAATTCTTTGCCTTCTGGCGTGAACCCTACAGATTTTGTAGTGCGCACAAAAAGAGGCATATTAAGTTCACCTTCTAATTGCTTAATGCTTTGGCTGATGGCGGATTGAGAAACGCCTAACTCTTTGGCTGCACGGGAAAAGGATAAATATAAGCCTACCCCTAAAAAGGTTCTATATAAATCTGCAGATACTGCCATTTTATTCACCTCTGTTATATACTAATAGTAGTGTCTTACTTTTAAATATACATATCATTTACTATATTATAAATATAGACTCTCAATATATAATGAATATGTAGAAATCTTCATGAAAGTTAGGTCTTATGACCTTCATGAACCTTTCATATTTATTAGTATTTCTAATCTTTTCATAAGTAAGATTATCTTTACTTATAAGTCTAGACCGACTATACTTAATTTGTCAATATCCCATAGGGAATTATATACATTACAGGAGGCTACAATGGCTATACAACGATTATTCGTAACAAAACGAGAATCTTTCAACCAAGAAGCACAACGCATGTTACAAACCTTACAACAGGAATTATCTATGCCTGCTACAGGGGTAACCATCTACGAGCGTTATGATATCGAACATGTAGATGCAAAAGATTTAGAGGCTGCAAAAAACCTTATCTTCTCCGAGCCTCCTGTAGATACAGTCTTAGAAGAAATCCCAGCTGCACAAGGTTTCGTTTTCGCTGTTGAATATGTACCAGGTCAATACGATCAACGTGCTGACAGTGCTGAGCAATGTATTTCCATGCTCACTCTTACATCTGGCCACATCGTTCGATGTGCTCGTGTATTCGCCATCGAAGGTACTTTCACAAAAGAACAAGAAGAGGCCATTAAAGCGTACTACATTAACCCAGTAGATTCCCGCGAAGCGAGTCTTGAATTACCAACTACATTGGCCCTTGAATTAGAAGATCCTAAACCAGTGGCAACAATCGACGGTTTTACAGACATGAGCGATGCTGATTTAGAAACTCTCATCGATAGCTATGGTCTCGCTATGACATTGGCAGACCTCAAATTAATTAAGCAACAATATGCAGAAGTAGAACACCGCAATCCTACCATTACAGAAATTCGCCTCTTCGACACCTATTGGTCCGACCACTGCCGCCACACTACATTTATGACGGAATTAACGGATATTACCATTGAGGATAGTCGTTTCACAGGTGCAGTAAAAGAAGCCCTTGAAGAATACATGGAAGGCCGTGCTGAACTATATACAACTAAGAAAAAGGCTCGCTCCCTCATGGACATGGCAACACTAGCAGTTAAAGAATTGCGTCATGCAGGCGGTTTAACAAATCTTGATGAATCCGATGAAATCAATGCATGTACAATCATTATTCCTGTTGATGTAAACGGCAAAACTGAAGAATGGTTGTTATTATTTAAAAACGAAACTCATAACCACCCTACTGAAATCGAACCATTTGGTGGCGCTGCAACGTGCTTAGGTGGCTGTATCCGCGATCCATTGAGCGGTCGTGCTTATGTATACCAAGCTATGCGCGTTACAGGCGCTGGCGACCCTCATACTAGCCTTGAAGATACATTAGAAGGCAAATTACCACAAAAGAAAATTACCCAAGAAGCTGCTCGTGGCTACTCCTCTTACGGCAACCAAATCGGCCTTGCTACAGGTGAAGTAAAAGAATATTACCATCCTGGTTATGTGGCTAAACGCATGGAAATCGGTGCGGTTATTGGCGCTGCACCTCGTAATCAAGTACGTCGTGAAGTACCAGTCGCAGGCGATGTAGTAGTATTACTAGGCGGCAAAACTGGCCGCGATGGCTGTGGTGGCGCTACTGGTTCCTCTAAAGAACATACCGTAGAGTCCCTTTCCACATGTGGCGCAGAGGTTCAAAAAGGCAACGCCCTTACAGAACGTAAAATTCAACGTCTCTTCCGTCGCGGTGAAGTAACAACGCTTATTAAACGTTGTAATGACTTTGGTGCAGGCGGTGTATCCGTTGCTATCGGTGAATTAACAGATGGTGTAACAATCAATCTTGATTTAGTTCCTAAAAAATACGCTGGCCTTGACGGTACAGAGCTAGCCATTTCTGAATCTCAAGAACGTATGGCTTGCGTCATCGCCGCAGCTGATGTAGATGCGTTCAAAGCCTACTGCGACGAAGAAAATTTAGAATGTACAATTGTAGCTGATGTAACTGATACAAATCGCCTTATCATGAACTGGAATGGCGAAACAATCGTAGATATCAGCCGCGACTTCTTAAATACAAATGGTGCAAGTCAACAGCAGGAAGCTATTGTAACAGCTCCAACGGATCGTTCTTACTTCTTACGTGGTTCTTCTAGTGCAGAGAACTTCAAAGAGAAATGGCTTGCAGCCGTATCCGATTTAAATACAGCCTCTCAACAAGGCTTAGCAGAACGCTTTGATAGTACAGTTGGTGCTAATACAGTACTCATGCCATTCGGTGGCAAGTTCCAAAAAACACCTACTCAAGGCATGGTCGCAAAATTACCTGTATTAAACGGTGAAACTACAACTGCAAGCATCATGACACATGGCTTCGTACCAGAATTATCTGCTTGGAGTCCATACCATGGCGCACAATATGCAGTACTTTTATCTGTAGCTAAACTAGTAGCTCTTGGTGGTCGTCGTGAAGATGCATACTTAACATTACAAGAATACTTTGAACGCCTCAATTCTAAAGAATCTTGGGGCAAGCCTGTAGCAGCCCTTCTCGGTGCCTATAAAGCTCAAAAAGAACTTGAAATCGGCGCTATTGGCGGTAAAGATTCTATGAGCGGTACCTTTATGGATCTTACAGTTCCTCCTACCCTCGTATCCTTTGCAGTTGGTACAGCCCATGTAGATAACATTGTAAGCCAAGACCTTAAAGGCGTAGATCATCGCCTTGTATTCTTCGATGTACCTCGTACATACGATGACACTCCAGATTGGGATCGTTTCAAGGAAAACTGTGAAGTTTTACAAGAACAAATTGAAAAAGGTCGCGTTTACTCTGCTTATGTAGTTGACCAAGGTGGCATCCCTGAAGCAGTTACCAAAATGGCTCTCGGCAACAACATTGGTGTTAAATTCGATAAATATGCTGAACGAGCTATCTTCCAACCAGCTCTTGGTGCATTTATCGTAGAGGTAGATATTAAAGCGGTTAACTATCTCTTAGAATTACCAGGTCTTAAAGTAATAGGTGTAACACAAGCAAATCCTGTTATTGAATGGGCCGATCAATCTGTATCCCTTAAGGAAATTCAAGCAGCTTATGAAGCTCCATTAAATGATATCTTCCCTATGCGTGCGCCAAATGGTGTTGGTGAAGCGGTAGCATACATCCACGATCAACATGCTAAACCTCGCAGCGCATCCTTAGGGGCTAAACCTAAAGTGCTCATCCCTGTATTCCCTGGTACAAACTGCGAATTTGACTCTGCTCGTGCCTTTGAACGTGCTGGGGCAAAAACAGATATCGTAATCATTCGCAATCAAACACCAGAACAATTAAAAGAATCTATCGATGTAATTAAAACAAAATTAGCTGAATCCCAAATTCTTATGTTCCCTGGTGGCTTCAGTGCTGGTGATGAACCAGATGGTTCTGGCAAATTCATGGCTACCCTCTTCCGCAATCCATACCTTGCAGAAGGTTTAGAAAACCTCTTGTACAAACAAGATGGTCTAGTACTTGGTATTTGTAATGGTTTCCAAGCCCTTATCAAATTAGGTTTGTTGCCAGGTGGTCATATCGAAACGTTAACCACCGATCATCCTACATTGACGTACAACACAATCGGTCGTCACTTGTCTCGTATGGTTAACACTAAAGTTATTTCTACTAAATCCCCTTGGATGAGTGATGCTAAAGCGGGCGAAATCTACACTGTGCCAATTTCTCACGGCGAAGGTCGCTTCATCGCTTCCCCTCAACAAGTATTGGAATTCAATAAAACTGGTCAAATTGCTACACAATATGTAGACTTTGATGGTATTGCTTCCATGGATAGCCTCTTCAATCCAAACCAATCTGTAGCTGCTATCGAAGGCATTTATAGTCCAGATGGTCGCGTATTCGGTAAGATGGCTCACTCCGAACGCTGCGGTACTGGTATCAGTAAAAACATTCCTGGTTTATTAGAAATGCCAATCTTTACATCCGGTGTAAAATACTTTAAATAATTAATGATTATTCTTTCATGTGAAAGCCTACTCCTTTGGGTAGGCTTTTCAATATTGATTTTTTTCGAAAATATTAGTATTATAAGTTGATGATATATTTACGAACATGAGAATTCGTGTAAACCTATACATAACAAATGTGAGTTAAGAAAGGATTTTATTATGCATTGTGCTCAGAAAATGACCCATAATATCTACTGGATTGGTAGTAATGACTGGACTACAGAACGTTTTGAAAACTTATTCCCTATTCCAAATGGTGTTAGCTATAACAGCTATTTCATCGATGATGAAAAAACTTGTGTTGTAGACTCTGTTGATGCTGAAATTCGCGAAGAATACTTCGACAACTTGACTTACCTATTGAATGGTCGCGACCTTGATTACATCATCGTTAACCATATGGAACCAGATCATTGCCAAACATTGTTGGAAACATTGGAACGTTATCCAAACTGTAAAATGGTTGGTAATGCTACAACATTCCGCATGTTCGAGCAATTCTACAATTCTCCAAAACCAGACCAATATTACACTGTAAAAGAAGGCGACGAAATTTGCCTTGGTAAACATACACTTGTTTCCTACACTATGCCTATGGTTCACTGGCCAGAAGTAACTTGTACATATGAAAAATCTACTGGTACATTATTCTCTGCAGATGCTTTCGGTACATTCGGTACAGTTAACGGTAACATCTTTGCAGACCAAACTGATTACGTTGCTACCTACGAAGATGAAGCTCGTCGTTACTACACAAATATAGTTGGTAAATACGGTCCTCAAGTACAAAATGCGATTCGTAAAGTTTCTGGTCTTGAAATCAAACGCATTGCTCCACTACATGGTCCTATCTGGCGTACACCTGAAACTATCGATTATATCTTGCGCAAATACTTGCACTGGTCCAGCTACACAGCTTGTAAAAAAGGTGTTGTTATTGCCTTCGGTTCTATGTATGGTAACACTCGTGCTATTGCACAACAATTGGCTAAGCAATTGTCCAAACGCGGCGTCACAGATATCAAAATCTACGATGTTTCCAAAACTAATGCTTCCTACATCATCGCTGATGCTTGGAAATACACTAACTTGGTAACAATTGCACCTACATACAATTTGAACCTATACCTTACTATGGAAAACTTCATTCATGAATTGAAAGCACTTAACTTCCAAAACCATAAGGTATCCATCATTGGTAACCACTCTTGGGCATCTGCTGCAATGAAAACAATGGTTGCTCACTTTGAAAACGACTTCAAAGACATTGAAATCGTATCCGAACCACTTGATATCAAATCCTCTTTAAAACCAGAAGATCTTCCAAAAATCGAAAAAATGGCAGACGATATCAAAGCATCCATCGATGCAGCTGAAATCAAAGAAGTATTATAATATACAAACTAAAGGCCGCCTATTTAGGCGGTCTTTTTCTTATACTTCAAAGGATACATATCTTACGTTTTAACAATATGTTGCGTAACATTTTTACAATTTAATTATTACTACTAACAGTAGGAACCAAGCTAAATTAATAGAGTTTAAAAGTCTTATGAAAGTCTAAGATTTTCACGATTTTTTGCTTGACATAAATCTAACTTTTTCATATACTATACAAGTACCTGTTACACAACAGAATACATGGAGAGGTGTCCGAGCGGCTGAAGGAGCATGATTGGAAATCATGTGTGCGGTTATCCCGTACCCAGGGTTCAAATCCCTGTCTCTCCGCCATAGTAAAAGCAGTGCTTATGCACTGCTTTTTTATTATATAAAACCAAGAGGTGATACGAATGTATCACCTCTTTTTATATCTCTTATATCAAACTTTAAAGTATTACATTTTACTACTACCAAACGACTAAAGAGAAAAGGCTATCGACTTAACATCGATAGCCTCTTATGTTTATATCATTAGTTTATATCACTATTTATGAATTTTTTTGGCTATGTCACCAATGATTTCAGGTGTTGTTCTACAGCAACCACCTATTATCTCTGCCCCAGCATTACGCCATACGTCAACATAATCTACGAATGATGCAGGGTCGCCATACCAAGTCTTAGTTTCACTATCATAGCTTTCACCAAGATTAGGATATACAGCAATTGGTTTATCCGTAACAGTACGAATATCCTTGATCAAGGACTCTACATACTCTGGTTTCGTACAATTGATGCCAATACCAGTTATAGGTCTAACCTTATCAATCATTTCTGCACATTTAATGATGGTTTCACCACTAGAAACATGATGTTCATCTTTACAAGAAAAGGCAATCCACCCAGGAATTCCTCGCGATGTGTATGGGTCAGACATAGCGCGAGCTATGGCAATGGCTTCGTCATAAGACGGAATGGTTTCAAAAGATAATATATCAGGGTTTTCTTCACAGAATAATGCTAGCCGAGGAATATGGAAAACCTCAAGATATTCAGTTTGTACATCAGGATATCCACGGTACTCAGAACCATCCGCCAAAAATGCACCATATGGCCCTACAGAAGCCGCCACTAATGGTTTAGGCAATGCGCCTTCAGAAAAATATCTAACCCCATCTGGAGTCTCTTCACCAAGTGTAATCCCCCGCAATGTAAGTGCTCCAGTCGCCTTAGCCTCTAAAAACTCATTGCGAGCTTGTACCGCTAAACGAACGGATAATTTAACGAGCTCTATAGCCTCTTCCGTACCATAACCTAATCCTTTAAAGCCAGCTACCGTTGCTTGATATCCAGAACTTTGAATGATATCTGCCCCAGCCGCCAAGTACGAGATATGTATTTTTTTGATGATATCCGGTTGGTCCATAAGAATCTTAGCAGACCATAATTTATGCTGAAGATTACAGCCGTAACGCTCTAACTCTGATCCTAACCCACCATCTAAAACGAGGGCGCCCTTCTCTTTAATTATATCCAAAAATGCACGTCGTTTAGCCATCATATCACCCATTCTATACTACCTCATACCTTTTGAGGTTTACTAAACGTATTATAACAAATAATACGTTTAGGTTCTATCTACAAACTATTTTAAATCCTCTGCTGGTGGCTCTTTACCAAACCATTTTTTATAAATCTCTGCATATTTGCCATTAGCTTTAATCTTAGCCAATCCATCGTTAACTTTATTTAGAAGCTCTGTATTGCCTTTCTTCACAGCAATACCAAGCGGTGCCGCATCATAGTCCTCTCCAGTAACTTTTGCGATACCTTTGCCCTTGCTATTAACATAATATTCATTGACCGGTGTATCGTTAATAACTACATCTACACCTCTATTTTGCAATTCTAAGAATGCATCTACGATGAGGTTGAATTGGCGCACATCGGCATTAGGAATCTTACTAGCAATTTCCGCACCAGTAGAACCAATGGATACACCAATGCGCTTTCCTTCTAAATCCTTAAAACTATTGATATTCGTGTTATCGATATTTACAACAAGGCCATTACCTGCAATATAGTATGGTTTACTAAAGTCTACAGACTTAGCACGATCTTCAGAAATGGTCATATCCGAAATTGCAATATCAATGGTATTACTTTGTAGTGCTGGTAAAAGCGCATCAAAGTTCAAGTTTTGAACATCGGCTTCAATGCCCTCTTCCTGTGCAATGGCATTGATAATATCTACATCAAAACCAGCTAATTTACCGCTGTCTTTATCTTTAAAACCAAATGGTGCATAGGTCGCATCAGTACCAACGCGCCATGTCTTTTGACTAGTACCTGTATTACCACAGCCTGCTATAAATAAACTACTAGCGATGGTAAAAGCTCCTAAAAGAGCTGCTATTTTCTTAAATTTCATAATTAATCTTACTCTAACTTTACAATACTATGTAAAGTTTTCTTTCTATATACGAATAAATCTATCTATACTTACAGTATGAGTATAATAAAAATAATACCTCTAGAGGTATTATAATATTATGATAACATTCGATATAGTTAGGGTCAATAAATCCAACTATATTAATAGGTATTATATTAACATAGCTTTTAGCTATACCGAAAAAATCATTCACTCCTATAGTCTTAATACTAAAATAGATAATGAAAAGACCGCCCTTACTAAGCAATATAAACTCAGTAAAGGCGGTCATCCCCAGAGTGGAGAATTCCTAACATATTTGAAGTAAGCTATATACTCACATTTTAGAGGATATCCTATTCAGTATTAAGATTTTTTAGCTTTTACATACATAGCCACTTTGTACAAGAATACACAGAGTAACAAGTACATTACGATACTGAGGTATGTTGCTTCCGGTGTTTCAACCCAGTCTTGAGCGAATACATCAATGCCGGCAATACGAAGTACGGCACTGAATAAAGAACCAATAGCACCACCAGCTACGAGACCAGATGCAATTGTGCTACCTTTGGAGAAGCGAAGATCTGCCAATTCTTTATCTTTTGTACTATTTTGTACGAAGTATGCAATCAAACCACCGATAAGTAATGGTGTGTTGATTTCCATTGGCAAGTAAGTACCTAGGGCAAATGCCAATGGTGGAACTTTTACCATCCACAAGATGATTGCGAATAATGCACCTGCCATGTATAGAGGCCATTGAGCACTACCTCCAGTCATCATAGGTTCGATGATAGCAGCCATAGCGTTCGCTTGTGGCGCATTTAATGCATGGTCCCCTACGAAGCCATACGCATCGTTCAAGAGGATCATAACGCCTACAGAAAGTACGGCACAAAGAATAGTACCAACGATTTGCCATTGTTCCATTTTCTTAGGTGTAGCACCTGTCATGTGCGCTACTTTAAGTTCAGACATAAAGTTACCAGCCATACCGATGGTTGTACCAATGAAGGATGCCATCATGAGGACTGCAATCATACCTACTTTACCAGTCATACCTGCTGCTGTTAAGCATACAGCGGAGATGATAATCATGAAGATTGTCATACCAGATACTGGTTCTGTACCTGTATAAGCGATAGAGCTAATACCTACTACAGATAATAGGAAGGACATGATAAGAACGATTAAGAATGCTACGATTGTTTGACTGAAGCTTTCAGCATACATAAAGTGGAAATATGCTGCGAATAGAACTGTACATAACAAGATGCCAGCGCCAATCCAAGATGTAGGCACGTCGCGTTGTGTACGAAGTAAGTTAACATCTACAGTTTTGGAACTGAAGATATCAAGCACTGCATTTTTAACAACACTAGCTACGACTTTGGACATATTGAGCAAGCCGATGATACCTGCCATAGCAAGCATACCGATACCAATATGGCGAACATAGTCTAAGAATACTTTACGAATAGGAGCTTCTGCAAGTGGAACTGCATGCCCATTGATTTGCATGATGTGTTCCGGAGCTAAATAGTATACAATTGGAATACATACGAACCAAGAGAAGAAGGAACCAGCTGCGATAATAGCTGCATACCGTAAGCCTGTAAAGTAACCAAGGCCAAGCAATGCAGCATCTGTATCTACAGCAGCATTTAACTTAGTTTGATCTGCCAATGCAGTCCCCCATTTAAATGCAGTAGTACGGATAACCTCTTCCCACCAGCCGAGGCTGTTAAGAATAAAGTCATATACAAGAGCGATAAGACCAGAACCAAGCATGAGTTTCGCTTTGCTACCTTCATTACTCATTAGCACTTCAGCAGCAGCACGACCGCTTGGGAACGGATACACATAGTGCATTTCCTCAACAAAGTAGCGACGGAACATAACGCATAATAGAACACCAAGTACGCCACCAAGGATAATAGGAATCGCCATTTGTACAAAGGTTACATCCGTAACATTCCAAATGTATAGAGCCGGTAAGAAGAACATGGCACCAGCTAATGTGTTCGTACTAGAACTAGCAATAGCCTGAATGTGAACCGTTTCGGCAAAAGCATTTTGCCGTTTCAAAATAACTGCTGTACCCATAGCAAGTACAGATACTGGAGCAAAGGCATCTACTGTTTGACCAATTTTCAAACATAAATACCCTACAGCCAGTGTGAAAATTGCCGCATAGAATAGGCCCCAGAATACTACATATGAGTTAATCTCTACGTAATCTTTCTTAGGATCCAATACGGGTTCTACGGGCGGAATAGAACGAGTTTCGTCCGACATGGTAAAACCTCCTCACAGAAAATGTACAAACGTATAACTATTCACCTTTATACTAACACGGCACTATATATGGTTCAATGGTTTTCTATGCATTATGCGAATAAAATATCACACGTTCCATAAATATTTATTTTGCATTTTCATCCCCTCTGTTCTACAATGAAAGTATATTAAGAACCTTTATTATATACAGTATTTATACCAATATGTATAACATGTATGTTTACTTACGAGGAGGCTCATTATGGAATCAATGGTCGAACGTTTTGTACGCTATACGAGCATAAATACACGGTCTAATGAGGAAAGTACAACCATTCCTAGTACTCAAACTCAAGTAGACTTTGCTACTAATGTGCTCGTTCCTGATTTAAAAGCAATCGGTTTAGATGAAGTGATTTACAACCGTGAAAATGGTTTTGTTATTGGCACATTAAATGCTAATACAGATGAAAAAGCACCTGCTATTGGCTTTATCGCTCATATGGATACAGCTGATTACAACGCAGAAAATATTAAACCTCGCATTGTAGAAAACTATGATGGTAGCGATATTTGCCTCAACGAAGAGCATCAAATCTACACACGTCGTGCAGATTTCCCTAATTTAAAGAACTATATTGGTAAATCCTTGGTAGTAACCGATGGTCTTACACTACTAGGCGGTGACGACAAAGCTGGCATCTGCGAAATCATGGAAGCCCTCGCCTACCTCGTAGCTCATCCAGAAATCAAGCACGGCAAAATCATGTGTGCTTTCGGTCCAGACGAAGAAATCGGTACTGGCGCCGATCACTTTGATGTCAAAGAATTCCCTGTTGATTTTGCCTATACTATCGATGGTGAAAGCCTCGGTCAACTTGAATACGAAACATTCAATGCTGCAGGCGGTACAGTAACCCTCAAAGGTGTATCTGTTCATACAGGCACTGCCAAGGGCATTATGATCAACTGTGCTAAATTAGCAATGCAATTCGATTCTCTATTACCAGGTGCTGCAGTTCCTGAACACACATGTGGTCGTCAAGGTTTCTTTATGCTTATGAGCATGGAAACACAAGTAGATACTGGTAAAATGAACTACATCATCCGCGACCATGACAAAGAATTATTCGAAGCGAAAAAAGCATTCTTCTTACAAGCTGGTCAAACATTAAATGAAATCTACGGCCGTGAAGTATGTGAAGTATCTGTAAAAGATCAATATTACAACATGTATGATATCATTAAAGACAATATGGAATGCGTTGACGTAGCCAAAGCTGCTATGGAAAAAGCGGGTATCACGCCTATTTGTGACCCTATCCGCGGTGGTACAGACGGTTCTAAAATTTCCTTCATGGGCATCCCTACTCCTAATATCTTTACAGGCGTAGAAAATCTACATGGCCGTCATGAATTTGCATGTATTGACGACATGAAAAAAGCCGTAGAAGTTATTGTAAATATCGTAAATATTGAGAAATAATAATATACGATCTAACTACTCATACCTATACTCCTAAATGCTATTTGATTGGTATTTAAGTATCAAACTAGTATTCTAGGACATGAAACACTAAATACATGAATAAGAGAAAAGGACTATACGAAATCTTTCGTATAGTCCTTTTAATTTAATTATAGAAAACTATGAATTAGAATAACTCTATTCATTAGCATTAGTAGATTATATTCTACGCAAGTTTACCATTGCGTTTACGATTTCTAATTTGTTCTTCTTCAGCACGAGCTTTCAAAGAAAGATCTTTTTCAGTACCTACATAACGACCATATAAGAAATAGTACGCAACGAAGGCAAGAAGTGCTACTACAACAGTAACATGGAACATGCTTGTATAGCCTACTACCTCTTTAATAGCACCTAAGATGTATGGACCAAAACCTAACCCCATATCTAAGGCAATAAAGTATGTGGATGTGGCAACACCAATACGGTGAACCGGCACAATTTTAACAGTTACGGCTTGACCGTTTGACATAAATGTACCGTAACCAAGACCAACAAACACAGCAGATAAGAGAATAAGCCATGTAGAGTGAGCGATGGATAATAAGAAAATACCAAGTGCTAAAGATATGAAACAAGGGTAAAGAACAAAGTTTTCCCCTTTCATATCAAACACAATACCAAGTAATGGTCTTGTTATAGTAATAACTACAGCATA
>CABSJA010000016.1 GCA_902477915.1 uncultured Veillonella sp.
AAAATGGCATGGTTTAAAGGATACAGAACTTCGTTACCGTCAACGTTATGTTGATCTAATTGTAAATCCTGAAGTGCGTGATACATTTGTAAAACGCTCCCAAATCGTTGCTAAAATTCGCGAATACATGATGCGTGATGGCTTTATGGAAGTAGAAACACCAATGATGCATGCTATCCCTGGTGGTGCTGCTGCACGTCCATTCATTACTCATCACAATGCGCTTGATATCGATATTTACATGCGTATTGCACCAGAATTGTACCTCAAACGTTTGATCGTTGGTGGTATGGACCGCGTATTCGAAATGAACCGTTGTTTCCGTAACGAAGGTATCGATAATCGTCATAACCCAGAATTCACTACTATTGAATCCTACCAAGCTTATGGCGATGTAGAAGATGCAATTCGCTTAACAGAAAACCTTGTATCCTACTGTGCTCAAGAAGTTCTCGGTACACAAGAAATTACATACCAAGGTACTGAAATCAATTTGACTCCACCTTGGAATCGTATCACAATGGCTGAAGGTGTAAAAAAATACACTGGTGAAGACTTTGATGCAGTTACTACTGTAGAAGAAGCTCGTGCTATTGCAGATCGTTTAAATGTAGAATATACAGAAAATGATGGTATTGGTAAAATCTTAAATCTTTGCTTCGAAGATTATGTAGAAGAAAACTTGATTCAACCAACTATCGTATATGGTCATCCAAAAGAAATTTCTCCACTTGCTAAGGCAAGTCGTGAAAATCCATTGGCTACAGAACGTTTTGAAGCGTTCATTTATGGCCGTGAATTAGCAAATGGCTTCTCCGAGTTAAATGACCCAATCGACCAAAAACAACGTTTCTTGGATCAATTGAAAGAACGTGAAGCTGGCGATGATGAAGCTCACCGTATGGATGAAGACTTCGTTACAGCTCTTGAATACGGTTTACCTCCAACAGCTGGTTTAGGTGTTGGTATCGACCGTCTTGTTATGTTCTTAACAGACTCTGCATCCATCCGCGATGTATTGTTGTTCCCATTGATGAAACCAGAAGCTCCTAAGCATATTGAAGCTGAAGAAGAAGCAGCTGAATAATCTAAAACTAAAAGGCTCCCTATTCTTTGAGTAGGGAGTCTTTTTATTCGTTATATGTTTTTATACTATGTTTTATTTCATATGTGTTGATTATATATCGAGTGTGATACATAGTTACGAAAGGAGGAGGCTGTGAAACATTTAAAGGTTGCTTTATCTGATTCTGTACAATCCAAAATTGGCTCTTTAGAGGGTCGTATATGTGTTCCTATTTGTGATACAGATTTTATAGATGTCGGTGCCGTTGTTATTGGTGATTGTGACTTAGATCTTATCAATAATAATCAAATTCATACCTTTGGTATACCTGTTATTGTCCTAAGATTTGATGAATCTAAGGATTTATCTTGTTATAAGGAGTGCATAGCATCCATTATAGAGTTTGCCTCTACAAATATGGACGATTGCAAATCAGAGATAGAAAAGCTTGTAGCAAGCTATGAAGATTCTATTTTACCACCATTTTTCAAGGCTTTATCTGATTATGTAGGCGATCAAAACTCGCAATTTGATTGCCCTGGACATCAAGGTGGTCAGTTCTTCTATAAACATCCTACAGGTCGCGCCTTCTACAATTTTTTTGGGGAGAATATATTTAGAGCAGACCTTTGTAATGCAGATGTAAAATTAGGGGATCTTTTAATTCACGAAGGCTATGCTTATGATGCGCAAGCGCATGCAGCTAAAGTCTATAATGCTGATAAGACCTATTTTGTGTTAAATGGTACATCTTCAGCGAATAAGGTAGTTCTTAATGCCCTTTTAACACCGGGCGATATTATCTTATATGATCGGAATAACCATAAATCCATCTGCCATGGTGGTCTTGTTATGTCTGGTGCTACCCCTATATATCTTGAAACAGCGCGCAATCCTTTTGGCTCCATTGGAGGTATTTTAGATCATTGTTTTGATGAAAGTTATATTCGTCAATTAATCGGTGAAAAATCCCCTGAAAAAGCAGAGGCTAAGCGTCCTATTCGACTAGCAGTTATTCAATTAGGCACCTATGATGGTACGATTTATAATGCTCGACAAGTATTAGATAAAATTGGTCATCTTTGTGATTATATTTTCTTTGACTCTGCTTGGGTCGGATATGAACAATTTATTCCTATGATGAAAGATTGTAGCCCGTTACTCTTAGAATTAGGCCCTGATGATCCAGGGATTTTGGTGACTCAATCTGTTCATAAGCAACAAGCTGGTTTTTCTCAAACCTCTCAAATTCATAAGAAGGATAGTCATATAAAGGGGCAAGACCGTTATGTAGATCATAAACGTTTTAACAACTCCTTTATGATGCACGCGTCAACCTCGCCATTTTACCCCTTATTTGCCTCTCTCGATGTAAATGCTAAAATCCATGAAGGTGAGTTGGGACAAAAACTGTGGCGTGAGTGTGTTGAAGTTGCTATTGATGCTCGTAAAGCTGTATTGAAGCAATGCAAATATCTTCGCCCGTTAGTGCCACCGATAGTGCATGGCAAAAAATGGGAAGAAGGAAATACACAAGTCATGGCGGAAGATGTAAATTATTTTGCCTTTGAACCAGAAGCGAAGTGGCATTCATTTAAAGGCTATGGTAAGGGGCAGTATTTTATCGATCCTTGTAAGTTCCAACTGATTACACCAGGAATTAATGTAGAGACCGGAGAATACGAAGCGTTTGGCATTCCTGCTAATATTCTTGCTAATTATTTACGGGAAAATCGTATCATCCCTGAAAAATGTGATTTAAATACGATCTTATTCCTTATGACACCAGCAGAATCTAAGCATAAGATGGATGAGCTCGTGGAGGAACTCGTTCGCTTTGAAGACCTTATAGATCGCGATGCACCTATGGAGGAAGTATTACCATCTATTTACTATAGTCATATAGAGAAATATAAAGGTTATAGTATTCGTCAGCTATGTCAAGAAATGCATGATTTTTATAAGTCTAGAAATGTAAGCCTCTTACAACAACGGCTATTTTCTCGTGAATACTTCCCAGACTATGTGATGAATCCACAAGAGGCAAACTTTGAGTTTCAACGTAACAAGGGTGAGTTGGTGCCATTATGTGAAGCAGAAGGTCGTATTGCTCTTGAGGGCGCTCTACCGTACCCACCTGGTGTATTGTGCGTGCAACCTGGGGAACGTTGGTCTAAGACTGCTTGTGACTATTTCTTGGCTTTAGAGGAAGGCATTAATCAACTGCCTGGCTTTGCTCCAGAAATACAAGGTGTATACATTACTGAACAAGCTAATGGCTATAAACAAGCGTATGGTTATGTATTGAAAAAAGAATATGAAATGTAAATTTATACGATTTGATACAAGGACTGTAGGAATTTACTAAAATTTCTTATACATTGATTAAACTGACAACAGGCCGTCGTCGTGAAATTCATCCTATTATGTATATCATGACTGTGGCGTTCATCATTCACTTTGCTATTTAAATAGCATATACTATGAATCATATAGCATAGTCTATTAAAGAAAAAACTAGCGTGTTATATGAGCTTAGCATTTTAGGGCTCTAATTACGCGAGGAGGTTATATGAATTCGACAGTTATTTTAAAAGGGAATATCTTATATACACCGCGTCCTTCAGAATTTATATCCATTCAACATGGCTATATTATTGCCGTAGATGGTGTAGTTGTATATTGTGGTGAAAGTATTCCACCAGCCTATGCAGATTGTGAGGTTACTGATTATGGTGATAATCTCATTATTCCAGGATTTGTAGATACACATGCACATGCTCCACAGTATTGTAATCGTGGCCTTGGGATGGATAAAGAACTCTTACCTTGGTTAGAAACCTATACATTTCCTGAAGAGGCAAAGTTTAGTGATCTAGATTATGCACGGTTAGTATATGGCGCCTTTGTCCAAGACTTATGGCGCAATGGGACTACTAGAAGTATACTGTTTGGCACTATCCATAAAGAGAGCACATTAGTGTTGATGGAACTTTTACAAAAAGCTGGATTATCTGCCTATGTAGGCAAGGTCAATATGGACCGCAATAGCCCAGATTTCTTGATTGAAGAAACAAGTCAATCTTTAGCGGATACGAAAGACTGGTTAGAGGCATCGGCTCAATTTGGTCCATTGGTAAAACCTATTATTACCCCTCGTTTTGTACCATCTTGCACGAGCGAGTTAATGGATGGCCTTGGTACATTATCAGAAGAGTACAAGGTCCCAGTTCAATCCCATTTATCTGAAAATCACGGTGAAATTGATTGGGTAGCAGCATTACATCCTGAGTCACCAAATTATACAGATGTGTATTATGAACATAAATTGATGGGGCGGACGCCAACGGTAATGGCTCATTGCATTCATTTAAGTGACGTAGAAATGGATCGTATGGCAGAAACACAAACTATGGTATCTCATTGTCCATATTCCAATGTAAATCTATCAAGTGGTATCGCACCGATTCGTAAGCTAATGAAACGGAATATACCAATTGGTTTAGGCTCTGATATTTCTGGTGGTCATATGGTATCAATGGCAAAGGTTCTTACAGAAGCCATTGGATTATCTAAAATGAAATGGGTGGAAGTAGATTCAAATTATGCGCCCCTCACATTAAGTGAAGCCTTCTACATGGCTACGAAGGGTGGAGGCAAGTTCTTTGGTAAGGTGGGGAGCTTTGAAAAAGGTTGTGACCTAGATGCCATTATTATTGATGACACATCACTCTTTGACCCAAATGAACGCACCTTAGAAGAGCGGTTAGAGCGTTGGTTATATGTTGGTGATGATCGACATATCGTTGAGCGCTATGTAGGGGGCCGCGTATTACCTAATCCGCAAGGTTTTCAAGGTTAATAGTTAATCTGTATTAAAGTTGAAAAAAAGAATTTACATAGTATCCATAACAGGTAGTTTGTATAGTATGCAAGCTACCTGTTTTATTTTGACCTCGTGTTGCGCATCAATGCCTGTGGTGTATAATAAAAAGATGTATAAATTAAGAAAGTGGGGGACTTGATGGATATATTAGGGGCAAGGCGCTCTATAGAACAGAAGTTACTTATGCAATCCGTAGGGCTAATGGCCCTTGTAGCGGTAAGTGGCACTATAATGGGGATTGTTACAGGATCTAGCGCGGTCTTATTAGATGGCGTATTTTCCTTTGTCGATGTTGTAATTAAGATCATGATGCTTATGACGGCCAAGTTAATAGCCCGTGAAACGAGTAAGCGCTTTCAATTTGGCTATTGGCAGTTTGAACCTTTAGTACTCGCCGTAGAAGGCTTCTTTATATTACTAATTGTAATTTACGCTCTATCTAGTGGCATTACAGATCTGATATCGGGTGGCCGTCATGTAGATTTTGGACCAGCTATTTATTATGCCATCTTCTTTACCGTTGCTGATACAATCTATTACTTGTATGTACGACGGATTAACAAGAGCTTACAGTCCAACTTAATTAAATTTGATAATGTGAGTTGGTATGTTGACGCGTTACTTGAAGCAGCTATCTTGATCAGCTTTGTAGTGGCTATTATGTTAGAAGGAACTGAATATGCTGATTGGGCAGCGTATATTGACCCGATTGTTCTCATCGTATTAGCCGTACAAATGATACCGTCTGCATTCCGTATTATCATCCCATCCGTAAAACAAGTATTGGGATGGGCACCGACTTCATTGCATAATGAAGTGCAGGAAATCATGGATCACTTTATGGAAAAGTACAATTTCAAAGATTACGTTTCTAGTGTACAAGTATATGGGAACACTCGAATTATTGAAATTGATATTTTAGTTCGTAAGAACTTCCCATATCAAACGATTGCTGAAATCGATGCGATTCGCAATGAAATTGACCAAGAAATCGGAGGGAATCCAACGGAAAAATGGGTAACCATTTCTTTCACAGGCACCCGAAAATGGATGGCAAAAGATTATTTATTAGAAGAAGATGATGATGAATAGTATAAAAATCAATTAGAAATCTAGTAGATAGCTTATAATTTAATGATAAATACACCAATATATGGTATACTTAAACGTATTGAATATATTGTTCGTAGCATAGTTGGAAGATGAGGTTTATAGTATGTTAGACTTGAAATTTGTCCGTGAAAATATTGATTTAGTGCAACAAAACTTAGATAATCGTCACACGAAAGGCGATTTAGAAACCTTTGTATCCGCTTATGATGAACGTCGTCAGTTGATTGGTAAAGTAGAGGAGTTAAAAGCTCTTCGTAATTCCGTAACTGAAGAAATTAGCCAATTAAAACGCAATAAAGAAAATGCGGATGATAAAATCGCAGAAATGAAAAAAGTAGGCGATGATATTGCAGAGCTTGATAATCGTATCCGCGATGTAGAAGCTAAATTACGTGATGCGGCTTTGATGTTGCCAAATATGTGCGATGCATCTGTTCCTGTTGGTGCTGATGAAGATGAAAATGTGGAACAACGTAAATGGGGCGAACCACGTCAATTTGACTTTGATGTACAAGCTCATTGGGATTTAGGTGAAAATCTTGATATCCTTGATTTCAATCGCGCTGGTAAAATGAGCGGTGCTCGTTTCACTGTATATAAAGGCTTGGGTGCTCGTTTAGAACGTGCTCTCATTAACTTCATGGTTGATCTTCATGTAGATAAACAAGGCTACACTGAAATGATGACTCCATACATGGTAACGCGTGAAACTTTGACAGGTACTGGTCAATTACCTAAATTTGCTGAAGATATGTACCATGTAGAAGATACTGAATATTTCTTGATTCCTACCGCAGAGGTTACATTGACTAACTATCACAGTGGCGAAATCTTGAGCGAAGAGGAATTGCCAAAATATTATACTGCATTTACTGCATGCTTCCGTGCTGAAGCAGGGTCTGCAGGTCGTGATACTCGTGGTCTTATCCGTCAACATCAATTCAACAAAGTTGAAATGGTTAAATTAGCTAAACCTGAAGATTCTTACAAAGAATTAGAAACATTGACTGATAATGCAGAAGAAGTATTGCGCTTATTGGAGTTGCCATTCCGTGTAATTACACTTTGTACAGGTGATATTGGCTTTGGTTCTGCTAAAACATATGATGTAGAGGTATGGATGCCAGCTCAAGGCAAGTATAGAGAGATTTCTTCTTGCTCTAATATGACTGATTTCCAAGCTCGTCGTGCAAACATTAAATTCCGTCGTGGACCTAAAGGTAAACCAGAATTCGTTCATACATTAAATGGCTCTGGTCTTGCTGTAGGTCGTACAGTAGCAGCTATCTTGGAAAACTATCAACAAGCTGATGGTTCTGTTGTGATTCCTAAAGTACTTGTACCTTACATGGGCGGCGTAGAAGTAATTAAGGCTGGAAAATAAGAGGGGGCATTCTATGAAGTTCTTTATTGATACAGCAGAATTTGATGAGATTAAAGAGGCGTATGCTTTTGGTTTTATCGATGGTGTTACTACTAATCCATCCCTTATCGTGAAAGCTAAACGCGATTTAAAACAAGTTATTTCTGAAATTGCAAATCTTGTAGAAGGTCCTGTAAGTGCAGAGGTTATTGCTTCCGATGCAGAAGGCATGATCGCTGAAGCTCATGAGCTTGTAAAATTAGGCTCTAATGTAGTTATTAAAGTGCCTATGACTCCAGAAGGCCTTAAAGCTGTTGCCGTGTTGAGCAAAGAAGGTATTAAAACAAATGTAACATTAATCTTCTCTGCTAACCAAGCTTTATTGGCAGCCCGTGCAGGTGCTACCTATGTGAGTCCATTTGTGGGTCGCATTGATGATATTAGCATGGATGGCCTTACATTAATTCAAGATATTGCAGACATATTTGCTATTCATGGCATTGAAACTGAAATTATTGCAGCTAGTGTGAGAACGCCATTGCATATTATTCAATGTGCTAAAGCCGGTGCTCATATTGCAACAGTGCCATTCAAAGTACTTATGCAAGCTATGAAACATCCATTGACGGATGCAGGGCTTGAAAAATTTATGGCAGATTGGAAACAAGCTAATCAATAAGTTAAGTATTCGGCTCAATGTAAGAGTCATATTACAATACACACAGGACTTATAAGGAGGCCTATTATGGATCGTACATTATCTTTGGAATTTGCTCGTGTCGTTGAAGCGGCTGCTTTGCGCAGTGGTCGTTTACTTGGCCGCGGTCAGAAGGATGCAGCGGATGGTCTTGCGGTAGACGCAATGCGTCAAGCATTTGACTCTGTTCGTATTTCTGGTACTGTAGTTATCGGCGAAGGCGAAATTGATGAAGCTCCTATGCTTTATATTGGTGAACATGTAGGTGCTGGCGGCCCAGAAGTAGATATCGCAGTTGACCCAATTGAAGGCACAAACTTGATTGCAAAAGGCCAAAATGGTGCGATTGCAGTTATGGCTATTGCTGAAAAAGGTGGCTTGTTACATGCACCAGATATGTACATGGAAAAACTTTGCGTTGGTCCTCGTGGTGCAGGTGCCATCGATATTACTAAATCTTTAACTGAAAACATCAAAAATGTAGCTGCAAAAATGAATCGCAATGTCGATGAAATTACACTTGTTATGCTTGATCGTGAACGTCATCATGGCTTGATGAAAGAAGCCCGTGATCTTGGTGCACGTATTATGTTAATTTCTGATGGCGATGTTAACCCAGCTATGGAATGTTGTATCGAAGGTTCTGGGGTACACATGGTTGTTGGTACTGGTGGTGCACCAGAAGGCGTATTGGCTGCAGCCGCTTTGAAATGCGTAGGTGGCGATATGCAAGCACGCTTGAAACCAGAAACAGAAGAAGAAATTCGTCGTTGTCATGAAATGGGCATTACCGATGTAAATCAAGTACTTACATTGGATGATTTAGTTCGTACAGATGATGTTATCTTCGCGGCTACTGCTATTACTCGCGGTAACTTATTGAATGCTATTCAATACTTCCCAGGTGGTGCGCGTACACATACTATCGTAATGCGTTCTAAAACTGGTACTGTTCGTTTCTTAGACACAGTACATATGGATGAAAAGCTAAAATCCTTAAAAGCAAAATAAGAATTAAGCCCCTCAAATTGAGGGGCTTTTTTTCTCAGTATTTTCTCACATTCTCTTGATGAGATATATCGAAAAATAGTATAATAACATTTAGTATATGACGTTATAAATACAACGTCTTGTAGTTCATACAAGATGATCGATATAAAAGTGTAGGAGGAATTCTGTTGGAAAAGCTAATCATTCAAGGTGGCAACCGGTTGGAAGGCCGTGTACGTGTTAGTAGCGCTAAAAATGCGGTACTCCCTATTATTGCCGGTACTTTGCTAGCATCAACGCCTAGTAAATTACTTGAAATTCCAAATTTGGAAGATGTAGGTACAATTTGCCAAGTTATCGAGTCTTTGGGGGTTAAAATTACTCGTAATAAAGCAGATGATGAAATTATCTTCGATGCATCTACATTGACTGCTACGGAAGCTCCTTATGAGCTTGTACGCAAAATGCGTGCATCTTTCCTTGTAATGGGTCCACTTTTGGCGCGTAAAGGGGAGGCTAAAATCTCCATGCCAGGTGGTTGTGCTATCGGTGCACGTCCTATTGATCTTCACCTAAAAGCTTTCGAAGCGTTAGGTGCTAAAATTGAAATTACTGAAGATTATGTATATGCACATGCTCCAGAAGGCCTTAAAGGCACTCAAATCTACTTGGATTTCCCAAGTGTAGGGGCTACAGAAAATGTAATTATGGCCGCTTCTATGGCGGAAGGTAAAACTGTTATCGAAAATGCTGCGGAAGAACCTGAAATCGTTGATTTAGCGACATTCTTAAATGCAATGGGCGCTAATATCCGCGGTGCTGGTACTAATGTAATTCGCATTGAAGGTGTGCCTCAATTACATGGTGCAATTCATACGGTTATTCCTGACCGTATCGAAGCTGGTACATACTTGATTGCAGCTGCTATGGCTGGTGGTGACGTATTTGTAGAAAATGCATTGCCTGAACATTTAAAACCAGTAGTAGCTAAATTAAAAGAAGCTGGCGTTACTGTAGAGGAAGAAATTGATGGCATTCGCGTTATCAGTACTGGTAAAGGTATCAAAGCTGTTGATATCAAAACGTTACCATACCCAGGCTTCCCAACAGATATGCAAGCTCAATTTATGGCGCTTACTACAATCGCTGAAGGCACAAGTACAGTAACAGAGACTGTATTTGAAAACCGCTTTATGCATGTTGCTGAACTTCGCAAAATGGGTGCTCATATCGATATCGACAATCGTCAAGCGATTGTAGAAGGTATGCCACGCTTACATGGTGCTGTAGTTAATGCTACAGACTTGCGTGCAGGTGCGGCTCTTGTTTGTGCTGCGTTGACTGCAGAAGGTAGAACAGAAGTTGGTCGTTTACATCATATCGATCGTGGTTATGATGATTTCGTAGGTAAATTGCAAAGGTTAGGTGCTGATATTGTTCGGGTTGACGAATAAAAGTACAGAGCCAAAACAGAATAAAAAGAAACGAAGCCGGCGCTCAAAAGGGCCGGCTTTATACAACGAGCAACAAAACTTAGGTGCTGCTAAGGTTGAAAATGCTAAAACTAGCACTAATCGAAAGCCATTGCGTAGGACAAAACGCAAGTCCACAAAGCTTTCTGAGGGCGTAGCAAAGCAAGCTAGCCATTTAGCTTCCAATATGCGTGAAGCCATGGTTAGAGTCACGAAGATGCGCCGTGTGGAACGTCGTAATCGTGAGACTGTAGCTATTGCAAAAACTACACCAGCTATGACCTTGAAGCGCCTAGTTCGTCCTGAGCAGGTGGGCGATTTAATGGGACGATTAAATCGTTCATTAAACTTTGACTTGGGCATCGACTTAGGAACTGCCAATATTCTTATTTTCGCTAAAGGTAAGGGCTTAGTCTTAGATGAGCCAGCTTATATTGCGAAAGATGATAAAACAGGGGATATTCTTGCCTTAGGCGAAGCTGCACGTACTATGATAGGACGTACACCTAAAGGCATATCTGTTATTCGCCCTGTTCAAGCAGGTGTTATTGCAGATTATGATATGACCGAATTTATGTTAAAGTATTTTATTCGTTCAGTCGTGCCTGCTTCTAGATTGATGAAAACGCGTATTATCGTATGTGTACCATCTGGGATTACACCTGTTGAAAAACGGGCCATTTTAGAAGCTTTGCTTAGAACTGGGGCCAAGAAGACTGTCTTGATAGAGGAACCATTGGCGGCAGCTATGGGGACAGGTCTCAATGATGCAGACCAAGTTGGGGCCATGGTTGTCGATGTTGGTGGCGGTACTACGGATATTGCAGTTCTTTGTGATACGGGTGTTGTTGTAAGTGAATCCCTTCGCATTGGGGGAGATTCCTTCAATGAATCTATTATCCGTTACATCCGTCGTAAGAAGAGACTTGTTATTGGACCTTTAACAGCAGAAAAGATTAAGATTTCTGTCGGGACTGTAGATCGTCGTGCTAAGGAGCGAACTATAGAGGTTAGAGGGCGTGATGCAAGCTCTGGACTACCTAAGATGGTTGCTGTTAATTCCTTAGAAATTCAACGTGCCTTAGAGGCGCAAGTGATGAATATTCTAGAAGGAATTAAATCTATTTTAGAAAAAACGCCACCAGAACTTGTAGCGGCTATTAATGATCACGGCATCATTCTTACCGGTGGCGGTGCTCTCATCGATGGGTTAGATCGTGTTATTACACGTTCTGTAGGTATTGCATCGTATTTGGTAGAGTCTCCACGATATGCTGTTATCAAAGGGGTTGCTAAAGCTCTTGATGAAATGTCACAATTGCGTGATACCTTGGATGAATTACAATAAAATATTGTATTGACATACTATGTAAATTGACGAAGTTGCTATTTATAGTTAGGCCATTGATGATTGGAATAACTGTAGATAGTAACTTCGTTTTTTAGTGCCCTCTTTTTGTAATTTTCATCTTTATGATGTATACTATAGTAAAAGTATATTGCATAAAATTGATGTATAAAAATAAACCTTATTAATATGGTTTGTCGCTATAGAGGAATTGTATATGAAACGATATTTATATATGACTTTTGCTGTTTTAGGTTTTCTAGGCAGTACCATACCTTATGCTGAGGCTGGGAATTTAACAGGCGTACGTGTATCTAATCATGAAGGCACAAGTCGAATTGTATTGGATGTATCTGAAATGCCTGTATCTTGGACTAAGTCTTATAATGAGTCCACACATGCCCTTACACTTAACCTTGGTGGTACTACAAATGGATTGACGGGTCCTATAGCGCAAAATAATACAAAAACAGGTGTTTTAAAAGGCATTGGCTTACAACCTGTTAATGGATCTTTGCAAGTAACATTGACGGCTAACAAGGATGTACAACATCATGAATTTACATTGGAGAAGCCATCGCGTATTGTAGTTGATTTGTTTTCTAGCTATGCTCAACAAACAACAAAGGATGTAAATAAATCTGTTACGTATAGCAAGATTAATAACACTGTAGCAGAAGGAAAAATCCAAGCCTTTGCATTATCTGTGGACAATGATTCATCTATGGTGGTCGCTCATGTTTCGGAAGGTAAACCCTTATCATCTGTAGTTCAATCGCATACTGCTATAATTGGCGCAAAGGTAAAAGGTAGTAGTTTTGATCGCCCTTATTCGGTAGCAAGTGATGGAACTATTGATTTAGAGCGTATTTCTAACCGTGGCACCTTGCGATATACACCAAATCGTGGATATTTTATTGAAGAAAAAAGACCTTTACTACAGGCTAAAACACAGAAGGATACATTCCTGATTACCTCTGTTAATACAAGTCGTAAAGAAAATGCTTTGACTCTATATACATCAGCGTATGGGGCATCTACAAAGACTAATGACTTTGGATACGAAGTGACTGTTGCTAATGGCAAGGTGGTTAGTGGTCAAAAAGGGAATTCTAAAATTGGAGAAAACCAATACGTATTATCTGGTCATGGAGAATCTAGGGATGCGTTACGTAAATTAAAGGTGGGCACACCGATTACGATTCAAAATAGACCGGAGTTGGCACAAGTGAATACCACTGGTGGAGCAGCTTTACAAGCAGGTACTATGGTTTTGAAAAATGGTAACTATGTTGGTGCTGATGGGACCCATAATAAAGCTCGTAGTTTTATAGGAACTACTAAAGATCATAATTTGGTGGTTCTTACTGTTGATAAAGCTGGGCTTCAATCCGTAGGGGTTACACAACAAGAAGGGGCTCAACTATTATCCAAACTAGGCGTCGTGGATGGTGCTGAATTATCGAATCAAGGTAGTGTTGATTTAGTAGTCAATGATACATACGTTCATAAAGCGACTTCAAATCCTACGACCTATGAGGATATTGTAATTATAAAATGAATTCGTTGCATACAATTTTGTTTGAAATATTAGTAATAATTTAGTATACTATACATACATAACTAATTTTGTAAAAGGAGGGATCGTTATGAAAAGAGTAGTGTTGGCATTAGCTGCTTTAGGCATTTTAAGTGTTAGCTCTGTAATGGCGGCCCCTGTATCATACCAAAGTGTATTAACAGGTAAAGTTGCTTCTACAGTTTCTGTTGGCTCTGCTGTAACAGAAGGTCAAACATTGGTAACTGTAGAGACATTGGCTGGCCCTATGGCTGCTGCTAAATCTACTGTAACTGGTACTGTAACGGCGGTTAATGTTACAGTGGGTTCAGACGTTTCTCGTGATCAAATCGTTGTCACAGTAGAAAGTAAATAAAGGAGAGAAGGAATGAAGTTTTCTCATTCTTGGCGTCGGTATAGAAAAGCGATACTGGCGCTTTTCTTCTGTACTTCACTTACAGCTGCACAGGCTGTTGATTTCATGCCTGTCAATGATGTAACTACAGGTATGGAAGGCATTGCAAAAACTGTAATTGTAGGAGATACCATTTCTACCTTTGATGTAAAGGTACTTGGTGTCATGAAGGATAAGGGACCATCTGGTCATCTTATTTTAGCGAAGTTCTCTGGTCCTGTTATGGAAAAAACAGGCGGCATCGCTCATGGCATGAGTGGTAGTCCTGTATATATAAATGGTAAGCTCGTTGGTGCTGTTGCTTATGGCTGGGGCTTTGCAGATGGTACGATTGGGATGATTACCCCTATCGAGGATATGGTGAAATTATGGAATATTCCATATGAGAAGAACTTATCCAAACCATGGGATGATAAACAATTGATCCCTCTTGGCACGCCACTTATGGCTTATGGCTTTGATGCAGCATCCATGGATTACTTCAAATCCAAGTTGCCACAATATAAATATGAAACATATGATACGGCTAGTGCTAGTGGTGATGAAATTGCTAAACCTCTAGAAGCCGGTGGTTCTGTAGCAGCATTACTAGTTGATGGTGACCTAAAACTGGGGGCCATTGGTACTGTTACCTATGTAGATGGGGAAAAGATTGTTGCCTTTGGTCATCCATTCTTAAAACATGGCTCCTCAAACTACTTCATGCATAATGCAAGCATCTTTACAGTAGTTAAAAGTTATGATGCTGCTTTCAAATTGGGCTCTATGGGCAAGGAAGTTGGCTCTGTAACTGAAGATAGAGGTGCTGGTATTGCAGGTGTTTCTGGTGTGATTTCTCCAGGGATCCCTATGCGATTCCATTTGAAAGACCTTGATATGGGGCGTGATAAAACTAGCTCTGTTAAGGTTATTGAAGATAGTGAGATGACACCGACTTTAGCGGCTACATCTCTATATAACATGTTGAATAAAACGTTGGATCGTAGTGGCGCCGGTACGGCTACCATTTCTTATACAATCACACCAAGAGGTAAAGAGCATAAACCGTTGACGCGAACTAATATGTTCTATAGCTCTGACTCTATCTCTGAGAAGGCTGTTGATGAGTTCTATAATGTTATCGACGTTCTTATGAATAACCGATTCATTAATTATGAAATTTCTGACATCTCTGTAGAAACTGAGGTGACACAAGATAAGAAAACAGCTAAGCTTGTTGATGCCTCTGCATCTTCAACCATTGTTTCCCCTGGTGATACAATCGTTGTAGATGTAACGTTGGAGCCGTTCCGCGGTGAGAAGGTCGTTAAACAAATCTTCTTTAAGGTTCCTGAGGATCAAGCTGTTGGCAAGTATACCTTAGAGGTGCGTGGGGGCGGTGAAATCCCATTACCTTATGTATTAGAAAAGCAAAAATATAATTTAACTGATGAAATTTTACGTCGCTTAAAAGTTCATAAAGATTTTAATGAACTTTATGATGAAATTCAAAAGACTGATACAAATAATCAAATCGTTGTAGAGTTTTTAGAAGATGGCATTAGTCTTGTTGATGAAGATGGTTCCCAATCTGTTAAAAAAGCTAAACTTAAAGATGTGGAATCAAAACCTATGCCAGGGGATGTAAAGAAAAAAACAGGTCAAGAAGATTTGAGTTCTAGTAAGGACGATGATAATCAAATAGAAAAAACTGCTATTGATACGGAATACATCGTTCAAGGTGATGGTCAATTTACAATTCATGTTATGAAACCAGCCGATCGCGATAAAGCATTAGCTAAACGCGTAAAAGAAGTTAAAAATCAAAGCAAGATGGAACATAAATTAGAATTGGAAGACCAATCCAAAAAGGATAAATCCAGTAAAAAAGATGTGAAAAAGTCTGATAAACAAGATGTGAAAAAATCTGATAAACAAGACCAAAAAACACCTGATAAAAAGGATGAATCTAAAGTAAATGATACTAATGCAGCTGAATAAGCTGAAAATGTAAGGGGAAAGGGCTAAACTGTTGAATTGGCTAGAATCGATAGGACGAGCTGTAATGAACGGCCTATCACAGATGGGGAGTGCTACATTATTGGTGTGGCACACAATTAGACAACTGAAAATGATTAATCTGTGGCATGTGTTTCAGCAGATGGCTCACTTAGGCGTAGATTCGTTGCCGATTATCAGTTTAACGTTACTCTTTGCTGGTGCAGTTATGACCTTACAGATTACAGATGTATTGATTACATATGGTGCACAAAGCACTGTAGGTGGTCTTATGGCTGTTGCTATGGGACGTGAATTAGGTCCCATCTTAGTAGGGGTAGTACTAGCTGGCCGTGTTGGCGCTGCCATCACGGCTGAAATTGGTACAATGAAGGTAACCGAACAAATCGATGCGCTTCGTGTTATGGCTGTCGATCCTATTGGTTATCTTGTGGTACCTCGTGTAGTAGCATGTATGATTATGGTGCCTATATTGGCGTTTTATGGTGTAGTAATTGGCATTGCAGGTGGTTACTTTGTGGCTACTGCAATTAAGGGTTTAGCGCCAAGTACCTATTTAGATTCTATTCAAATGTTTTCTACTATTTCAGACTTCACATTAGGCTTAGTTAAGTCCAGTGTGTTTGGTGCTGTTATTGCATTGGTAGGCTCCTATAAGGGGATGGAAACTAAAATGGGCGCAGAAGCCGTAGGCTTTTCCACAACTAGTTCTGTAGTAACTAGTATTATTTTAGTATTTGTATTAAATTACTTTTTATCTACCTTGTTATATTAGTAGATACGCTAGAGGGATTTATGATAGAACTACGCGATGTTGTAGTTGCCTATGAGTCACGTGTGATTTTAGACTCCATTAATCTTACTATCAATGATGGGGAGACGTTGGTTATATTAGGTGGTAGTGGCAGTGGTAAAAGTACATTGCTTCGATTATTAATTGGCTTGCAGCGCCCTACATCGGGACAGATTATTGTAGATGGCACAGATATTACAACATTATCTGAAGATGAATTTAATACAGTACGAAGAAAAATGGGGATGGTATTCCAATACTCTGCTCTGTTTGATTCTATGTCGGTAGGCGAAAACGTGGCCTTTGGCTTACGTCAACATACGGACTTAGGCGACGATGAGATACGACGCATTGTAGCAGAGCGACTAGATTGGGTCGGTTTGAAAGGGTATGAATCCTATATGCCTAACGAATTGTCAGGCGGTATGAAAAAGCGCGTTAGCTTAGCTCGCGCCATAGCGCTAGACCCAAGCTTAATCCTCTATGATGAACCTTCATCCGGCTTGGATCCTATTACATCTGGTACGATTAGTATGCTAATTAAGGGGATGCAACAACGGCTTGGTTGTACTTCTATTGTAGTAACACATGATATGCAATCCGCGTTTTACGTGGCAAATCGCATAGCTTTACTTGATAAGGGGAAATTTGTGGAAATTTCTGATACAATAGACTTTAAGAATTCTACAAATAAAAAGGTACAACAGTTTATTCATGGTGAAGCAGAACCAATTAATGTATCTGCGATGGGAGATGTGTAATGAAGTGGACGACGGAGGCCAAGGTAGGGGCTTTCACAATAATAGGTATAGCTCTATTTATTGCGGGAATACTTTTTGTAGGTCGCATTGATATATGGGCTAAGCCACAAATGACGATTACTGGCGATTTTGCTCAAGTTAATGGCCTAAAAAATGGCAATCAAGTTAAATATTCAGGTGTGGCCATCGGTAATGTCTCTGATATCGAGATTACTCCGCATGGTGTTGTAGTAAAAATGAAGCTTGATGAAAAAACACAAATTCCAAGTGATTCTACGTTCACATTGGGATCAGATGGTTTTTTAGGTGATAAATTTATTCAAATTTCACCAGGTCAATCTAAGGTGTTTTTACAAGATGGTGACTCTGTTAAGGGCGAAGGTGCAGACGCTATGGATAAAGCGATGCAAAGTGCTCAAAAGTTAATGGATGGCACCGAAAAAATGTTGCAATCTATCAATAATATTATTGGTGATCCAGCAACGCAAAATGCACTTAAACATTCCTTGCAATCTACTGCGACGATGGCTGATAATGCTGTAGCGATTACACAAAATATGGCTGATGTAACGGCACAGCTAAATCAAGCTGCTCAACAATTTAATGCAGATGGTAATGCAGGCAATGATATGCGTGCTATTTTGACTAACTTAAAACAAACTACGGATCGTGTAGATAATATGGCTCGTTCTATGGAGTCTACTGTAACTGATCCTAAAGCACAGGAAAATATTAAGGAAACATTACATAATACGGCACAGATTTCAGCTCGCATCAACAAATTGATGGGTGGTAAAGCATATCAAACTGATGCAAGTGGAAATGTAGTAGATGGAAATAATGTTGAAAAAAAGTCATCTACTAAAGTTGAGCCTTCTGTAGATTTGTTATATAACACAACAGATGATGAATTCCGCATCAATGGTCGTGTTCGTGCTTATAATGATAAAGGTATGGCTGAGCTTGGCCTTTCCAATATCGGCGATGGCACTAAATTCGATTTAAATGCAGGTCGATTCATTAGATCTAAATGGCTAGTACGGGGCGGTATTTTTGAAAGTGAATTAGGACTTGGCGTTGACTATAATTTACGTGGTCCAGTTTCATTATCCGCAGCGGTATATGACCTTAACAATCGCAAATATCGTATTCGTAGTGATATACGTTTACATAAAGATACTTATGGGGTTATTCAAATGACCAGACCGTTCGGTTCCACGAATGGTGGTACCTACTTTGGTATCAAACAAGTATTTTAAAGACTAATACATTCACTTTAGGTGAGTATGGAGGTACATATTATGAATAAAAAGGTTTTATCCTTAGGTGTAATGCTCTCCTTAGCTACTACAGGTGCAATGGCTGCTGATGTAGTTACAACTTCCGTTAATAATGGAGACCAATTAAGCAAATATCAAAAAGAAGCGATTCAATTAACACAAAAGCAATTAGCCGAAAAATCTGTTCAAGATAGTAAAACATATGAGAGCAAATTGGACCTCGATGAGACTCGTACCATAGAGTTGGCGTTGGCGAATAACCGTACAGCAAAACAAACTAAATGGGGCTATGAAGCTGCTAAATCTGCAGTGAGCCAAGTAGCAGCAGGCAAGAACCCTAGAGTAAGCTATGGTTGGTCTGCTCAAAAAACAGGCGGTGACACTGGCCGTGGTAAATCTGGTAGTCATAACTTCTCCATTAGTGCTCCTGTATTTAATCCTCAACTCGATGCAAGTATTGATTCTGCACGTTATACTCGTGAAGGCACTGGCGCTAGCTATGAAGAAGCATTGCAACAAGCAAAATATGATGCTATTAGTGGCTACTATACATTGATCATGAACCGTAATCTTGTTGATGTGGCTCAACAAGCTGTTAAAGATTACCAAGGTCATGTAACAAATGTGCAAGCTCAATATAATGTTGGTTTGGTAGCAAGTTCTGATGTATTGGCTGCTAAAACAAATCTTGCTGATTCTGAAACAAATCTTGTAAAAGCGCAAAATTCTGCAAATTTAGCAGAGGCTAGCTTGAATCAAGTCATTGCATATCCTGCACAAACAGCTATTAATACAGCAGAACATGACTTACAATATAAACCTTACAATATTACGTTGGAACAAGCTAAAGCATATGCTTTGCTTCACCGTTCTGCCCTTGTAAAATCTGCTCTCGATGTAAAATCTGCAGAAGAGGCTGTAAAATCTGCTAAATCTGGCTACTTGCCAACTGTAGCTGTAAAAGCTGGTCGTGGTTATGCCGATCCAGATGGTTACTTTGGAACAAGTACAAAATCCTGGAGTGTAGGTGCTACTGCATCTTGGAGCTTATGGGATGGCGGTGCAACACAAAATGCTATTAAAAAAGCAAATGCACAACTTGAACAAGCGAAAGAGGCTAATTTAGCTACTGTTGATGCTGTATTATTAGCAGTACAAAAAGCATACTTGAATTTGCGTTCTGCAGAGCAAACAATCCAAAGCACTCAAACTGCAGTTGCTCAAGGTCAAGAAAGCTTCCGTATTGCTACACTTCGCTATCGTGCTGGTGTTGGTACAAACCTTGATGTACTCGATGCGGAAACTAAATTAACAGATGCTCGTAATAACTATGTACAAGCTCTTTATAATTACAATATTAGCATTGCAGCTCTTGAACAATTGACAGGTGTTCCATTGAATACTCCAGTTGGACAAGGTGCAGAAATTATTGCAAACAGTGGTGCAGCTGAACAATTAGCACAACTTGGTGGCAATCAATAATAGAATACTAAAAAAGACGACTTCGGTCGTCTTTTTTTTGTTATAGATTTATAAAGCGTAAATTCATTGTATATTTTCATTTTTATGTTATGGTAATGTTTAAAATAATTTTATCTGTAGTTATTGCAGAAAATGATTAGTAAAAAAATATATTAGTTTTATAAAATTTACCCTTAAAATACTATAGTTATTACTTTGTGTGTGGTAAGATTAGTATATATATTTATATTATTCATAATGTGTATGGGAGATCATTATGACCCGTAAAAAGTGGTGTCTCATAGGGGCTGCAATTTTAGGCTTATCTGCAGTTGGTGCTAGTATAAACCCTATAGCTCAGACCTATGTAGCACCTATGGTTAAAGAACAAGTAAATAATGCCATAAACGGATCTGTGGACTATGATTCTCTTCGTATCAATTGGAATGGTGATGTAGTTTTATCAGATGTGGTGATTAAAGATCGGGATGGTCACTTAGTAGGGACGGCACAAGATGTAGCCGTTGGGGTTAAACTATCTGCATTACCAAGTATAATTGGGGGTAATACATCAGGGGCAACAGCTATATCGACTGTTACTGTAGAGGCACCTGATCTTCATATATGGCAATTGAACGATGGATCTTGGAGTATAGAAAAATTAGTAAAACCATCTGATCCGAATAAATCGGGTGGTTTTGATGGTGATATTACCATTAATAATGGCCATGTAGCGCTACGTACTAAAGATGGCATTAAACGCAATGTTGAAAACCTTGATGGTACCGTTGCTCTTAATATGAGTGGTATGTCCAAAGGGGCTTTTACTGCTGATGTAGATGGTTCATCTGTCCTTGTAAATGGCAAAATAGATATGGATGATGTGTCTAATTTTGATGTGTTTGTACAAGCTGATGAAATTGATACTGCTGGTATTATGAGCTTTGTTCCGTTGCGCAAAGATCTTGTTGTAACGAAGGGGAAATTACAAGATTTACATCTCAATATTAAAAGTGAAGATGGACAATATGTTATGAGTGGCAATGTAGGCTTTAAAGGTTTAACAGGCACTTTTAAGCGAGGCAATACGATGTATACCATTACTGATGGTGAAGGTCGTATTATGCTCAATCATGACCAAATTGTTATTAGCCATAGCTCTTGGCGAATCAATGATCAAGCGGCGAAGCTTAATGGTCTTATTACACTGGGGAAAGACGAAGAATATCTCAACCTTAATGTTGTAGCGGATAAGGTGAATCTAGAAGCCATTACCGATGTGGGGGTTACTGGTATTGTCGGTGGTCGTGCTCATATTGGAGGCACTACTGTAGCGCCGCGGGTGGATGCCACCATAGGTAGTGATGGTATTTCTTATAAAGGGTACCATGTGGACCGCGTGCAGGGAAATGTAGTATACGATAATGGATTGGTTCGCATCGATGATGCTCAATTATCTATTGGCTCTGGTAATGCTAAAGTTAAAGGTCAATACGTCGTAGATACAGGTGATTTTGACGCTGTTGCTAATGTTCATACCTTATCGTTGGATACTTTCACACAAGATTTGACGATGCCTATTACGGGAACTATTGATGGAGAAATCCACGTTTTGGGTAAGAATAATCAAGTTACAGATCTTGTAGGCGCTGTTCAGGGCCATCAGATTGGGGTCCGTGGTATAGTGTTGGATTCTGTAAAAGCGGATCTAACCCATAGTGACAATCTTACCAATATAACTATGGTTGGAAATATGGGAACTGGATCCTTTAGTGGATATGGTTCTATTCAAAATGGTCAAGTGGATGCCACAATTTCTGGTAATGCGTTACCGTTAACATCACTTAGTTCAATCATAGGTGACGATGTTGCTGGTACTGTTAGCACATCTATTAATGTAAAAGGCGCCTTAGATAATCCTAATGTGACTGGTACTGTATGGGGGCAAGAGGTTCTCTATAAGGGTGCTCATTTTAATGATATTCATAGTGATATTACTTTAGACAATCATGTTCTAACAATTACAAATGGTCATATTGGTGACGGTAGTGGTGGCTATGATATTACCGGTTGGTATAATATCAATACTGACGCCCTAGATTTAAATGCTAAAGCTCGTGCTGTACGTATTGAAAATCTAATTCGTCCTGTAACCGATATTCCTATTACAGGATGGTTTGAAACTGATAACCATATAACTGGGACTGTAGCCAATCCTATTGTAGAAGGCCGAGCTCATTTATGGGATGGGTCTGCATATGGCAAACTTATAACTAACGCTTTTGCAAAGTATAACTATAAAAATGAAAGATTAGAATTTTATCGCTTTGATATTGAAGGTTATGGTGCGACCATTACTGGTGGCGGTACTGTATCAAAAGAAGCTATTAATATTGATTTTGAAGGTAAGAAAATCGATATGGGTAGATTGCTCATCAATACCGATTATAAGGTGGATGGTTTACTAGCAGGCCGTGGTACTATAACGGGTTCCATGGATAACCCTCAGTTTAATGGATATATTTTATCAGATGCTTTATCCATTAATGGACAGCTATTGACGGATATTCATGGCCATGTTTATGCCGATAAGTCTGTTGTAAATGTACAAGATTTTTCGTTTGCTGAATCGAATGGTGGTCGTTATGTTGCTAAAGGTGGCATGAAGCTTGACGATAGCAAACAATTATTTGGCGTTTTAGATGTTACCAATGGTAGTGTAAAGAATTTGTTGGCATTACTAGATCGAGCCGATGAGCACCTCGATGGTCAATTGAATGGTTCCGTTGAACTTGGAGGTACGAAGGACAATCCAAGTGTTATTGTAAATGGTAAAATTAACGATGTTAGCATTGATGATAAGGTAGTAGGGGATGCAACAATTGATGCGAGTCTTGCAAATCGTAAATTTAAAATTACTACCTTAAAACTACCTGTTGGTGAAGGACTCATTGCAATGGGTGGTACTTTGGATCTTGATGGGCAAGCTGATTTACAAGTAGCTTTAAAGGATGTCGACATAGTGCCATTCCTACCACTCGTAGGTAAGGATATTCAAGCAACAGGCTGGGTAACAGGTGTTGTGAATGTTACTGGAGAAACGAAAAATCCTAAGGTTGAATTATCCGGTGCCGTAGAGTCCGGTTCGTTTAATGGAATTGGCATTGATGAAGGCTTTGCGTTAGCTACAATGCAAGATCATGTCATTCAAATTCAGCGTATTCAAGGTGCTAAGAGTGGTTATAAACTCAGTATTTATGGCAAAATTCCATTGGCGGCTCTTTATACATCTGGTTATTTAGAAGCTAGTGATGCTAAATCTATGGATGTAACAATTGACTTTAACGAAGCTGATATGGCTGTTATTCCTCTTGTTACTACTAGGGTTAAAGATGCAACGGGGCCGTTAAAGGGTGCAATTAGGCTTACGGGGACTATAGACCAACCTGAGGCATACGGCACAGTATCTGTACGTAATGGTACTATGAAATTGGCCAATGTAGATAATGAAATTACAGGCATTGACGGAGACTTAATCTTCTCTGGACAACAAGGGGATTTCCAATCTCGTATCAATATGGGGAAAGGTAGTGCTGGTTTAGCTGCTAAGGTAAATTGGTCTGGTCATGAGCTTACCAACTATAAGGCTGCCGTTCAACTTGATGGACTCGATGTTCGTAGTGAATATGTGAGAGGTCCATTAAATGGTGAACTTTACATTGCGGAACGTGATGGATTACCTACCTTGATAGGGAATTTGGACCTAGAAAACATCCAATTTAAGATTCCTCTTTCCTTGCAGTCTAGTGAAAGTAGCACCAACATGGGCGTAGATGTTAATATTCATGCTGGCAAGGGCGTACGCTTATATGATCGAACTCTATATAACATGTTTATCGGTGGTGATGTTCATTTCGGTGGCACATTACAAAACCCAACTGCTAGTGGCCAGTTCGATGTTAAATCTGGTACGTTCAAATACTTAAGTCATGTATTTAATATTACGAAGGGGAATGCACACTTTGTAGGTGGCTCTTATTTACCAAACTTACAATTAGAGGCTGAAACGAATGTAAGCAACTACAATATTATGCTTGGTGTAAAAGGGACTGTAGACCATATGGATCTTACTTTGTCGTCTAATCCTAGTTTGTCTAGAAAGCAAATTATTTCCATGTTAACCTTTGGTCGTGGTGCCGATTCTAATAGTAGTACATTGACAAATGATGATGTGAATGCTGTTGCTACAGCAGGCTTACAAATGTTTGCCTTTGGCTATGTGCAAGATGCATTACAAAATACATTAGGTTTAGATCGGATTAATATTACGACAGGTTCCATTGACCCTGATGAACCAACTAATAGGGAAACGGCAGGTAATTATAATATTGAAATTGGCAAGTATATTGTGCCAAAGGTAATGCTTACTTATTCTCAAGGTATCAATAATAAACAAAATAAATATGGTGTTGAGTATTCTGTAAAACGAAACCTCAAGTTTACTGCATGGCGTACATCGCAAGGAAACAATTATTTAGGTGGTCGTTGGACAAGAAGCTTCTAAGTTTATGGCTAGAGTGTGCAAATCCCATGGGTATGCACATTCTAGTCATATTAATTTCATAAAATTTGTTTAATATAGTACTCATTCCCAGTATTTTATGCTATAATAATAAAGATTTATTAGTCTTTATAAAACAAGATGTAAACTTTTTATGGGGATGAGTTCTAGGAGGAATTTATGTTTAAACCAAAAGCCTATAAAAGTATGCTTGCAGCATCTGTGTTGACTGCTGTCATGGGGACAGGCAGTGTATTTGCTGCAGAGGTACAAGCTGGCTATACTCCAGATTTAAATAACACAACAACAACTAGTGCAGCAACTACTAATGATGCTACTACTACACAAGCTGTTTACAATGCTGATGCAGCTACACCTGCAACAACACAAGATGAAACTGATGCAGCTATCTTAGCAGCTCGTGGTGATACAACTGTATCTAGCGATGGTACTGTAGTTAGAGGTTCTGACGGAACTGTTACAGTCAATAATGCTGCTTTGAAAACAGATGACAAACAAGTAAAAATGGTGTCTAAAACTACTGGTGGTACTGACCTTGATAAGGCTGCTGAAAATGGCCAAACTCAAGCTGTTACAACTGTAGAAGCTCAATATGTTACATCTGCTAATGCTGAGTCTATTAATCCATATGTAGGTAAATTGATTACTGGTTTATCTATCTCTGGTGTAACAGCTGAACAACAAGCACAATTATTGCCTATCTTGACAGAAAAAATCGGCGATGCTGTATCTGTTGATGGCGTATTTAAAGACGTAACTAACCTTGGTAATACTGGTTACTTCTCTGAAGTAAACCCTGTATTTACAACAGTACCTGAAGGCGTTAAATTGGACTTTGCTGTTACAGTAAATCCGATTACTACTGGTGTAGCTTTCGAAGGTAATACAGTTTATACTTCTGAAGTATTGACTAAATTCATGGACCTTCAACCAGGTCAAGTTCTTAACTCTGTATACGTAGGCCAAAAGGTTCAAGGTATCAACGCAGCATACGCTCGTGATGGCTATATGTTGGCACACGTTGATGGTATTCGCGTAGATGACCAAGGCGTTCTTCATGTCCATATCGTAGAAGGTATTGTTGAAGATATCGTTCCTGCTGGTAACAAGAAAACTCGCGATAAAGTTATTACTCGCGAATTCGTTCAAAAGAAAGGTAAACCTTTCAATAAATTCTTGGTACGTCGTTCTGTAGAACGCGTATACAACCTAGGTTTCTTTGATGATGTAAATGTTCGCATGTTGCCTGGCGATCAAGATCCTAACAATGTAATCATTGAAATCGATGTTTTGGAACATAAAACAGGTACTATTACATTAGGTGCTGGTTACTCCAAGTCTGATGGTTTGATGGGTATCATTGAATTTGGTGAAGATAACTTCCGCGGTACTGGTGATAAATTCAAAGTTCACTGGGAAATCGGTGGTAAGAAAAAATATAAAAACTACCAAATCTCTTACTTGAAACCTTGGATTGATAGCAAAGGTACATCTCTTGGCTTCTCCTTCTTCAATCGTGAAGATGAATACACTGATTACAACGAAGACGGTAATGAAGTAGCTGAATATAACAAGAAATCTCGTGGTTTCAATATTTCCTTCGGTCGTCAAACAGGGGAATATACACGTGATTACTTGACTCTTGAATCCCGTAAAGATTCTTATAAATGGGTTGATGGTGATAGTTCTGGGTATCGATATGATACAGATGCTCTTACTGGACCAGGTTGGAATAATATTAAAGATCCTAATACTAATCAAGGATGGGACTTTGCATCCAATAACTATGTAAAAAATAACTTCGGTCGTATCAATTCCATTACATGGCAAAAGGTATACGATTCCCGTGATAATATTTATGAACCAACACGTGGTCGCCGTATTTCCTATACAGCACAATGGGCTGGTCATGGTTTAGGCGGTGACTTCGACTTCTACAAATTCACAGCTGAAGCACGTATGTATAAAAAACTAGGTGCTAAGAATGTATTGGCATTCCGTGCACGTGGTGGCTTTATTCAAGGTGATGCACCATATAGCCAATTGTTCACATTGGGCGGTGCTGATTCCTTACGTGGTTACGAAGATGATCAATTCCGCGGTAAGTATATGTACAATGCTACATTGGAATTCCGCTTCCCAATCGTTAAAAAGGTTAGTGGTGTATTGTTCACTGATATCGGTGATGCATGGGATGCACCAAATGTTACATGGTACAACAGCAAGAAAACATTTAACTATGGCGTTGGTGCTGGTGTTCGTATTACTACACCAATTGGCCCAGTCAAACTTGATTATGGCGTGGGTAAACATAAAAATAAATTCCACTTCAGCTTCGGCACACAATTCTAATATAGTAAATGTATATGGTGGAGGCCTCTTTTCTAAAGAGGCTTTCACCAATATCTCTATATGGCATCCTTTGATGCAGTAATTTAAAGAAATGAGGGCACTCTATTATGATGCGAATGATGAACAACAAGGCGAATGTGAAAATCTTTTCCATCGTCATTGCTGCTATTTTTATTATTGGTATTGGCGCATTAGCTTATACACAAATGGCTACACCAAGCGGTAATAGTGGTAATAGTACAATTGGTGTTATCGATACATCTCGTATGATGTCTCAAGATAATCCAATTTATATCTCTGCAGCTCAAGAATACATGAGCTATCAAAGCCAATTACAACAAGAAACACAAGCTAAAATTGATGCAGCACAAGATGATGCGACTAAACAAAAGCTCGCTGAAGAAGCTCGTCAAAACCTAGCAAAGAAAGATCAAGAAATTGCTAAATCTGTTCAAGATAAAGCTATGGAAGCTGCAAAAGCAGTAGGCGACGCTAAAGGTCTTAGCGTTGTTATGACTAAAGACACAGTACTATACGGTGGCGTTGATATTACAGATCAAGTATTAAAAAAACTAGCTACTGATGCTAAAAAATAAACTGTAGTTCTATGTAAGGGAGAACGACAATGAACGGGAAAAAACGATATATCGGATTTGCCATATTTCTCGTTGTTGCATTATGTGCTATGGTTTGGGCCTATGGATTTGTGACAAATCGTCAGCAGAGTCCTGATGGGGTATCAATAGGTGTTGTACGTATTGATGATGTATTAGAATTTAATCCTTCCTATGAAGATTATAAACAAGCTAAAAATGAATTGGATCTTTTGCAACGTCAATATGAACTAGAACAACAAGCTTTAAATGCCAAGTCAGAGACACAAGAGGAACAGTTGAAATCTCTTGCATTAGATTCAACCTTGTCTGATGCTCTTACGGTGGAATTGCAAACTCGTATTGCAACAAAAGAAAATGAATTGAATCAGCAATTGAATGCAAAACGAAACGAACTTACTCAAAAATATTTGGCGGAATTAAAGGTTAGTTCCAATGAATATGATCTTGAAATCGTTAATCTCCAATTAGATTTATATGCTTATGATGCTCGTGTATATATTGATGATGCACAAAAGCAAGCAGCTATGGCAGAAAAGGCTAAGAAAGAGGAACGATTAAAGGAATTATTAGCTAAGAGAAAACCATCGAATGTTGATGTAGACTCTATTAAGGCTAAAGTACAGGCAGAACTTGCGCCTATGCAACAAAAAGGTCAAGAAGAACTTAACCAATATGCAGCATCCTTACAAAAGGAATTGGCGGCCAAACGTGATACTATGGTTCAACAACAAGCACAATCGATCATTGCTAATAATAACTTACCTGTAGCACAGGATTGGAATGATTCTTGGGCTAAAAAGCTTTCAGATAAGGAAGCTGAAGTGAGTGCACTTCATGAAGCCATTTTAGAAGATGTTCGTATGCGTGTAGCAATTATTGCAGAGGAACAACATTTGGATTTAGTCATCATCGATGATGGTGGTAATATTAAGGGGCTTGATATTACTGATGCAGTGAAGGCGTCCTATCGAGTTCAATAAGGAGTTATATTATGAATAAACGTATTAAATCTTTAGTATTAGGTGCATCTTTAGTAGCTTCCATGGCTATTTTAGGTGGTTGTGGTTCTAATAATGTTGGTTACGTTGATAGCGTGAAAGTAGCAAATAGTACTGAAAAAGGTATTGAAATCACTAAAGAAATTAACGCTAAAAAGGCTGAACTAGATGCTAAAATTGCTGCTGCTGATGAAGCATCTAAACAAAATGTATTTAACCAAGCTAATCAAGAATTAAATGCCTTTGCAAATGCAAAAGCTCAAGAATATCGTCAATATCAAGAACAAAAAGTTGGTGAACTTGTAAAAGAGAAAAAACTTGATGTAGTTATTGAAAAAGGTGCTGTTGTAGGTGGCGGTTCTGATGTAACTGACGACTTGATCGCTAAAATGGGTAAAGCTTCTGATGACCAAATTAAGGAAGCTGAAAATGCAGCTAAAGCGCAAGAACAACAAGATGCGCAACAAAATGCTCAACAATCTGGTCAAGCTACAGCAGTTAATACTGAAGAAAGTGCACAATAATTAAGAATTATCACAGGGGGAGGAGTTTACCTTGGAAAAAACTTTACAGGAACTCGCAACATTAGTAGGCGGTCGTGTTGTAGGTGATGGCTCTATTGTTATTACTGAAACACGTAGCTTTGAACAAGCAGTAAAACAATCCATAACTTTTGCAGTAGGTGAATATGTTGAACATATTGCGTTATGCCAAGCGGGTGCTGTGATCGTTGAATCTGAAGTGAAAGATGCACCGATGGCACAAATCGTAGTCGATAATGCAAAAGCAGCATTTGCACAAGTATTAGAACTCTTCCATCCACCTGTTGTTGTTCCTAGAGAAGTGCATAGCACAGCTATTATTGGTAACAATGTAACAATTGGCAAAAATGTTGCTATTGGTGCCTATTGTGTTATTAATGATAATGCAGTCATTGGTGATGATGTAACAATTCGTCCATATGTTTATATTGGGCACAATGTGCGTATTGGTGAAGGTTCTGATATTTACGCTGGCGCTATTGTTCATGAAAATTGTATTTTAGGCAAACGCGTTGTATTACGTGCTAAAGCAGTAATTGGTGGCGAAGGCTTCGGTTTTGCTACAGAAAATGGTGTACATACACATATACCACAAGTTGGTAATGTTATTCTTGAAGATGATGTTGAAGTTGGTTCTTGTACAACTATCGACAATGCTACAATGGGCTCTACTTTAGTACGTCGTGGTACGAAGATTGACAATCTTGTTCATCTTGGTCACAATGTTGAGATTGGTGAAGATTGCTTCCTAATCGCTCAGGTTGGTATTGCCGGAAGTACTAAATGTGGTAATCATGTTATCTTTGCTGGACAAACTGGTTGTACTGGTCATATTACGATTGGTGATAATGTACAATTTGCTGGTAAAACTGGTATTACAGGTAATGTACCATCCAACTCTATTATGGCAGGCTATCCAATGAGACCTCATAAAGAATGGTTAAAATTGGCTGCTTATGAAAATCGTTTGCCAGATATGGTGAAAACTGTAAAACAATTACAAAAAGAAATTGACGCTTTGAAAGCACAGCTTAAGGAGAGCTAATAATCCATGTATAGGTTTATGAAAATCTTTAGTGCCTTTATTTGCTTATTACCTAAAGGTTTGCAATATGCTATTGGTACATTGCTTGGTGAAATTGCGTGGCTAGCGGTGCCGCCTAAACGCAAGCGCCTAGCGATAGGCCAAATTCTATTCTGTAATATTACAGATGATCCAAAAGAAGCTCGACGTATTGCGAAAGCTAGTACTACACGCTTTGGTCGCATGATTATTGATGTATTACGCTATCCAGAGATTAAGGATGGCGCATACAAAGATATGGTGGAGTTTATTAATCGAGAGTACTTAGATGATGCCTTGGAAAATGGTCGAGGTGCAATCTTAGCCGCTGTTCACAGTGGTAACTGGGAACTCCTTGGCGGTGTTCTTGCTTCGGAAGGGTATCCGTTGATTTCTGTGGCAATGAAACAGAATGGTGATGCGGACAAGTTTATCAATGAATATCGTCGTATCATGCACCAACATGTAACCTATAAAACTGGTGTACGAGAAATGATCAATGAACTTAAAAAAGGTGCTTTTTTAGGCCTTATTATGGATCAGGATCCTGGTGATGATGGTGTACTTGTTCCATTCTTTGGTTATGAAACTTTAACGGCAGCAGGTCCAGCTGTATTGGCTCGTATGCAAGACGTACCAATCATTTTTGTGACTATACATTATAGTCCGTTTTCTGAAAAATATGAGATTGAGGTACATCCACCAATTTATGTGGAACGTACAGACGATAAAAAGCGTGATATAGCGGTTACCACAACTCTTTTAAATGAGTTTATTGAAGATTATATTCGTCGATATCCTGAAGATTGGTTCTGGCTTCACAATCGTTGGAAGTGGACACGTCGTTTCTATGGCGAACAAATTGAAACACCTCCAGATGTATTTCACTAGTTAATAAATATAAAGAGATTTTACATGCCTACTTATGTAGTATTGATTTAAATACCGCATAAATTAAGCATCGTAAAGTCTCTTTTATTTTTATGGTGCATAATACAGTATTTATAATTAAATTTATATAAATTTAATTATGTGAAAAATGCTTTCAAAATCACTGAATATATGGTAAATTTCTTGTATCACCTATGCAAATAGGGTATAATACATATTGGTGTATAGTAAACGTGAATTCAGATTATGAAAGGACTTTCTTATGAGTAAGCCACAACAAACAATTAAACAGGCTGTTTCATATCAAGGGATTGGCCTTCATAGCGGTGAACCAGTAAATATGGTTTTTAAACCTGCACCTGAAAATACAGGAATTGTGTTTGTCCGCACGGACATTGAAGGTCATCCTTCTGTGCGAGCACACATTGATAATGTGACGAACACTATGCGCGCTACTACATTGGAAAATGGTGAAGCGAAGGTTTTCACTGTAGAACATGTGATGGCTGCGTTCAGTGCTATGAATATTGATAACTGTTATATCGAGATGGATTCTCCTGAACCTCCTGTAGGTGATGGCAGTAGTGCAGTTTTTATAGGTCTCATAGAAGAGGCAGGCATTCAAGAACAAACAGCACCACGTCAAGTATATAAAGTGACACGTTCTCACGCTATATATGATGGTGATCGTTTTGTAGTTATTTTGCCATATGACGGCTATCGCATTACATTTACATCGATTAACAGCCATCCGTTACTTGGTACGCAACATTGTGATTTTGAAGTTTCGCCAGAATACTTTAAAGAACACATCAGTGCTGCTAGAACTATCGGATTTATGAAGGAATTAGAACAATTACAGGCTATGGGCCTTGCAAAAGGTGGTAACCTAGATAATGCATTAGTCTATGATGATGAGAAATGTTTGTCTGTACCTCGCTTTGACGATGAATTAGTTCGTCACAAAGCATTAGATGTAATGGGCGACTTATTCTTATTGGGACCAATTGAAGGTCATGTAATTGCTTTAAAATCGAGTCATGAATTAAATTCAAGATTGGCTCGCAGTATAATGGAAGAAATAAGGGAGACACAGCCATGATTCTTAATCACGAAGACATTTTAGAAATTTTACCTCATCGTTATCCTATGCTTTTGGTAGATCGCATCGTTGAGTTAGAACCAATGAAACGTGCTGTGGGCATTAAAAATGCTACATTCAACGAATTGTTCTTCCAAGGACACTTCCCAGGTAATCCAGTAATGCCAGGTGTACTATTGACTGAGGCTATTGCTCAAGTTGGTGGTATTGCATTACTATATCCTGAAGAAAATCGCGGTCTTACACCTATGTTTACAGGTATTGATAAAGTGCGTTTCCGTCACCCTGTAAAACCTGGTGATCAAGTGCGCATGGAAGTGGATATTGTTAAAATCAAAGGTAAAATGGGTAAGGTTGAAGGCCGTGCCTATGTTGGCGACAAATTGTGCGCTAGCGGTGAATACATGTTTGCCCTTGTATAATAATTGAGGAGTGATTGTAGTGATAGTTGTAGGCATGGAAAATGCAGAATCCAACATCCATAGTACAGCCATAGTCCATCCAAATGCTAAATTGGGCAAAGATGTAATCGTAGGTCCTGGCGCCGTAATCGGCGAACACGTCGAGATTGGCGATGGCACACAAATCGGTGCACATGTTGTAATTGGTGGTTGGACAACCATTGGTAAGCGTTGTGAGATTTATCCTAACGCATCTATTGGGTTGGAACCGCAAGATTTAAAATTTAAAGGCGAAAAAAGCTATTGTAATATTGGCGATGAAACGGTTATCCGTGAATTCGTAACTATTAGCCGCGCTACTGGAGAAGGTGAAGAAACACGTGTAGGTAATAATTGCTTGCTTCAAGCATGTACACATGTGGCTCATAACTGTATCGTTGGCAATAATGTAATTATGAGTAACTGTGCAGGCCTTGCTGGTCACGCTATCGTTGAAGATCGCGTTGTTATTGGCGGCCTTGCAGGTATCCATCAGTTTGTTAAAATTGGTCGTAATGCAATGGTTGGCGGTATGGCAAAGGTGGTTCAAGATATTCCACCATATGTCATTGCTGATGGTCAACCAGCACGTGTTATTGGCCTTAACTCTGTTGGATTGTCTCGTGCGGGCATTTCAGAAGAAGTACGCCGAGATTTAAAACAAGCATTCCGTATTATTTATCGTTCTGGCTTTAGTTTATCTAAGGCTATCGAAGAAATGGAAATGCAACTTGATTCTTCTGTAGAAATTGAAAATTTATTACGCTTCTTACGCAATGCCGATCGTGGTATTATGCGTACACGTCGTGACTAATTCAAAAGACCTCGTACTATGTACGAGGTCTTTTTATGTACTTAATAAATATCATGCTTTTAATGGGATGTGAAATTTATAACATTAGGTCATACATATAAAATATTTTGATAAAATATTTGAAGTTTTTTTGCGTTCATAAGACGTAAAAAGAGGAATAAAAAAAATCTACTAAAATGTTGAAGAAATAGGCATAAAACATGGTGTTTTAATGGTAAAAAATGCCTATTTATAGTACAATATATTGTATATGATTATGTCTTTTTTGAGGCATTAAGTATTGTAAATTTGTAATCACTCATTGATATATAGGCCGTAGGTCATCTAGGAGGTATAGTCTTGGCAAAGGTAGGATTGATTGCAGGCATTGGTGTTTTGCCTGTAGAATTCATGCGTGCTGCTCATGTATTAGGTCATGAGGTAGTGGTTATCGGTGTAGTTCCAGATGTAGACCCGGCTTTAAAGGCTGAGGCCGATGCTTTCTATGATATTGGTGTTGCCAAATTAGGTAAGATTTTTAAAACCTTGAAAAAAGAAGGCGTTGAAGAATTAACTATGTTAGGTAAAGTGACTAAGGAAATTCTCTTCAAAGGTCTTACATTCCCTGATTTAAAAACCTTAGGTGTTCTTAAACGCCTTAAAAATCGTAAAGATGACACTATCATGCTCGCTATCGTAGATGAAATCGAACGAGAAGGGTTTAAAGTGTTAGATCAAACTGTATACCTTAAACCATTTATGCCAAAGGTGGGGGTGCTTTCAAAAACACAGCCTACTGATGAACAATGGGCAGATATTTGCTTTGGCTTTGAACTAGCTAAGCAAATGGGTGGACTTGATATTGGTCAAACAGTAGTTGTAAAACATAAAGCGGCTATGGCTATTGAAGCTATTGAGGGCACTGATAAGTGCATTTTGCGCGGTGGTGAATTAGGTCGTGGCGATGCGGTTGTGGTTAAAACGGAAAAGCCAAATCAAGATGTTCGTTTTGATGTTCCTGCTGTAGGGATAAAAACATTAATGTCCATGATTGATAGTGGGTGTAAAGTCCTTGCTGTAGAGGCTGAAAAGACTATTTTTGTTCAACAACAAGATGTACTAGATTTGGCAAACCGTCATGGTATTGTTATCTGTGCTGTTGACCAAGAGTTTGTAGATTCCAGAAAGGATGCATAATGAAAGTCATGTTTTCTGCCGGTGAAGCATCCGGTGATACTCATGCAGCCAGTGTTGCTAATGCACTGAAAGAAATAGATCCTTCGGTTGACATGTTTGGTATGGGCGGTACCTTGATGGAACGCGCTGGTGTTCGCATCGTATATGATATTAAAAATTTAGGCGTTATTGGGATTGTAGAGATTGTAAAATCACTCCCGAAATTCTTTAAACTTCGCACCTACTTAAAACGTGTCATGATGAAGGAAAAACCAGATATTCTAGTTTGTGTAGATTACCCTGGTTTTAATATGAAACTTGCAGCTGTAGCTCATGAATTGGGAATTCCCGTTCTCTATTACATTGCTCCTACGATTTGGGCATGGCATAGTAGCCGTGGCAATACAATTCGTAAGTATGTCACTAAAGTGGCATCCATATTCCCCTTTGAAGCAGAAGCGTATCGCAAATATAAATGCGATGTAGACTTTGTAGGCCATCCACTATTGGATATCGTACATCCTACGATGAGCAAAGAAGCGGCTGAGGAATACTTTGGAGCTCGTAAAGATGCTAAAAAAGTATTGCTCATGCCAGGTAGCCGTAAGCAAGAGGTACTATCCTTGCTAGATACGATGTTAAAAAGTGGCGAGCAATTGATGGCGAACCATGAGGATATTCAATTCTTCTTGCCTCGCGCACATACCATCGATCGTAGTGAATTAGAAACTTTCATCGATGCTCACAAAGTGCCGGTGACGATTACAGAAGACCATACATATGATTTGATGCAGATTTGTGATGTATGTCTCGCCGCATCAGGTACAGCTACATTAGAAACAGCTATGATGGAGTTACCAACTATTTTATTGTATCGAGTATCTCCAATTACATATGGCATTGGGAAGATGGTCGTTAATGTGACCCATGTAGGTTTGCCTAATATTGTAGCTGGCAAAGAAGTAATCCCTGAGTTATTACAAGATGCAGTGACACCTGAGGCTATTGTATCTCTTGTGGAACCTCTTCTAAATGATGTGGAACGCAATGAAGCGATGCGTAGCGAATTGCGTGAAGTACATCATAAATTAGGTGAACCAGGTGCTGTAAAGCGTGTAGCAGAGCTGGTATATAACCTCGGTAAGGAGAAATGTAATGAATAGTTATTCTAGGCTCTTATATTTTGTAAAGCCTTATTATAAGCGCATGATTTTTGCAGTGTTCTGCATGATCGTCGCAGCTGCGGCATACTTGGTAGTGCCTTGGCTTATTAAAAATGTAGTAGACCAAGTATTAGATGATAAGAATATGTTTATGTTGAACCTCATAGTAGGGTCTATCATTCTTATATTCTTAATTCGTGGCTTTGCTACATATGGTCAAACCTATAATATGTCTTACATTGGACAACGTGTCATCATCGATGTACGGGAAGCCATCTTTAATCATCTACAAAAATTAAGCTTATCTTATTTTGATCGCCGTAAGACTGGCGTTATCATGAGTAATCTTACCAATGACGTTGCTGCACTTCAGACTGCTGTAGTTGATAATTTGATTTCTTTTATTACGGAATCTGTAACATTGATAGGTTCTCTCGTGTCTATGCTTCTAATTGATTGGAAATTGACACTTGTTACCTTTATTACAGTTCCAGTAGTGCTAGTAATTATCAATGTATTTGGTAAAAAGCTTCGTGTAGCAGGTCATGATGTACAAGGCCGTGTGGCTGATATTACAGCACTTTTACAAGAGGTAATCAGCGCTATTCGAGTAGTAAAATCATTCGCTCGTGAAGATTTTGAACGGAAGCGTTTTGAAGATGAAAATGATCGCAACTTTAAAGCTGTTATTAAAGCGACTAAGTTGACTAGCTTGTTAAGTCCAATGGTTGAGTTTTCTGCAGCCATTGCGGTGGCAGTCATCCTTTGGTATGGTGGCTATTCTGTAGTAACAGGGACTATTACAGCAGGTTCTTTGATTGCGTTCCTAATTTATGCAATCAACTTGTCTAACCCAGTTAAACGCTTGAGCCAAGTGTATGGCAATATTCAAAAAGCATTGGCTGCAGCTGATCGTGTATTTGAAATTTTAGATACTAAAACTGACGTTGTGGAAAAGCCTGATGCTATTACGTTGCCATCTATCAAAGGCAATGTAGAATTTAAAGATGTTTCATTCTCTTACGATGGTGAAAAAACAGCGCTCGAAAACTTTACTTTGTCTGTTAAGGCTGGTGAAAGCGTAGCTCTTGTTGGTCCATCTGGTGCTGGTAAAACGACTCTGGCGAATTTGTTACCTCGCTTCTACGATGTAACCGGTGGCGCTATCACGATTGATGGTTATGACGTAAAAGATGTTACATTTAAATCGTTACGTGAACAAATCGGGCTTGTACCACAAGAAACTGTGTTGTTTAATGCCACAATTAAAGAGAATATCTTGTATGGTCGATTAGATGCTACTGATGAAGAAGTATATGAAGCTGCTAAGGCTGCCAATGTACTTGAATTCGTAGAAAAGATGCCTGATGGTCTCGACACAGTGGTGGGCGAGCGAGGCAGTTCCTTATCTGGTGGTCAACGTCAACGTGTAGCTATCGCACGTGCTATTTTGAAAGACCCACGTATTCTAATTCTAGATGAAGCGACATCTGCATTAGATACTGAGAGTGAAAAGCTTGTACAAGAGGCGCTAGATCGCCTTATGAAAGGGCGTACTGCATTTGTAATTGCCCATCGATTGAGCACAGTTCAAAATGCTCATCAAATTGTTGTACTTAATCAAGGCCACTTGGTAGAGCAGGGGACTCACCAAGAGCTATTAGCTGTTGATGGCGGATTGTACAATCATCTCTATTCCGTTCAATTCTCCAACAAAGGATAATCATGTACTGGATATATAACGTATTGCTCATATTTTATTGGATTGGCTTGATTCCGGTTATTCTATACCGCCTTGCCTTTGAAGATGGATTTTATGAGCGTATCAAACAGAGTGCAGGCTATATGCCAGCCTCACTACTAAAAAAAATTGAAGGACGTCGTGCTATTTGGATTCATGCTGCTTCTGTAGGGGAAATTGTAGCTACTAGTCCATTAGTGAAGGAAGTAAAAAAGGAATTTCCTGAAGCGGTTGTTGTGGTGTCTGTTGTAACTGCAACAGGCCATGCAATGGCCCATCGCATCATACCAGAGGCTGAAGGGATTATTTTCTTCCCTCTAGATTTACCGTATTTGACGCGTAAGATTTTGCAAATTATTAAACCTATTGCTATCTTGCTTGTAGAAACAGAAATTTGGCCTAACTTCTTGCGTATCGCTCAATCCGAAAATATTCCTGTTATGATGGTTAATGGTCGTATTTCTGATCGCAGTATGAAACGCTATAAATATATTAGTGCGTTCACAAAAGAAATGTTACGTTCCATTGAGCGTTTCTGTATGCAATCAAAATTCGATGCTGCACATATTGAAGTATTAGGTGCACAAACATCTGATATTACCGTAACAGGTAATATGAAATATGACCAAACGTATGCCACGGTATCAGCTGAAGAAAAACAAGCTCTTCTTGAAGAGTTTGGCTTTGGTAATAATCATCCCATCATCATTGCCGGTAGTACACATAAGGGTGAGGAAGAAACAATCTTTGAGACCTTTAAACAAGTTTTACAAGAATATCCTCAAGCGCGCTTGTTAATTGCACCACGTGAGATATATCGCGGTCATGATGTTCAAACGCTAGCGAAACGTTATGAATTGAATGCTATTTGTCGTAGCGATATGACAGAGCCAGTTCATGAAGGCATACCAGTAGTTGTTTTAGATACTATTGGTGAACTAGGTCGTTTATATAGCTTAGGGGATATTATTTTTGTAGGCGGTTCTCTTGTAAAAACTGGAGGCCATAATATTCTCGAGCCTGCCGCACATGGTAAACCAATTCTTGTAGGACCTTATATGTTTAATTTCAAAGAGATTTTCGCATTATTAAACTCTCGTCATGCTTGTGAACAAGTGAAGAATGGTAAAGAATTAACCGCTATGGTGTTGCGCTTATGTAAAGACAAAGGTTTGGCAACGGAAATGGGTCAAAATTGTCTTGATATTATTCGTGAAAATCGCGGTGCAACACAACGTAATACACAAGAGTTACGTCAACTCTTTGAAAAACACCATATTGTTCCATAAGATCGATATGATTTATTAGATTCATCTATGATATTACATAATAGGAGGAGTCACCTATGAGTGGGGAAGCATTATTCAAATCCATC
>CABSJA010000017.1 GCA_902477915.1 uncultured Veillonella sp.
TTTTAGGTGTGGAACGGAAAATGCACCGCGCCATCTTACCTAGCCGCGCAGCACCCGCTGTGTGCGAACTAGACGGACCGATCATAACAGGTCCTATAATATCAAAAATACTATTCATACACGCCTCTATATACACATCAACAATGCGAAAAAATCTTACTTTACCTATAGTATAACAATCGATATTGATTACTGTCTATATGCACATTAGCAGTATTTTTGTACACATACAGAGGACTAAATATATGTAAAAAACGCACCTAGAGTATAACCCTAGGTGCGTTATTTATAACAACAGTCCTAAATCATAAAAGAGAGGGGAAGTAGGACTGTGGTTAATAGATTAATGGATCCGATTAGCCCAAGATAGCTTTCATGTCAGCTTCTGGAGTTGTAATTGGATGTAATTGGAATTTTTCTACCAAAATGTTCAATACATTGCTGGAGAAGAATTTAGGCAAGGAAGGTCCGATGTAGATGTTGCGGATACCCAATGCCAACAATGTTAACAAGATACATACCGCTTTTTGTTCGTACCAGGACAATACCAATGTTAATGGCAAGTCGTTTACGTCACATTCAAATGCACCAGCCAAAGCTACTGCTACTTGAATAGCGGAGTAAGCATCGTTACATTGACCCATATCAAGGATACGAGGGATACCACCGATTTCACCGATGTTAAGGTCGTTGAAACGGAATTTACCACAAGCCAATGTCAATACTACAGTATCATCTGGAGTTTGTTTTACGAATTCTGTGTAGTAGTTACGGCCTACTTTAGCACCGTCACAACCACCAACTAAGAAGAAGTGTTTGATTGCGCCAGCTTTAACAGCGTCGATTACTTTATCAGCAATGCCCAATACTGTACCATGACCAAAACCAGTAGTTACTTCGTGACCACCGTTGATACCAGTGAATTCTTGAGCTTCTTTGTAGCCGCCCAATTCGATTGCACGGTTGATAACTGCGGAGAAGTCTTTAGTACCGTCTTCTTTTTCTTCGATGTGTGCACAGCCGTCGAAACCTACCATATCTGTAGTGAAGATATTTTCTCTGTAGTTTTCTTTTGGTGGCATAATGCAGTTTGTAGTGAACAAGAATGCGCCAGGAACGTCAACGAATTCTTTTTGTTGGTTTTGCCATGCAGTACCGAAGTTACCTTTTAATTGAGGATGTTTTTTCAATTCAGGGTAAGCGTGGCAAGGCAACATTTCACCATGAGTATAGATGTTTACACCTTTACCATCAGTTTGGATCAACAATTGTTTCAAGTCGTGAAGGTCATGACCAGTTACAACGATGAAAGGACCTGGTTCTACAGTCAAAGGTACTGTAGTTGGTACTGGTGTACCGTAAGATTCTGTATTAGCTTTATCAAGAACAGCCATACATTTCAAGTTGATTTCGCCGAATTCCATCAAAAGACCAAGCCATTCTTCAGCGCTGTGATCTTTCGCCATTTCTACTAAACCTTTAACGAACCAAGCGTCAACGTCAGCATCATGGAAACCAAGGCGAGCAGCATGCCATGCATATGCAGCCATACCACGCATACCTAACAACAATGTGGAACGAAGAGATACGATATCTTCTTCACCTTTCCACAATTGTTCCCAATCGAAGTTTTGTTGAGTGCTGTCCACTTGTGCATGGTAAGCGTTTACTTCGTCGATGAACGCTTGAACGCGATCTTCAGAGAAGTTAACGTTTGTTACACACATGAACAAACCACGCATTAAATAATCGATACCTTCTTTAGTGTGGCCTTTTACGTCTAAAGCGCGAGCCAAGCCAACTAAAGCAGCAGTTAATTCGTCTTGTAAGTTAGCAACTGGTGCAGTTTTACCACATACACCTTGTACAGTACAGCCGCCTGGTGCAGCAGATTGTTCGCATTGATAACAGAACATGCTCATTTAAAAATCCTCCTTTGCGAGACTTCCTCGCATTCAAGCTAGATAATATAAAACCTATACATTACACTGATGAATTATCAGGTGTCTGATTGATTACATTTGAAAGTATAACGTAAAGATGATACAATTTCTGTAGCTTGAGCAACAAATAAAAAACTTTTTCAAAATTTTTACCTAGCTCCCCTTGTGGAACAGGTAGGTCATTTGACCTTATACTATTATTATACAATAATCATTTAAATTTACTATAGACTTCGTCACATCGGAGGTGCTCATGAAGCAAATACTTTCAAATGATATTATCAACCAATATCTACCTACCCTAATTAAATGTCCTTTATTTAATAAGCTGGGCGAACCTGAACTACGCAGCTATTTACATAATGCGAAGGTTATTGTGCATAGCTATAAGAAAAATGATTTTATTGCCCTCTCTGGGGATCCTATGGAAGGCATTGGGGTTATTCTCGAAGGCAGTGCGTTACTGACACGTGAAAATGTTATGGGCCAACGCGTTATTATGGCTAATCTTGAACAGTCTGATATTTTTGGTGAAGCATTACTATTTAGTAAACAACCATTATGGCCTGCTACGATTAAAGCTACAAAGGTTAGTAAAATTATGTTCATTCCTCTTGAAACATTTATTGATACATTGCCTGATTGCCAACAATGCCAAACAAAAATCTTATCCAACCTATTGGAGGACTTGTCTGAAAAAGCGATTCTCCTCACAAGAAAGGTTCATTATCTTACCTTGAAAGGTATGCGCGAGAAGATTTTCGCATACTTAACAGACATTTATAAACGTCAACAGTCTACAACAATCCATTTGCCACATAACCGTGAGCAAATGGCAGAGGTACTCAATGTATCTCGCACAGCACTTAGCCGCGAACTCGGCCGCCTAAGAGATGAAGGCATTATCGATATTACAGGTCGCACGGTAACGTTAAAAGATATTGAAGGAATTGAAGAATTTGGTTTTAATAGTTTCTAACATGTAACCAAATCGTCGTTTCTAATAAATAATACAATTATTCTTTCTAACATATAATCAAACGAAAAAGGTCTCCCTAGATCATCTAGGGAGACCTTTTATAGTTTAATTATTTTCTTTGGTTATTAGAACCAATGAGATAAATCGAATTCTTCACCAATAGTTGCTTTCACATGAGCACGGCCTAAGTAAAGGCCAAGCAATGTTAAGCTGATTTTAGACATCGGCGTATGATCAAATACATCCGCTAAATCTAGTAGAACTGGAGAAATATCATCCATAATATCACGTGCTTCTTGACCTCTGAAAGCAGTCGGTTTACTCTTCATAAGCGCAATGAGATCACGTTGAACCATAGAATCAGAAATACGAGTTTGTCTAAAGAAACGAGGTGCTAAAGACTCGTCAACTAACGCCAATTTATAAAGATTGGAATTCAAGCTACGCACCACATAACGTGGATCAACGCCATGACCATCAGTAGCACGGAAGAGTTCCTCCTTGGAGAAGCCACGATAGTTGAACACAAATGGATAGGAATTGGATAACACTTGAGCTAATGTAATTGGTTCGCGTTCCTCTTGCGTACAGCGTAAATAGTCTAGCTGGCGGTAGAAAGAATTGTTTTGAGGCAAATCAGAAATGAATGGCTCAATATATTTTTCTACATAATGTTGGAAGTGAATCAATCCATAGTTATTAGAGTTTCTAGAGTATTGTAATAATAGGGTCAATGCCATAACTTGGAAATGACCTAGCGTTAAATGTGGCAATACGCGTAACGCATCAAAGGCTACAAGGTACGGTGTACTAGACTTAGGCGATTGTACTACATCTAGGAATGCACCTAACGCAGCGGATTTCATCCACTCTGTATTCGTAGCAGCATACGCCTTTTGCATACTCATTAATGCTTCTTGAATAACAATATTGTCTAAAAGTGCGTTAACTTCAGCTAACTTTGTAATATTAAGTGCTGCTAACGCATCTCTTGTAATAGATTCCACATAATGTTGTGTATCACCATGTAATACACCAAAAGCATGAACAAATGGTGCAATCGCTAACTCAACACATTTGTCTTCATGTGCCGCTTTAGCCCATTGCCCTGTAGGTACCTCTTCTTCAACCATACTAGCTGCCGCTAATTGTGCCTCTATTTCAGAAGCGTCAAACAAGCGCGTTTCATCCAATACAGATGGACCTTCTGCTGTTTGTACCTCATCGGCACCACCAATCATTTGCGTAACATCTATATTCTCAGCTTCATCAGCTTCTAAGGCTTCTACAGATTCGCCCATAGCAATCGTATCTTCTACGGAATTAGCACGATTACGAATTTCATCTGTTACTGCATCGAGAACAATGGTCTTATCCATCAATGGAGTAGCATTATGCTCAACATTTTGAAGTCTATTAGCTGAAACAGCGGACATTACAATAGTTTCATCCATACCAGATGTTTTTGGAGTAGATACTGCCTCCTCTTGGGAAACAGATTCTTGTTGAATCAATTCGCCAGAAACAGTGGAATCTTGAACAGGTTCCTGTTCTTCCAAGATTGGTTTACCAGACTCTGACTGAGTTGACTCTGCATGATGACCTAATGCTAATGAATATCCTGTAGAGGAATCTTCAACATGTAATTGATTACCATCTCGTCGATTATAGGATGTATCTTCATGATTCACCATAGATTCAGAAGTTTCGGAATCCTTATTGTCCTCCATAATGGAGGCCGTATATACATTGGTTCCACCTTCATGTGTAACCGTTACATCCCCTACCTTGGATTCATTAACGGACCTTTCTTTATGATGTTCACTTTCAGGCTTAGTAACAGATCTATCACGATGCTCATGTTTCGATTGGCTTTCACCATCATTACGATTAAAAACAGCGTAACAAATAGCAAAAAATCCGAGCGCCACAACGGCTAATACAAAATACGGTATTACGTTTGACATACTAACCCCCTACATCAACGCTTCATTATATGCAGCACGTTCACCACCAATGCTCTTAGGTCGAACACGACAAGCTGTTACATGGGCCCCACCAATTTCTTTAATACTGAGTCGCACTGGTACGGTAACATGTTTCATGTGCATGCCTATAAAAGTATCCCCAATATCGATACCAGCATCAGCTTTAATAAATTCAACCATCACTGGATCTTCAAAACGTTCATAAGCAGTAACAGCCATAGCTCCACCTGCATGACGTTGAGGCACTACATTAACCTCTTCCTCCCATGTTACCGCGCTACGTTCCATAACAAGCGCACGATTAATATGTTCGCAGCATTGAACCGCCAAATTAAGACCTTTAGCTTTAACAGCTTTATATATTTCATCAAATAAGACCTGAGCCACATCAATGTGGGAATCAGTGCCTATTTTCTTACCCATAACTTCGCTAGTGGAACAACCCACAACGAATAATTGACCTTCTCGAACCTTTGCCAAATCGAGTAATTCAGCCATCGCTGTGCGCACTGACTGACGAATAGTTTCTACAGAAGTCATGATATCGCCTCACTCACTTTGAATGTATAAATCTATATGTATATTATCACAAAATGGACAGAATCGGTAGACTTTACTCTACGCAATACTAGTGAACATTACATAAGACTATAGTAATTATAAAAGTAGTTTTATTTATTACTATCATACTAATAAACAATGTAATAATCATTAAATATATACATTACAGTGATACATATAGATTTTCTACAAATAAAAAGAGGCTTGCAAATGCAAGCCTCTTTTAATCACTCAACGGTGATATTAGATTTTTCTGTAAGGTTTTTGACCTTGTTCGTAGAAGTTGTTACCTTCAGTATCGCCAACTACGATGCAAGGGAAATCTTCAACTGTCAATTCAGCCAAAGCTTCTGGACCAAGTTCACCATAAGCAAGTACTTCGTATTTTTTGATGGATTTTGCAATCAATGCTGCAGCGCCACCAACTGCTGCGAAGTATGTGCAACCATTTTTCTTCATGGATTCAACTACTGCTGGTTTACGGGAACCTTTACCGATCATGCCTTTGATACCTTGATCAAGCATTGTTGGTGTGTAAGCGTCCATACGACCAGAAGTTGTAGGACCAGCGGAACCAATTGGGTCACCAGGTTTTGCAGGTGTTGGGCCAAGGTAGTAAACGAATTTGTTAGTCCAATCGATTGGTAATTTTTCACCGCGTGCTAAAGCTTCAGTCATAACTTTATGAGCAGCGTCACGAGCGGAGTAAATTTTGCCAGTGATAAGAACGCTATCACCAACTTTTAATTTACGGGAAAACTCTTCATTATATTCTTCAGTATTAATGCGAATTGTTTCAGCCATTGTAATTACCTCCTACCGATTAAAGTACTACGTGTTTATGACGAGCAGCATGACACATAATAGTAACAGCAACAGGAAGGCCGGCGATATGAGTTGCACCCCATTCGATGTTTACACCGATACAAGTTGTTGTGCCGCCCAATTGTGGACCGATACCAGTTTTGTTAACCATTTCCAAAATTTCTTCTTCCAATTTTGCATACTCAGGATCTTTGTGAGGAGTGCTAATATCGCGAAGCAAAGCTTTTTTGGACATAACAGCTGCTTGGTCCATAGTACCACCAATACCTACGCCAAGTACGATTGGAGGGCATGGGTTAGGGCCAGCATGTTTTACGATTTCAAGAACTGCATTTTTAACGCCTTCAACGCCATCTGCAGGTACCAACATAGCTACGTCAGATTTGTTTTCGGAACCGAAACCTTTAAGTTCTACGTTGATTTCTACTTTATCGCCAGGAACGATATCGATGTAAATGATTGCAGGTGTATTGTTTTGAGTGTTTTTACGGTTGAACAATGGTTCTGCTACAACGGATTTACGAAGGTAACCTTCTACATAGCCTTGAGCAACACCTTCATTGATAGCTTCTTTAAGATCGCCACCAACAAAATGTACGTCTTGACCTACTTCTAAGAATACCAATGTCATACCAGTATCTTGGCAGTATGGACGATCTTCAGCATCAGCAATTTCTGCATTTTTGATGATTTGATCGAGAACGATGCAACCAACTGGAGACTCTTCTGTTTCACGGCCTTTTTTCAAGCCTTCATAGATGTCTTTTGGCAAGTGGTAAGCTGCGTCCATACACATTTGACGGACTGTTTTTGTGATTTCAGATACTTGAATCTCGCGCAAGATAATCCCTCCTCAGGAACATAGTTGAATATTAATTCTAATTACCGTGAGATAACTTTTTTCTCTCAAGTATAATGAGATATATGTATCTCATATACATCGAGATTAACTCTATGCATCAATCGTAACACACAATATACAGGCTTTCAACGGCTCAACTATACAGTTTTCTCAATGCTTTTTCATATTTTGAGAATAATTTTCATGAATATTGTTGTATATATTTCGGCATGTCACCATCACTTTTTTACCGTTTCCCGCATCCCAAAAATCACTTCAGCGATGTGATAAAAGTCATAGTTAATCATAGGTTAAAAGTATTTTTATACTCTATATCACAATCGACTTTTAGAGGTAAGAATTAGGTTAAAAGTACCTTATAAATGCAGAGTATATCTAAGATGATGAATACACTTTTAAGCTACTTGATATTACTTTTCAAATAAAAGGTTTAAACTTTTTTACAATGCATATGTATACCGATTATATTCAATATACTTATATTGCTAACTCTTAAGAAAATATACATTATGAATCCCCTATAAATATAGGAATTATCTATGTTTATTCATCTCTATAGATTATATTAATTTTAATGACTTGCTTATCACTATTTTTGATAAGTGATTTTTTGTATAAAGTTATGTGTTTTAGTCATAATTAACGCCTTTTGATTTATAGTAATTTTAAAAAAAACGCTTGCTTTTATAATTAATCTAACATATAATAACAATCGTACCATTCCTCGATAGCTCAGTTGGTAGAGCAATCGGCTGTTAACCGATCGGTCGTAGGTTCGAGTCCTACTCGAGGAGCCATTCTGGCCCGTTGGTCAAGCGGTTAAGACACCGCCCTTTCACGGCGGTATCCCGGGTTCGATTCCCGGACGGGTCACCACATATGGACGATTAGCTCAGCTGGGAGAGCGCCTGCCTTACAAGCAGGATGTCGGCAGTTCGATCCTGTCATCGTCCACCAAACCTAGAAGCAAGCATAAAGCTTGCTTCTTTTTTTTGTATATGTGATATAATAGTACCAGTTGTTTTGTTTGTAAAAATTTAAAGAGTTTTATTAAGAGGAGGAACTATGTTTCGTAAATTCGGACGCTATAAACGTTCGCTACTTACAGTACTAGGTGTACTATTGGCATCTACCCTTGCTACAGCAAGTGCGGCCACAATTAATATGAGTCAACTAACATCCAATAGGGCTCAACCGGTTGTTATTAACTCTGTGCAATCCAATGTAGATACAACTACACCTACATTACAATCCGATAATAATGGTCAACCTATTTTGAAGGTTGCCAACACACCTGTTTCTACTCCAGTTGTAGGAACCCCAGAAAAAGCGACGATTAACACATCAAATTCTAATTATGATGGTCACTTAGAGAACTTCCCTAGTCGCAAGGTAACAATTGTTGTACCTGCCAAGTTGCGCAATGAAAACACAGCACAATTGGGTCGTTATATGACTGATCGCTTATCTAACACACTTAAATATCCGTACTACGATACAGCAATCGTAAGTACTAATACGCCAACAGCAGAAATTAGAGCTGTTGACCTTGCGCAAATTGCATCTGCGCAGAACTCTGAAATTGTTATCATGCCTGTACCATTGCAAGACGTATACGTACAAATTAATGGTGTAAATAGCCCATATGCATATAACAATGATGATCGCGAAATGTACATTGCAGCAAAGGTAAATGCATTGTTATATTACTACGATGTGAATGATCAAGTTATTCACACCGTACGCAGTGGATTCAATCAAACAGATGATTCCTTAACAATGCCAACACATAAGGCTGTATGGAATAAAGTTATGACTGTATTACTTGATAAATTACCGTATAAACGTATTCCAACAGACCGTGACCGCTATCAAGCGCCTGGCATCAACTCTGAATCTCCAGTTGTACTTGACTTCCAAGTAGAACAACCTAGAAATACTGCTTACTCCTTAAAAGGTGTTAGCGTATTATAAGAGACACTAAAAAGACCGTTAAGCAATTGCTTAACGGTCTTTTTGTATTCACCTATTAACGATACATAACTTAGTGAATCAAGCCGATTAATCTAAGTTGATGCTCTGTAAAACCAGCATTTCTTAAAAGTGCAGTAAATGAACTACGGAAGGAATCAGATAAATCGCTTACGTAATAAATTGAATCATCATCTTTTGCACTTGCTGTACTTGTATTAGTAGTCGCAGCATATTTAGCATTATTAGCTTCATTTTGTTTAACCATGTTAGCTCTAAAAGCATCATTTGTAGGAGTTTCTACTGGTGGGCGAACCGAGTCAGTATATTTATAACCATAAGATGCGTCTACATGTGTTCCTAGTGTAGATGCACCAAAACAGCATGCTAATACAGCAAAAGCAATGAAAGATTTTTTAGATACGTTCATTAGAAAACCTCCAAATTAACACAATAAGTCATTAAATTTAAATGACAAATTTTAGTATAAGCAGATGACCTTAATGTTAGATGAGTGTTTCCTATAAACAAAATGAAATTCTATAGAAAAAGGCTAGCCCTATGGCTAGCCTTTCATTTTATAGTTTTTTAGTTACATGCAAGCGCAATAATGCACGTTGCAATGCTGCTTCTGCGCGTTCTACATCGATATCTGGTGTAGGATTAGATAACCGGCCTTCTGCACGTTCTTTAGCTCGACGAGCACGTTCCACATCAATGGATGATGGATCTTGGCAATCTGGAGTTACAATACTCACCTTATTATGTTCAATTTCACAGAAGCCACCAAATACGGCAAGTTCACGAGATGTTCCATCTGGTTGATCTATGCGTAATGGCGCTAAATCTAATGCGATAATCATAGGTGCATGATTTGGCAAGATACCAAATTGACCATCAATGGCTTTACCTACAAAGAATGTAGACTTACCTTCAAAGACAATCGCATCAGGTGTAATGATCTGTAGGGTCATAGGTTCCGCCATGGATTATTCCCCCTTCTCTTGCATTTCCTTTGCTTTTTGAACGGCTTCATCAATGGTACCAACCATGTAGAATGCACCTTCTGGCAATTCATCATATTTACCATCTAAGATTTCTCTAAAGCCTCTCAATGTTTCGGACAATGGCACATATTTACCAGGAGAACCAGTAAATACTTCTGCTACGAAGAATGGTTGACTCAAGAAACGTTGAATCTTACGAGCGCGAGATACAGTCAATTTATCTTCGTCAGACAATTCTTCCATACCAAGGATTGCGATAATATCTTGAAGATCGCGATATTTTTGCAATACTTCTTGTACGCCACGAGCTACTGCATAGTGTTCTTCGCCAAGTACATGTGGGTCCAAAATACGGCTTGTAGAATCGAGTGGATCCACCGCTGGATAAATACCAAGTTCCGCAATGGAACGAGACAATACTGTTGTTGCATCCAAGTGAGCGAATGTCGCTGCTGGAGCAGGGTCAGTCAAGTCATCGGCTGGTACATATACAGCTTGTACGGAAGTAATGGAACCTTCTTTTGTAGATGTAATACGTTCTTGTAAAGCACCTACGTCATTAGCCAATGTAGGTTGGTAACCTACGGCAGATGGCATACGACCTAAGAGGGCAGATACTTCAGAACCCGCTTGGATAAAGCGGAAGATATTATCGATAAACAAGAGCACGTCTTGTTTCTTCACATCACGGAAGTATTCAGCCATTGTAAGGCCTGTAAGACCTACGCGCATACGAGCCCCAGGTGGCTCATTCATTTGGCCATATACGAGGGCCGTTTTATTGATAACGCCGGATTCTTTCATTTCATTCCACAAGTCGTTACCTTCACGAGTACGTTCGCCTACGCCGGAGAATACGGAGTAACCACCGTGCTCTGTAGCAACATTGTGAATCAATTCCATGATTAATACGGTTTTACCTACACCGGCACCACCGAAGAGGCCAATTTTACCACCTTTTACGTATGGAGCGATAAGGTCAACAACCTTAATACCTGTTTCCAAGATTTGTGTATCTGGAGAAAGGTCATCAAATTTAGGTGCTGGACGATGAATAGGCCATTTTTCGTCAGCTACAACTGGAGCTGGATCATGGTCCACAGTTTCACCCAGTACGTTAAAGATACGACCCAATACACCTTCACCTACAGGAACGGCAATTGCAGCACCAGTATCTTCAGCATCCATATTACGGGTCATACCGTCAGTAGAGCTCATCGCAACGCAACGTACAGTATCATCACCTAAGTGTTGCATAACCTCTACTACAATTTTTTGTCTATCATGTGCCTTATGATCATGGTAGATGTTGATGGCGTTGTAGATGCTTGGCAAATGACCAGCATCGAAGCGCACGTCTACAACTGGGCCAATGACCTGCACAACTTTACCAATATTATTACTCATCGACAGATGTCTCCTTATTTATTGCAAGGCATTAGCGCCACCAACGATTTCAGAAATTTCGTTTGTAATGCTAGATTGACGTAACTTGTTATATTCAAGCCCCAAGGAATCAATGAGTTCCCCTGCATTGTCTGTAGCAGATGTCATGGCTGTCATGCGAGCACCAAGTTCACTTGCTGCAGATTGCAACAATCCATTATAAACAGTAATTTCTAAATATTTTGGTAGCAACGCCTCCAAGACAGATACAGCGGAAGGCATAAAGTCATATTCTTCCCCTTTTACCTCATCTTGTGGTTGCTCTATTGGCAACAAGCGCTCAGCCTGTGCAATTTGCGTCATAGAATTTACAAAACGTGTATATATCATGATGACTTCGTCAACTTCATGACGTTCGTATAGTGAAAGTGCTTCATGCATAATGGCACGCGCATGTTCATAGGAAGGTTTATCAGAGAAGCCCGCATAGGACTTATCGATATGAATTCCTCTGGATTTCATGCTGTCTCTTGGCTTTTTACCAGCCGTGATAACACGATATGTATCGGAAGATTTGCCATGCAATTGCTCCATAGCAAATTTCAATACATTAGACGAGAATGCCCCTGCAAGGCCCTTATCAGCACCTATTACAACATAGCATGTGCGTTTTATAGGACGTACCTCTAGTAAAGGACTGCTAAAGCCTTCTAAATCACTATTAGACATATGACGCAAGATTTGCCCAATTTTTTCTGCGTAAGGACGTGTAGATTCCGCTTTTGTTTGTGCCCTACGAAGACGAGCTGAAGCAACCATCTTCATCGCTTTTGTAATTTGTTGCGTATTGGTAACACTTTTTATGCGTTTTCGCAAATCTTGTGCACTAGCCATACATTACGCCTCCTTACGAGACACTAATGTATGCGTAGAACCAAATGCTTCTACACATTCTGGGATTGCTTGCTTCAATAGATTTTCAGTATCTTCATCAATTTTCTTAGACGTTTCAATATTCGTGATAATTTCAGGATAGTTAGCTTTCACAAAACGTAAAAGTTCAGATTCAAATGATAATACATCAGCTACTTGAATATTAGCTAAGTATCCTTTTGTACCAGCGTAAAGATTGATAACCATTTCTGCTACGCTCATAGGTTCATATTGACCTTGTTTTAACATTTCAGTCAAACGTTCACCGCGGTCTAATTGTGCTTTAGTAGCCGCATCAAGATCAGAACCGAACTGTGCGAAGGCTGCCAATTCACGATATTGTGCAAGGTCCAAACGCAATTGGCCTGCTACTTGTTTCATCGCTTTAGTTTGTGCACTACCACCTACACGGGATACGGACAAACCTACGTCAACAGCTGGACGGATACCAGAGTAGAACATATCTGTCCCCAAGAAAATTTGACCATCAGTGATGGAGATTACGTTTGTTGGGATGTATGCAGATACGTCACCCGCTTGTGTTTCAATGATTGGCAACGCTGTAATAGAACCACCGCCAAGTTCTGGTGAAAGTTTAGCAGCACGTTCTAATAGGCGGCTGTGTAAGTAGAATACGTCGCCTGGATACGCTTCACGCCCTGGTGGACGGCGTAATAATAGAGACATAGCACGGTAAGCAGCTGCTTGCTTAGTTAAGTCATCATATACGCAAAGTACATGTTTGCCTTTGTACATGAAGTATTCACCCATAGCAACCCCTGCATACGGAGCAATGTATTGTAATGGAGCACCTGTAGAAGCACTAGCAGAAACGACGATTGTATAATCCAACGCACCTGTTTCTTCTAATTTTTGTACTACACGAGCTACGGTAGATTCTTTTTGACCAATAGCTACATAGATACAAATAACATCTTTACCTTTTTGGTTGATGATTGTATCAAGAGCGATTGCAGTTTTACCAGTACCACGGTCACCAATGATGAGCTCACGTTGGCCACGGCCAATTGGTACCATTGCATCAATGGCTTTCAAACCAGTTTGCAAAGGTTCATTTACGGATTGACGATCCGCAATACCAGGAGCTGGATGTTCTACAGGACGACGTTCTGTCGCTTGAATAGCACCCTTACCATCGATAGGCTGACCCAACGGATTTACTACACGACCAATAAGTGCATCACCTACTGGTACGTCCATAATTTTGCCAGTACGGCGTACTTGGTCACCTTCTTTAATCAAGAAGTCATCACCCAATAGTACGGCACCAACATTATCTAATTCTAAGTTCAAAACCAAGCCATATACGCCGTGTGGTAATTCTAGCAACTCACCGGCCATGGCTCTTTCAAGACCATAAATATGGGCGATGCCATCCCCTACGTCGAGAACAGTACCCACGTCATCGACATTGAGGTCAACATCATAGTCCTGAATCTGCTGTTTGATTATAGCAGTGATTTCTTCAGGCTTCATTTTCATATATACCCATTCACCCCTATCTAATAGAGTTCGTTCTTAATAAAGATTTTTCTAATTCTTGCAAGCGACGAGATACAGAGCCATCAATGCGTTTATCCCCTACTTGAATGATAATACCACCCATAATGGAAGGATCTTGACGCACGGATAGAATAACATCTTTGCCCGTTACCTCTCGTAATTTAGCTTGTACAGATGCTTCTATATCAGCTGTGATTGGTTCTGCTACAGTGACAGTAGCTTCTAGAATACCACGAGCTTCGCGTGATTTCTTAATAAATGCCGCAATAGTCTGCTTTATATAGCGATCACGACCACGTTTAATCATCACATAAATAAAATGCAAAGCAACCTTATCGAGACTAGATTCAAAAATTTTACCAATCAGCTTAATCTTTGCATCTTCTGTAACAGTTGGATTTTCAAGGAATGAGCTTAATTCAGGTTGCTCATCCATTACAGATGCTACATAGCCTAATTGCTCCTCCATGAGATCCAACTTATTTTGTTCTTGAGCTAATTCAAACATAGCTGAACTGTATTTATCTGCTACAATTTCTATGCTCATCGTATCACAACCCTATCGTTTTACTATCAAGTTGACGAATAGCGTCTTCGATCAATTTTGTATTAGTTTCGCTGTTCATATCTTTAGCAACAACTTTACCAGCCATAGCTACAGATAAGGAAACAACTTCATTGCGCAAGCTGTTCATAGCACGATCACGTTCAATGGCAATATCTTGACGAGCACGATTTTTTTCTTGTTCAATTTGCTCGCGAGCTGTTGCTAATTGTTCACGTGTTGTATTTTCTGCTTCTTGAATTGCTTTTTCAACAATTTTTTGTGCCTCTACACGAGCATTAGAAATTTGAGCTGCATAATCAGCTTTAAATTCCTCTGCTTCTGCACGAGCTTTTTCTGCAGCTTCTAAGTCTTTAGCAATTCGTTCTTTACGTTCTGTCATCATAGCCAATAATGGTTTATATGCAAAACGAGCCAATAGCCAAACTAATATAAAAAAGTTCAACATTTGAGCAAGAATCGTTCCAAGGCTTAAGTCAACCAAGGTTATTCCTCCTCGTTATTATCTGAATAACAAAATAAATGCTACTACTACACCGATGATAGGCATCGCTTCGATCAAACCAATCGCTACGAACATTGTAGACATCAATTGACCACGTAATTCTGGTTGGCGTGTAATACCTTCGATTACTTTGCTAGATACAAGACCATCACCGATACCTGCACCAATGGCACCACAACCTACTGCGATTGCTGCTGCTAATGCGAATAAACCTTGAGCTTCCATAATATATCCTCCATATAAAATAATTAATGTTCCTCACTAAGAGCCATCCCCAAGTAGGAGGCAGTAAGAACTGTGAAAATAAAGGCTTGAATAATACCGATAAATAAACTAAAAGCAATCCAAACCCATGGTACAGGTACAAACCAAGGCAAGTTATACAATACTTCTAACAAAATTTCACCAGCTACGATATTGCCGAATAGACGGAAAGCAAGTGTAACTGGTTTTGCAATTTCCTCAAAAATATTAAGGATTAGCAAAGCCTTATAAGGTTGTACAAAATGATTGAAATAGGATAAGCCTTTAACTTTAATCCCCATAACCCATACCACTAATGTGCTACATAGAGCTAATGCAATTGTAGTATTAATATCGGATGTTGGTGATGTTAAAGCCTTAAACGTTGGCATTAAACCCAGTTCGTTCCCTACAAAAATAAATAAGAAAAACGTAAATAACAAGGAACTTACCATCGGCCAATGACGACCCAAGTTCGGAGCTAGCTGCCCCTCTAAGCCTTCTAATATAGCTTCCACTATATTTTGCAAGCCTACAGGCACCAATTTACGTCCTCGGGTGGCCAATACTGTTACCAGTATTACAATAGCCATAGTAACCCATGTAGCAATCAAGGTATCAATATTAAATGTTAACCCCAACCACTGCACGACCTCATGGTGTCCCGCATGTAATTCCACGTTCTCAACCCCTTCCATAGTCATAATAAAAACCTTATATATTTACAATTAATATAAATATATTATATATGTATCATCATACATCGTTATAGATATATAATCAACACTTACAAGGTAAACAATTCCAATTACTCATAATCACATTGTGTATAATGCATTATCGGTATACACCTATCATTCTTACTGCTACTTACGGGGTCAGAAATGCCGACTAAGCCACCAATACACCACATATAATGCCGGTTGTATGAGTGCAATACCTATAAACATGCTAACAGCTTCAACACCAGGTATTTTTAATCCTAAGACGACCAAAGAGCCTACTAACATAAGACGCCATATCATCTGCCTGCGAGCTTTACGTACGGCTTTATAAGGGTCTCCTGACACAATAGATTGTCCATGCAAAGCCAAGCTAAGCAAGTAGAGTACCATTATAAAAATGCCCCAAAGCCATCCCCATAGATACACTTCTAAGCCACATAAAACTTGTATTATACCGCCTAAAAAGGCAATAAAAAAACAAGTTAGTAGCACACGCACTATGAATTTAATATATTGATTCATATATACCTCACTACTTAACTTGTTTATATAACATATAAAAGCCTGTTATAGCTCCAATAAGACCAAATATAACCATACATAATGGTTCAGTTCTAAACCAACCATCTAGTATATATCCAATCCCAATAAAGCCACCTATACAGAAAACGAGTGTGAGCCCCGCCGATGTTGCCATGGCGAGGGCTTTCACAAGGTCCTTATCCATATTATTTACCAAAACGTTCAGGACGATTAGGATCGCCTAAAAATTCATGGCGCAACGCTTGGATGATGCGTTCAGATGCTTTGCCGTCACCATATGGGTTAACGGAATTAGACATCAATTTATAAGCCTCTGCATTGCTCAACAATTCATGAGCTGCTGCATGTACAGCGTCTTTGTCAGTACCTACAAGGCGCACAGTACCAGCTTCAACAGCTTCTGGGCGTTCTGTAGTATCACGCAATACGAGAACTGGTTTACCAAGAGCTGGTGCTTCCTCTTGAATCCCACCAGAATCAGTAAGAATCAAATAGGATTTAGCCATCAAATTAGCAAATGGTTCGTAATCAAGCGGGTCAATTAATGTAACACGTTCTACAGAACCGAGTTCTTCTTGTACAACTTGGCGAACTTTAGGATTCTTATGTACAGGGAATACCACTTGAATATCTTTAAATTCATCAAGCAAATCGCGAATAGCTTGGTATACATGGCGCATAGGCTCACCCAAGTTTTCACGGCGATGTGTAGTAACAAGCACTGTACGTTTTTCAGGATCTAATGCATTGATAGCAGCATCATCAAACACATAATTTTCTTGTACTGTTGTATCAAGGGCATCAATAACCGTATTGCCTGTTACATACAAATGGTCTGTATTTATATTTTCTTTTTTAAGATTACTTTCAGAACTAGCTGTTGGTGCAAAATGATATGTCGCAATAGAACCAGTCAACTTGCGGTTCATCTCTTCTGGGAATGGAGAGTAAATATCACCAGTGCGAAGGCCTGCTTCTACATGGCCTACAGGAATTTCTTGATAGAAGGACGCCAAAGCACCTGCAAAGGTAGTTGTAGTATCACCATGTACAAGAACCACATCAGGTTTAGCTTCTTCTAATACATCTTTAAGGCCCATCAATGCACGGTTTGTTACATCGTACAATGTTTGACCTTGGCTCATAATATTCAAGTCGTAATCAGGGGTAATATTAAACAAGTTTAGTACTTGATCGAGCATATCGCGATGTTGTGCCGTAACGGTTACAATCGGTTCCATATCCGGTGCTGCTTCTAATGCTTTTACAAGAGGAGCCATCTTGATAGCCTCAGGTCTTGTACCAAAGATTGTCATAACTTTTAACATAGTTGCCTCCAACATAGTAGGATAGAAAAAATGGGGCGCCAAGCGCCCCACATGGTTATTTCTTATGGGAATCCTCGGATTCCTCTAAAGCTTTTGCCAATTCTTCACGATCAAAGGAAATAGTTTCATCTGAATCGCTGCGTTCAATTGTAGGACGTGGTAGTGGATGACCTGCCGCATCACTGTGAGTAATAACACCAAGGCGACGAGCCACATAAATACTACCTAAGAAGATAACGAGTACTAATGCGATACCAATCCAAGCATTGACCTCTGCTACGATGACGGATACGCCACCAAAGAGAGCCGTTACAGCATACATCATTAGCACTGCTTGTTTTTGAGATAAGCCCTGTGCTAACAAACGATGATGCACATGGCCTTTATCAGGCTTGAAAATCGGACGACCGCTGATTTTACGGCGCACGATAGCAAACAATGTATCGAGAATTGGTAAGCCTAGCACGATAGCTGGTACCACTAATGCAATAGTAGCCGCCGTTTTAACAGCCCCCATTACAGAAATAGCGGCTAATGTATAACCAAGGAGCATAGAGCCCGTATCCCCCATGAAGATTTTCGCTGGGTTAAAGTTATACCGCAAGAACCCTACTGTTGCACCTGCTAGTGCCAATGAAATACAGGCAAGGTCTGTTTGACCAAGTTGTAATGTCATAGCACAAACAGCAATACAAGCAATAAAGGAAATGCCTGCTGCCAAGCCATCAAGTCCATCGATAAGGTTTACGATATTCGTAAAGCCTACAATCCAGAAAATAGTCAATGGAGCAGCCCAATATTTAAGGTATACCACACCACCCCAAGGAAGGTTGATGAAGTCTACGCGAATATCGTAAGCCACCAAAATAGCAGCTGCTATAATTTGGCCCATCAACTTAGTCTTTGGCTCAATTTGTTTAATATCATCCCATATGCCCACAAGCACAAGAATAACAGTACCAAGTACAAAGCCAAATAGTTTATGGTCATGTGGGATAGATCCATTAAAGAGAACCGATCCGATATAACCGAGGAAGATTGCTAACCCACCAAGTCGTGGAATAGCACCATGATGTACCTTGCGGGCATCAGGTTTATCTATTGCCCCAACAGCAACAGCAAAGCGTTTTACTAAAGGGGTAAGTGCAAAGGTTATGACGAGCGCCAGAGCAAAGGCCCATACATAATCGAGCACATAATCACTCATAAGACACCTCCAACAACTGGGTTAAAACAATATTAGTTCGTTAAGCTACGAATAGGTGCAGGAATACGACCACCACGTGCGATGAACTCAGCTGCACTATATGGGCTTACTTCAATGATTGGAGCATAGCCTAACAAGCCGCCAAACTCAACAACCTCGCCTACTGTTTTACCAGGTACAGGAATTACACGAACCGCAGTTGTCTTATTATTAATCATACCAATAGCAGATTCATCAGCAATGATTGCAGAAATTGTATCTGCTGTTGTGTTACCAGGAATAGCAATCATGTCAAGGCCCACAGAACATACGCATGTCATAGCCTCTAATTTATCGAGGGATAAACTGCCACAAGATACAGCATCAATCATACCCGCATCTTCAGATACTGGAATAAATGCACCACTGAGACCGCCTACGTGAGAAGATGCCATAAGGCCACCTTTTTTCACCGCATCATTAAGCAATGCAAGTGCTGCTGTAGTACCGTGACAACCACAAGAGGATAAGCCCATTTCTTCAAGAACGTGAGCTACCGAGTCACCTACAGCTGGTGTTGGTGCCAAGGACAAGTCAATGATACCGAATGGTTTGCCAAGACGGCGAGATGCCTCTTGTGCTACCAATTGGCCTACACGAGTAATTTTGAAAGCAGTGCGTTTAATCGTTTCTGCTACAACGTCAAAGGATTGACCACGTACAGATTCTAGTGCGTGTTTTACAACGCCTGGACCAGATACGCCTACAGAAATAGCGCTATCCCCTTCAGTTACACCGAAGAAGGCACCGGCCATGAATGGATTATCCTCTACAGGATTACAGAAAATAACAAGCTTAGCACAACCAAGAGCATCATTATCCTTTGTAAGTTCTGCCGTTTTCTTAACGATGATCCCCATATCGCGAACTGCATCCATGTTGATACCCGTTTTAGTAGAGCCCACACCTACAGAGCTACATACGATATCTGTAGTTGCCAACGCTTCTGGGATGGAATCAATCAAAATGCGGTCAGCCCGTGTAGCACCTTTTGTTACAAGAGCAGAGAAACCGCCGATAAAGTTTACACCTACTGTTTTTGCAGCGCGATCCATCGCTTCTGCAATAGGAACATAGGATGTTAAATCACTACCACCAGCCACTAATGAGATCGGTGTTACAGAAATACGTTTGTTAATGATAGGAATACCAAACTCGCGCTCAATATCTTCACCGGTAGACACAAGGTGTTCTGCTTCTTTCGTAATGCGATCATAAATACGATCACACAACTCTTTACCAGAGCTAGATGCACATTCAAGCAAGCTAATACCCATTGTAATGGTACGTACGTCAAGCTTGTTATCATGAATCATCTGATTCGTTTCTAAAATATTGTCGATAGATAACATAGTGCCTCCTATCCTACACGGTGCATGCTTAAGAAAATATCAGCATGTTGTGCACGGATTTCAACACCAAGTTCTTTACCGAGTGTATTCAAAGCATCTTGAATAGATGTCAAATCTTTCACATCTTCAGACTTTGTTTCACACATCATAATCATATTGAAAACGCCATCAAGAATGGTTTGATTTATAGACATAATGTTTACGCCGTGGTTAGCAAGTACAGTACTAACCCCTGCAATGATACCAACGCGGTCAACGCCGACAACGGTAACAACTAATTTCATAACATCACCTTTTCTGAGCACTACAAACTATTTGACCCATATAGGGTATTCAATAAACTATATTAATATATTATATCACATTTATTACTTTTCTACGGTGAAATCTTCATGAGTTTTCATGTAAAAACAGTATTTTACACTTCGTCGGATAATGCAGCCGTTACGATAGCCTCTCCTGCTGTCAATAATGCGACTAAACCTTTATCCCCTTTATAGCTTTCACCATAGATTTTATACAAATCCTCTGTACCGGACGGACGCGCTACAAACCAACCTGTTTCAGTTTCTACGCGAACCCCATCGATGGGCATATCCTTGTATAAAGATGTAGTGCGTATATTCGTAATAGGGTCTCCATCTACCTCTGTGGCTGTAATGGAACTTGCATTCAACTGTTTCAACTTGGCCTTTGCCGCCTTTGTACAAGCCGCATCAATGCGACCAAATCGTGGGTCACCACAACCTTCAACAATATTATTGTAGAGGCGATCAACAGTTGTGCCCATAACGGCATACATTTCCATTGCTAGAAGCGCCATTACCATGCCGTCTTTATCGGTAGTCCATACGGTGCCGTCCTTTTTAAGGAACGATGCGCCTGCAGATTCTTCACCGCCGATACCAATCTCACCATCAAATAATAAAGAGCTAAAATATTTAAAGCCTACCGGAACCTCATAAACCGGAATGTCTTTAACAGCCGCCCATTTATCAATCATAGTGGTACAAACAACGGTTTTACCTACCCCTTTATCAGTCCAACCACGGGTTGTAAACAGATAATCCGCAGCCGCTGTAAGGAATGCATTTGGTGAAATAAGGCCCTCTGCAGTAACGATACCGTAGCGATCATAATCAGGATCATTGCCAACAGCGAGATCATAATTGCCAATTTGTTTAGTTACATCCGCCATCGCATATTCAGAGGAACAATCCATACGCACCTTGCCATCATGGTCATAGGTCATAAAGCTAAAGGTTGGATCGTATTCATCATTGATAATATCCATATTGAGATTATATCGTTCTTTAATAGCACGCCAATAACCAAGGCCACTACCACCTAATGCATTGACAAGAACTTTAGGCTTCGCACTTTGAATGGCTTCCATATTGATGATGGAAGATAACTCTTCCACATATAAGCCCTTATAGTCATAAGGCACTTGTTGATCTGGTTCAATATTATCTATGCTAATGCGTTTAAACCCTTCTAATTCACAATAAGCACGAACGTACTCATTGGCGCGGGTTTCAATCCATTTTGTAATCAACGTATCTGCAGGGCCACCGTTGGTAGCATTATACTTAATGCCCCCATTATCTGGAGGATTGTGAGATGGTGTAATAACGATACCATCTGCTTTTTTATCGTGACTTTCATTATATCGAATGATTGCACGAGACACAGATGGTGTTGGAACAAAGTCCATATCCGCATCAACCATGGCAGTCACACCATTACCAGCAAGTACCTCAAGCACTGTTACTAATGCAGGCTGAGATAAGGCATGTGTATCTTGGCCCACAAAAATGGGCCCTGTCGCACCAAATTGACCACGACCATCACAGATTGCTTGTGTAATAGCCGCTACGTGTAAATCCGTAAAGGTACCTTTTAAAGAGGTACCACGGTGGCCTGATGTACCGAAGGATACGAGTTGTGTCGGATCAGTTACATCTGGTGCATTGTCAAAATAGGCATCTACCAGAGTTTGTACATCTATAATATCTTGTTCTTGTACAGGCGTACCTGCTAATTTATGAGCCATAGGAACCTCCTAATCTCAAATGTATATGTCATTCATAAAATATTATATTTACACATAATTAATATGAGATGACTAATGCTTACATTTTGAATTTTACTTTTCTGATTTTACATTTTGCTTTACTTAGCGATTATGTATAGTCTGTGTATTATCCTCTTGTGTGGTACTCTTATCTTTTAACTGTTCACACACTACAGTAGGGATAATCGGTTGTGTAAAGCCTTGCCCAATGACCTCTTGCGCATCAGTTATTAAGATGAACACATTTGGATCCGCCTCTTGAATAACCTCTTTTAATTTATTTACTTGCAAGAGATTAACGGCTACCATAACGATTTGCTTCGGCGTCCGCGTATAAGCACCAATGCCATTAATGATAGTTGCGCCACGACCAACCTTATTGATGATGCATTCACAGACCTCATCAGTACGATAGGTAATGATGAAAGCAACCTTCCGCTGATTAAAGCCGATAACCACCTTATTCGTAATGATGGTATACACATAGACACTAATAAGTGTGACCGCTACGGCTTCAAGGCCAACAACACCAATTGCAGCAACAAGGATAGCACAGTTTATGGCACTATTAATGGACCCCATTTGAAGTCCATAATATTTGCGTACAATGAGTGCAATAGGATCAAGCCCACCTGTGTTACCGCCTACGCGGTATACAATGCCAAGACCTACACCAGTAGTAATACCAGCCATCATGGAACTCAACAAAGGATCCTTAATAATCATGTCATATTGCAAGAAGTTAAATAAATCAACCATCCAAGACAGCATCAATGTGCCATACAAGGTTTTGATAACAACACGGGTGCCCAGCCACTTCCAAGCAGCCCAGAATATAGGAATATTTAAAATCATATTCCAAGAACCAACAGATAAGCCCGTTAAATAATACAAAATCAAGCCTACCCCACTAATACCAGTACTCACCAATTTGTGTGGCAATACAAAGGCATCAAGGCCGGCACCAAATATGGCACATCCAAGAATGACCATAAGGCTTTCATAGATAACACTTCTATACTTAGCGAACATAGCTTCCTCCAAATTGCCATTTCACTATAAATATTCTATAATGAACTAACTAAAACATACGCTATTTACAATACATTTAGTAATAAAACAATATGCGTATACAAATTCATCATAAACCACTTAATGGTTATTTTCAATCACTTTATAAGAGTATAAAATAAACATATAAATTGCATATATTCTGTATGTTACAAACGAGGCTATCATGAGTAAAAGTTTTGAGCAACTCGGTTGCAGTAAAATCAATATTGGTCTTGCTATTACAGGCAAGCGTGAAGATGGCTACCACGATATCGACTCTATCTTCCAATCTATTCGCCTTAGCGATTCCATTTATTTTGCTAAGCATCATTCCGTAGTATTCTCCGGCGGGGCTCCAGAATTGCCTGAGTATATGCAAAAACTCGTCACTTACGGCGAAGAGAATCTTGCCCTCAAAGCATTACGGGCAATACAAGCTTATACCGGTTGCAAAGCGGGAGCTGCCATTCACCTATTAAAACGGGTACCTATTCAAGCCGGTCTTGGCGGTGGGAGTGCTGATGCGGCTGCTATGTTAGTAGGTCTCAATCGATTCTGGGACTTGCGCCTTACTCAAGAGGAGCTATTAAAAATAGGCTCTACTCTTGGCTCTGATGTGCCATTTCTATTACAAGGCGGTACAGCACGTGGCACAGGTCGTGGCGAAATATTAACGTACGGAAAATCTCCTGCGCCACATTGGCTATTGCTAGTAAAGCCAAAGGTTTCTGTATCAACTGCAGCTGCTTATGGTCGCTTCACAGGCAAGTCCGTAGCAACAAAACAAACCATCGATACAGTCCAACGACACCTAGAAAACAATGACTTAAAATCAGCATTCCTTGCTAGTGCTAATACATTTGAAGAACTACTCTTCCCTGACCACGAAGAACTTGTCATTTGTAAAGAATTCTTCACTAGCCGCGGCTATCCAACCATCATGACTGGTAGTGGTCCTACTATGGTGGTATTGCTGGATAAACCAATGGAAGCATTACAACTACAAGAAGAAATCAAAGCAGCAGGCCATGATTGGCTATCTCTTATTACAAAAACATGTACACAGGAGGACTTACCATGACAAAACGGTTACAACCAATACGCCTCGATGCGTATAAACCTCTACGCGAAGTCGTAAGTGAAACATTACGTCAAGCCATTCAAGACGGCGTGTTAAAACCAGGCGAACGCCTTATGGAAATTCCTCTAGCTGAAGAACTCGGTGTGAGCCGCACACCAATTCGCGAAGCCATTCGTAAGCTTGAGCTCGAAGGCTTTGTTGTTATGGTTCCTCGCCGTGGCACATACGTAGCCAATATATCGTTAAAGGATATTACTCAAGTATTCGAAATTCGGTCTGCCCTCGAAGAACTCGCAGCAGGCCTTGCAGCAGAACGTATCACTGCAGAAGAAATCGAAACATTAGAACGAATGCTCGTAGAGATTGGCGATCATATGGAAAACAAGGACATGGAATCCGTCGTAGCAGCAGACGTAGAATTCCACGAAGTATTATACCGTGCCTCTCGTAACGAACGACTTGCAGACATCGTGCACAACTTGCGGGAGCAAACTTACCGTTTCCGTAGCTTCTCCATGAATCAACCGGGTCGTCTTAGAAAGACATGGGAAGAACATCGCCAACTCGTAGAAGCTATCGCCTCTCATAACGCAACACAAGCTCGTAAATTGGCTCAGATTCACATGGAACACTCTGAACAGACCTTATTAAAAGGTATGGAAGAATCTCAAGAGTTTATCAAGGCATAAGGAATCTCCTTACCTATAATAGAACAATAAATGACTAACAAATCTCTCACGTTTGTGAGGGATTTTTATTTTACAGACTCTATAGAAATTGATACAATAACATCAATAACTATATAGAATTATTTTATATGAAAGGGGCTTTTTTATGGAAGCAATGCTCAACGATGCTATATCCACCATAAATGGCTATTTATGGAGCTATTTCATCATCTTTATCCTCATCGGCGCAGGTCTCTTCTTTACGATGACAACGAATTTTGTACAAATTCGGATGATCAAAGAAATGATTCGTCTTGTAATCAGTGGTGCTGGTAGTTCTACTGAAAAAAATCACGTGTCCTCATTCCAAGCATTCTGTGTTAGTACCGCATCCCGTGTTGGGGTTGGTAACATCGCAGGTATCGCCATTGCCGTTGTTCTCGGCGGTCCTGGTGCGGTCTTCTGGATGTGGGTTATTGCACTCATCGGTGCTGCTACAGGTTTTATCGAATCTACATTGGCGCAAATCTACAAGGAACCTGTTGCTAAAGGTGGCTTTTACGGTGGTCCAGCTTACTACATTCGCTATGGTTTAAACAACAAAGCATTATCTGTTTTGTTCGCCATTTTAATTAGTATTACATATGGTTGGATTTACAACTCTGTACAAGCTAACACATTGGCTGCATCTCTCCAAGTATTCAACTTCGATGTATCCTATACTGGCGCTGTAGTAGCAATTCTTCTTGGCATTATCATTTTCGGTGGCATTAGCCGCGTTGCTAAAGCATCTGAAATCATCGTTCCAATCATGGCGGTTCTATACATCGCTACTGCATTATTCGTAGTAATTATGAATATTACTCAATTCCCACATGTAATCTACACTATTTTCTCTTCCGCTTTTGAACCTGTAGCAGCAGGCGGTGGCTTGCTAGGCGCCACTGTAATGAATGGTATTAAACGCGGTCTATTCTCTAACGAAGCTGGTGAAGGTTCTGTACCTAATGCAGCGGCTACAGCAGCTGTTAACCACCCTGTTGAACAAGGTCTTGTACAAGCATTCGGCGTATTCCTTGATACATTTATCATTTGTACCGCTTCTGCTTTCATCGTACTCGTCGTTGGCGACTATAGCACAACAGGCTTAACTGGTGTAGCTCTAGTGCAACATAACCTTGAACAACAACTCGGTTCTTGGGCACCTACAGCGGTAGCAATCTTTATCGTAATGTTCTCCTTCAGTTCCTTAATTGGTAACTATTACTACGGTGAAATTAATATCAGCCACTTAACAGATAAGAGATTCTATCTTCATTTGTTCCGTATCGGTGTAATTATCATGACATTCGTAGGCTCTATTGCCTCCCTTGATTTAGTATGGAATTTAGCCGATTTATTCATGGCTTTCTTAGTATTAACTAATATTAGTTCCATCGTACGTATGGGTCGTACTGCAGGTCTTGCTCTTGAAGACTATATTAAACAACGCAAGGCAGGCATCGAAACACCTGTATTTAACCGTTCTGTTCTTAATCATACATACGGTATCGTATGGTGGGGTGACGGTCAAACTACAGACTCTTCTGTACCTCCTACTCCAGTGGAAGATACAGTGGAAAAATAAAATATATTCTCTTATGAGACCGGTGAAAGTATCTTTCACCGGTCTCTTTTTATTTTTTGTAAAAGTATCCATTTATACTGTAAAAACTACAATTTATATCTAACTCTTCGAGTGACTATTATCACAGTAAACATCTATATTCTATACACTTTTTGAACATTAAAAACTATAGAATATATTTATAAAATTAGAAAGGGTATTCTGTATACAATGTCGAATACTTCAGTATGTGTAAAATTAGCAAGACTTCATTTAATCTTATATACAGGAGGTCATTATTATGAGCGGTTATAATCCTTATGAAAACATGCTAAATACATTAGATGTAGCAGCCGAAAAGCTCGGCTATACTCGTAGTGAATACGAAGTATTACGCCATCCTGAACGGGAACTAAAAGTAGCTGTACCACTTCAACTAGATAATGGTGAAGTTCGCGTATACGAAGGCTATCGTTGCCAACACTCCACATTGCGTGGTAGTGCTAAAGGCGGTCTCCGCTTCCATCCAGACTCCGATGAAAACGAAGTTCGTGCATTGGCTGCTTGGATGACTATTAAAAATGCTATTGCTAACATCCCTTACGGCGGTGGTAAAGGCGGTATCAAAGTTGATCCTAAAACTTTGAATCCTCGCGAATTAGAACGCTTAACTCGTAACTTTGTACGTCGTATTGCGCCAATCATTGGTGTTAATACTGACGTTCCAGCTCCAGACGTAAATACAAACTCTCAAATCATGAGCTGGATCGCTGACGAATACAGCACATTAAAAGGTGAATGGAGCCCTGGTATCGTTACTGGTAAACCTATCGAAGTAGGCGGTTCCTTAGGTCGTAACGAAGCGACTGGCCGCGGCTGTCTCATCGCATTGCAAAGCTATCTCGCTAAGAAAAACTTAGATATCAAAAACCTTACTGTAGCAGTTCAAGGCTTCGGTAACGTAGGTTCCGTAGGTGCTCGTCTCATTGCACAAGCAGGCGCTAAAGTTGTTGCTATTGGCGATGTAAGCGTTAACATCTACAACCCTAACGGTCTTGATGTTGAAAAAGCATACGAATATGCTAACTCTCATGGTCGTTCCCTTGAAGGTTACAGCGAACCAGGCATGACTACAATTGGTGCCCAAGAATTATTGGCTCAACCAGTTGATGTATTGTACATGGCAGCTCTTGAAAACCAATTGAACAAAGACAACATGGAAAACATCCAAGCTAAAATCATCTTGGAAGGTGCTAACGGCCCTACTACTAATGATGCAGATAAATACTTCTATGAAAAAGGTATCGACATCATCCCTGACGTTCTTGCGAACGGCGGCGGTGTAGTTGTATCTTACTATGAATGGGTACAAAACAAAGCAAGCTTCTACTGGACTGAAGAAGAAGTTAATGAACGGTTAACTAAGAATATGCAAAATAGCTTTGAAGCAGTTTGGGAAATGCAACATAAATACAATGTACCACCTCGTCAAGCAGCGTACATGGTTGCCCTTGAACGCCTCGTAGTAGAAACTAAATGGCGCGGTTATAACTGCTAATTCTTTCAACCTCCATAACATTTAGCCATAAAAAAGGCGTAAGCTCATTTGAGCTTACGCCTTTTTGTTTGTTAACTTTGTTTAGTTTTACTTGAAAGCACCTAAAATAGCTGCCATGCTAGGACGGCTGATCAAAGCTTTCACTAAAACAGAACCAAGAACGGCTGGAATTGTTTGACCTACGATGAGATTCAATACCAATGGCCAGTATGGAAGGCCTAGTAATGGGCTGAGCCATAATGGTACACATAGGGCTGGCACAAAGATGATTGGCAAAATTGCCCACCAAGCACTGAGGCCCATCTTGCGCATACAAACGATAATACCTGTTGTTAAAATACCAACGCCAAAGCCACCTACCATATCGAGGATACCAAGGCCCCCGAATAGGAAGTTAGAAATGAGGTTGCCAATCCCCATGGGAATCACCAAGAACGGAAAGGCATAAGCAAGTGCATATAATGATGTTGCTATACGAATTTGATACGCCCCGAAGGAAACGCTTTGCGTTAAATAGAGTACAACGATGTACAATGCCACAACCATGGCAGAAATAGTCAATTTACGTGTAGTAATCATAACACTCACCTCCTCAAATAAAAAAGCATGGCAAAACTACCATGCTATAAATGCTTATGAATTTCCGTAGTTTTGTTTAGAGACAGGATGGTTTCAAACTGTCTTATTTAGTTGTGCCCTTATAATATCATATATTTTCGATATTCACAAGTTATGGAAAGATTAAAGCGGCTTGTTACAGTAACGACTATTGTTGTGTTGTTGGCAAGGACGGGGTGTCAGAAAATACCTTTCCTCATCGCTCCACTGGCGAACCGGTCATCGGCCTAGGGCCTCGACCTGCCAAAGTCGCTCTTTGAAAAGGTATTTTCTTCCACTGCGAATTTAACAAATCAACATTACAGATACATAGTGACGTAAAAGGCCGCTTTAACTCAGCCTCCTCCACATGATAAATAATATAAAATATATGGCTCTGTCACAACAAATGGTTGATTTTGACGAGAAATAGCGTATAATAATAGTAAGAAACAGTACCACCGAAGGAGGTAATTGGATATGCCTACTATCAAAGACGCATTAGATATTATCGGTAAGTTGACTGTCGCAGAGCAGGAAAGCCTTAAAACAATGCTTTTAAGTCCTGCCTTTGTAAAGTCTTTGAATATTGAAGATTTCGTAGCAAAGGAACGCTTTGCAAATGGTCGTGTATGCCCTCTTTGTGGCTGTATCCATGTGGTTCGCAATGGTCATCGTAAAGATGGCACACAGCGATATGTATGTAAGGATTGTGGCAAGTCCTTCGTGATTGCTACGAACTCCATTGTGTCTGGTACAAGAAAAGACTTGTCCGTGTGGGAGCAGTACATTGATTGTATGATGAATGGCTTATCCATTCGTAAGACTGCTGTTGCTTGTGGGATTCACAGAAACACCGCATTCCTTTGGAGACACAAGATTTTGGATGCACTTCAGAATATGGCAGACGATGTTACCCTTGACGGCATTATTGAGGCTGACGAAACTTTTTTCGCCATCTCGTACAAGGGCAATCATAGCAAGAGTAAGACATTTGCTATGCCACGCAAGGCTCATAAGCGTGGTCATTCTACACATATCAGAGGCTTGTCCCAAGAAAAGGTATGTGTTCCTTGTGCGGTTAATAGGAATGGCTTGTCTATCTCCAAGATTACGAATACTGGTAGAGTTTCTACAAGAGATTTACATCATATTTATGATGGTAGGATTAAGACCAATTCCACTCTTGTTACGGACAAGATGAACTCCTATGTGAGATTTACAAATGCCAATGGCATTGACCTTGTGCAGTTAAAGACTGGCAAAGCCAAGAAAGGCATTTATAATATCCAACATATCAATAGCTACCATAGCCAGCTAAAGAGGTTTATGCGTGGCTTTAACGGTGTTTCTACCAAGTATCTGAACAACTATCTTGTGTGGAATAACCTTGTAAATTACGCCAAAGAAAGCGACATGGAGAAAAGGAACATCTTCTTAACTTTCGTTTTGGCAACATTGAAAACTGCTAAATGCAGAGATTTATCAAACAGACCAGCAGTTCCTCTGGTCGCCTAATTAGAATTTGTGGAGATGATAAGATGGTCAATATAACAGATGTAAAACAGATTCTTCAATTTGCAATAGATGCGGAGATTAAAGTCTTTCTTGATGGTGGCTGGGGTGTAGATGCTCTTCTTGGATATCAGTCAAGAGCCCATAATGATATTGACATTTTTGTAGAAAAGAACGATTATCAGAACTTTATAGAAATAATGAAAGCTAATGGCTTTTATGAGATTAAGATGGAATATACAACATTGAACCATACTGTATGGGAAGATTTGAAAAACAGAATTATTGATTTGCATTGTTTTGAATATACGGACGAAGGTGAAATTCTTTATGATGGGGATTGTTTTCCGGTAGAAACTTTTTCGGGTAAAGGAAGAATTGAGGAAATAGAGGTTTCCTGTATTGAACCATATAGTCAAGTAATGTTCCATCTGGGATACGAGTTTGATGAAAATGATGCACATGATGTGAAGTTATTGTGTGAGACATTTCATATCGAAATTCCAAATGAGTATAGATAACTGCAAATAACAGTTTGTAGGGGAGTTCTGATACTCCCCTATAAAAATGGCTATTTATCAACTGTTTGTTGTGACATAGCCAAATATATTACGCATCAAAGCGCCGCAACTAGCCTAAGCCAGTTGAGGTGAGTTAGTGACGTATAAGTCCGCCTTGAAGCACATATACCTGCTACTCTATTAGAATATATGTAAAGTAGCCGCCTAAAAGGCGACTACTTGTCTAAGCCAGTTTATAGGTGTTATAGAGTCGAGTGTTATAGAGCCGGGTCTTCGACGCCGTTTGCGCGGAATGCTTCGGCTCTGTCGATGCAGGTACCGCAGTGTCCGCATGGTTTGTCGCCACCTTCGTAGCAAGACCATGTTAGGTGGTATGGGACGCCAAGTCGTAAGCCTTCTTTTACGACGTCTGCTTTATTATGGTTAATGAATGGTGCTTCTAATGAACATTCTTTACCGGATCCTTCGAAGATGGCGTCACCCATGGATTTGTAGAAGTGTTCTGTACAGTCTGGGTATGCGTTGCCCGCCGCATCATCGCTATGGGCACCGTAGTAGATATAGCCGCAGTCTAGAGATAAGGCTAAGGAAGCCGCCGCAGATAGGAATAGACCATTTCTAAATGGCACATAGGTGCTAACCGTACCTTCCCCTTCTGTTTCTTGTTGTTCCTTGTATGAACCTTGAGGTATTGCCTCTGTGGATTGGGTCAATAAAGAGCAATTGCTGAAGGCAAACAATTTAGTGACATCCATCGTTTTACCTTCAATTCCATAATAAGCGAGAATGGATGCAGCAGCCTCTAGTTCTTTACTATGTTTTTGACCATATTGAATGGATAACGGCACTACATTGTCTTTGCCAAATCTTTCAATAGCTAGCGCTAAACATGTAGTACTATCTACCCCACCGCTGAATAAGACAACAGCCTTTTGTTTTTGAGCCATAAGGTCTCCTTTCACCTATTATAACAGCCCCATCCTAAGATGAGGCTGTAGATTATACTTTCAATATATTATAAATCGATATCTAATTCTACTGGGCAGTGATCAGAGCCAAAGATTTGTTGGTGAATTTTAGCTTCTTGAATTTTGTCGTCAAGACGTTTAGAGGTAATAAAATAGTCAATTCTCCATCCCGTATTTCGTTCACGAGCCTTACCCATATAAGACCACCAGCTGTATTCTTCAATAGCATCTGGATAAAGATGACGGAATGTATCTGTGAAACCAGCACCTAAGAGCTCTGTCATTTTTGCACGTTCTTCGTCGGAGAAGCCTGCATTTTTACGGTTTGTCTTAGGATTTTTAAGGTCTATTTCTTGATGGGCTACATTAAGGTCACCACAGAGAATAACTGGTTTTTTCTTATCTAATTCAAGCAAATAGTTACGGAATGCATCTTCCCAAGCCATACGGTACTCAAGACGAGCTAATTCACGTTGGCTATTTGGCGTATAGCAGCATACTAAATAGAAGTTGTCATATTCAGCAGTAATAACACGGCCCTCTTGATCGTGTTCTTCAATGCCAATACCGTTAGTTACGGACAACGGTTTAATACGCGTGAATACAGCCGTACCACTATAGCCTTTTTTCACAGCGCTATTCCAGTATTGCTCATAGCCTGGCAATTCCAAAGAAATTTGATCAGGTTGCAATTTTGTTTCTTGTAAACAGAAAATATCCGCATCTAGTTCGTTAAAGGATTCCATAAATCCTTTTGTTACAGCGGCACGAAGGCCGTTTACATTCCAAGAAATTAATTTCAATGCTTACTCCTTATTCTAATAGTGCTTTTACATACTAATATAGTTTGTGAAAGCCTCTATTTCAACATTTTCCTTATATTTCAAAAATATTCTTATTTATACTAGCAATTATAGTATGTTATACAGTTCAGCCAGAAAGTTGTACATTACTATTATTTGTGTTTCTTTGCATGTCTTGCTTCCGCACGAGCCTTTCGAACGTTTTCGTTTGCTTTAAGATCACTTTCACGTTTTTCACGGAAATAATTAGCTATGGAAGATAAAACAAGAATTACCAACACCGTAACATTAAACATGCCGGGCCCGAAGGTATAGATGTGATAACACAAATAACCAAACGCAACAAGGGTTAGTAGATGTTTTAATATTTTCATTTGCCCTCCTGTATTATCGTAATGTTTCTACACCAGTCTTAAGTGGGAAACCGTCATAGGTTACCCAATCACTAGAGCTACCAACATATAAAGCCGATTCAAGCCCTACTTCGCTCATAGTTAACAGAGCATTACAAGCGGTTACCCCTGAGCCACAGTAAGTCACAACAGGTCTATTTTGGTAGATTTCATTATAGTACTCGGCTTCTAAATCTTTTACAGACTTAGGCCCATCTACGGTATAACCACTTTCATAAAAATGATTAACAGCACCAGGAATGTGACCAGTCATGCCATCCATCGTATCTACTTGAGACCCATCGTAGCGGAACGGCGCACGAGCATCGATGATAACATGATCGCCGCTTTCACTAGCCTTGAGAACCTCATCTCGACTCATAACCATATGCGTTTGCAATTCATAGTTAAAAACGGAAGGTTCTGTAGGTAATGGAGTCGGCTCTTTAGTTAAAAGATGACCTTCCTTGACCCAACGTTCAATGCCACCGGACAATACGCGTACATCAGATAAGCCCATGTAGCGCAACGTCCACCAAAGGCGGCCCGCCAAGAAAAGCCAAGAGTCGTATACGACAACCTTGGAATTGCGAGTGATACCATAAGACTCGAATGTATGAGCCAACTGCTCCATATCTGGCAACGGATGACGACCACCATGCTCGCCCAAAGGACCTGTTAAATCCTTATCCAAATCCACCGCGTAAGAGCCTTTAATATGACCTTTTTTATAATCTTGATAACCTCGAGCATCTAAAATAATGACCTCGTCGAGACAAGCTAATAATTCTTTAGGAGTGATAAAATTTGACATGTTGTACTCCTTTCATTGATTATATCGAAAAATACAAATTTGATAATATTATTATATAACGATATGAAAGTATGGACAATGAATATCAAAATATAATTTAAACAATACGCTAATATGTTCTAATAGCTCTTTCACATCACAAATATCCTATCCATACAAATAAAAGGTACACCTATATAGTATTATAGGCGTACCTTTATATTGTATGCTAATGTATTTCAATTATAAAAGAAAAGAATTCCCACAACGTAAGCATACATATGTATGCTCCCAGTCGCGACGTAATCCTGGATATGTGTCTCTATTCCATACATAACGTTGATATGTTTTGTAGATTAACAACGCATAGGCACCAAAATAAATAATCAGTGAAGCCTCATGTTTACTTAGACCCGAGATCCAAAGTAATAATACGAGACCAAATTGAATCGCAATCCACCACTTTAAAATATATGTAGCAATTGATTTTTTCATTGGAGGTTTTGCCATCATAGAAAGTGCTGTTTGTTGCGTACCTACAGTATTGCCAATACCAACACCTACTCGACCACCAGCCCCAATACCTATACCTGTAGTTACCCCATTTACATTAGAAAAACCACCTGCATAAGCAATATTATAACTTTGGATATTTTCTGATTGGCAATATGGACATACGTATGCATTCTCGCTCATAATTCTCTCTCCTATTGTATCTCAAATTATTATAATCGTTTATATCCTACTTACTGTTAATGAGAAAGTAATGAGAGTCACATTATTTTTAATGCTAAAAAAGCCTCTATCATAGATAGAGACTTTTTCATAATTAAAAGGTAACTTTATAATATTGTTTAAATGCCTTTATAGGAACGTTATAAACGTTTATAGATCGCATCTACTGCTTCAATATCAGCTGGCAACCAATCTACAGTGTATAAGGTATCTTTTGAAAGCCATTTCGCTGCTTCGTGTTCTAATAGAGTAATGTCAGAATCATTTACTAAAGAGCATAAATAGCAATGCATAGTTAAATCAAATTTCTCGTAACCTGTATATTCGACAGTAATAATATGTTCTTGAACAGCAATTTCTGCTTTCAGTTCTTCTTGTATTTCTCGTTTGAGTGCTACCTCATGAGCTTCACCAGGCTCAATCTTACCACCGGGGAATTCCCAACCGTCTTTTAGATCACCATAACCACGTTGAGTAGCTAATATAGTATTACCTTTTTTAATAATTGCTGCTACAACTTCTATATGTTTTCGTTGTTCACTCATATATCCTTACCCATTAATAATATAATCATAAATATCATCTCGTACTGGAACTTCGAGCTCATACTCTAATTCTACTGCCATTGTACCATTTGCCATAAAAATTTCTTTAGCCCGTTCTTGACCAGTAGAATGAATAGGACCTAAATAATAAAACTCTTTAGATTCTTCATCATCCTTATTCTTTCTCATAAATAAGTGCATAGCAACACCTAACGCATCAGCATTAAATGCAGTCTGCACATCATCAGAAGAAAAGGAGCGCTTATTCTTAGAAATAGCTTTTAGTAATCCTGGATTTTCAAATCTATCTTCATATTTAATAGTATCTTGAATATCATCTGCTTTGTGATAATTGATGAATACAGGATATGTCTTTGTTTCCTTATGGAATTTATATCCCCCAATATTCAATGGCACTTCATTTTGAGGCCATTCTAATAATTGGCACACTTGTTCATAGGTATACTTTTCATATAAAGCAAAAGGAGTATTCGGATAAATCTTACCTTTATATTTATCATCAAACTGTTTCAAACCATAGGCGACAAGTTCTTGCACTTGCTCTTTAAAATTACTATTTTCTAATGCATCTTTAAATGCTTGAGATATTCCATAACGACCATTAGATAATTCAATAAATACACTATCTTCAAATGTTTTTTGTGCCGCTTTCACACCGAATTGATTTGTCATAACATTAATGAGATTAATTCGCCCATGCTCAGATAATTCTACATTATATGTATTTAAAAGCTCATTAGATACATATGTAATAACATCCTGCTTTTCTTCTAATAATGCTTGTAATACTAATAGCTCTCGTACACGTATTCCTGTTGTTAGTTTTTGAGATATAAAATGTAACATTCGTTCCTGAATAGGTGTAAATGATACATCATAGTCTTTATCTTTAATTTTTATCAAGAAATTATGATAAGACTTAAATTTATTGAAAATCCGACTAATATCAATAGATCCATGCTCTGCAAAATCAGAAATTCTAGGAATACGGCCTAATTTAAAGCGCAAATTAAAATAGGCTTCTTTTATTAATTTCATATCAGAAAACTTTGCTGTATCAATAGATTCATAAATACGTTGTTTCGCAATTTTATCAAAATGTACTGTTGAGCTACCAGGGATAATACGATTACCTGCTTGTACATATCGACGCAATGTATCTTTGTTATAACTTCTATCACCAGATAGTGCCAAGGGAATCATAAAGTTATTTGTATAGTTTCCAATAAAATCAAGGATAACTACATATTCCTTATCTTCAAACTTACGAAGTCCACGCCCTAACTGTTGAATAAAAATTATTGGGCTTTCAGTTTGACGTAACATAATAACTTGATTGATTTCAGGTATATCAACGCCTTCATTAAATATATCTACAGTAAAGATATAATCTAACTGCTCATCAAGTCTACCTTGATACTCCCCAGTTCCTGTTAATCGAGCGATCGTTTTCTCTCTAATTTCTTGGCTATCCTCACCCGTCACGCTTACCGTGCGATAAATTCCCCGCTCATTAAAAGCGTCAGATAAAGCCTTTGCTTCAACGCGATTACTGCAGAATACCAGGCCTTTTACTCGACTACCACTATGACCAAAGTAGCGAATCTTTTCAATAATTTTATCTACACGCTCCTTTGTTGATAAATTAGAAAAAGTAACCTCCATATCACCAATCGGTTCGTCTGTATCAACCCATAAGTCACTAATACCAAAATAGTGGAATGGACACAATAAATCTTCCTCTAGAGCCTGTTGTAATCGAATTTCATAAATAATATTATGATCAAAGAGCTCATATAAATCATAACCATCAGTCCGCTCCGGACTTGCAGTCATACCTAATAGAAACTGTGGTTTAAAATAGTCGATAATACGTTGATAACTTTCAGAGCCTGCACGATGTACTTCGTCAATAATAATACAATCAAAAGTTTTTGGATCGTATTGTTTCATTACATCATAACGCCCCATCATTTGCATTGTAGAAAATACATGGGTAGCATCATATTTTTTAACATTACCAGATACTAACCCAAACGTTATAGATGGATCATTATAAACCCGTGAAAAACTTGCCATTGCTTGTTTTGCTATTTGTTCTCGATGCACTATAAATAATATTCTTTTCGGATTCATTTCGCGCATCGCAAAAGCCGCTGCATAGGTTTTCCCCGTCCCCGTAGCAGAAATTAGAAGTCCTCGTTTAGCATGATTCGCTCTTAATTCATTAAAGTTGGCAATAAACTGCTGTTGCATCATATTAGGTTCTAAGGCCGGTAAATCTACCTTCTTAAATTGTTCCGCTACAGACCTTTGTGAAAAACGCTCTGGACGAACCCATCTAGGCTTATACCAAGGTATAAACTCTTCATAAGGAATGGCAAATTTTGAATTCCAATACAGTTCAAATTCCTCATTAATCTCTCGAGCATAAGTATCGCTACCATGTACTTCAGAACGGGTATTCCACTCTCTATTGCTCTTTAGCGCATTAATAGTTAAATTAGAACTACCTATTATAATTTGATAGGATTCATCTTTCCTAAAAATATATCCCTTTGTGTGAAAACCATGTCCACTACCTTGAGTAGTACAATATACCTTCAAATCAATATTCTTTAGATTACCTAAATCTTCTAGAACTTGTGGACTATTAAAACCAAGATAATCTGTTGTTAATATGCGACCATGTACGCCTCGATTTTCTAACTCTTTAAGTATTGGCTTTAATGTTAGTAATCCTTCTGGTGTTATAAATGCTACAGATATTAAAAACTCATCACAATTACGCAAGCCATCTTCTATAGCAGATAGCACATTGCGCCCTTCCCCATTTGCTATGAGTTCTGAAGATGTAGCAAAGTTGAGCAAACGATTCGATTCTGACATAAAAAACTCCCCATATAATGAATACTATACTTGCTATTATACCAGCCGCAGCTGCAGCGTCTAGAGAAATATATTTTTATGCAGAATAGCTTATTTATGTGAAAGCCTTTTAAGGCTATCCCTCTACAAATCACTAATTACAAATATTAATACATGTTCACATAACATAATTTCATCTATTCCTTATGATTCTCCGCTCTATACGTCTTTTTTGGGACGTAAGTTTATGATATAATGTAACTAATTACTCTAGGGGCGTGGTGCGCCCAAACGGATCCAATAAGAGTTAGTGTGTTTTCAAGGAGCGTGCGCAGTTGAAAAAGGGATACATCAAGTTAATAGCAGCTGTTGTGCTTGGCATTGCTATTATCGGTGGTGGGATCTACGGGGTGTATACACTCTTGTCAT
>CABSJA010000018.1 GCA_902477915.1 uncultured Veillonella sp.
TGACGATCTTCGCCGTGACAGGGCGACATGTTAACCGCTACACCACGGGGCCGTATCCAAAGTACTTGCTTAGTATATCGGTTATCAGGACTTTTGTCAACACTATCCTACAATATTTTTGATGAATTCTTCTTCATCTTTTAATGTTGTGGATTCTTTATGTCCTGGGTCGATTATTAAATCCTTAGACAAGGTTAATATATACTTCAAACTAGTAATCAAATCTTCTGGATTACTATTATAATTGTCAGTATTCCCTACATTTTGTTTGAATACAGTATCCCCTGAAAATAGATGTCCTTCTATTTCAAAACAAACAGAACCAGCACTATGACCAGGTGTGTGATGGACAATAACTTCAAAGGGTCCTAATTGTAGTTTACCTGTTACTAAATCGTTACAATTAGTATACATTTTCTTCTTGTAAACACTTGGTCTGCGACGAATTAATTGTAATAATTCTTGATCTAAAGGATGTAAATAAGCAGGAATATTATAATGCTCACATACCTCATCTAGAGCTGACACATGGTCACAATGACCATGTGTCAATAGAACTGCTATTGGTTCAGAATCCCCTACCATTTCAATGATATGCTTACTATGAAATCCAGGATCAATTATTAAAGATTTACCCTCTTTAACGAGTACGTAGCAATTCGCTTTATAAAGCCCTAGAGGGCGTTTTATAATATTCATATTATTCGCCCCCTATAGAATACGATACCGCTTGGAAGATTGTTTTTTTATAAAATACCCTTCCCAGAATTGAGGATGAAGCATAACAAGAATGGTAAATAATTCTAAACGCCCCAATATCATATCAACAATAGCTATACATTTTGCTGAGTCAGGCATAGCACCAAAGGAATCAGTGGGACCGAATCCACCAAAACCAAGGCCAACATTACTTAAGAATGCTGTTATCACTTGCATAGAATCATATGTGGATAAACCAGTGCAAGTCATCAAAAAGACAGAAACAACATAAATCATTAAGTATAAAAATAAAAATTGTTGTGTCATTTGAATCCACTTGGTAGGCATTGGTTTACCATTGATGCGTACAACTTGAACCATATCTGGATGAATCGATTTACGCAGATAAATGATACTACTTTTAATTAAAATAATGAGACGTATAATTTTAACGCCCCCTGTGGTAGAACCACTACAACCACCAAAAAATGATGAAATAAAGAGCATCATCTGAGCTGCAGCAGGCCATAAATCATAATCACTTACAGCAAATCCACTACCAGTTTGAATCGATACAAGATTGAAGGACGCATCCCTAATAATTTGTATTGGATCATTTATAGTAGATTGTAAGGCTAATGATAATCCAATAATTATAATGCCTATTAGAATTACAAGCCAATACATGCGTGTTTCAAAATCATCAATTAAAATACGAATCCCTTTATGAAGAGCATTATAGTATACAGAAAAATTTCCGCCTGCTAATATCATAAAGAAAATAAATACAAAGCAAATATAGTTATTCTGCTCATAAACAAACGTACCAGCTGATGTAGGTGTAAAACCACCTGTAGATATAATAGAAAATGCATAATTAAGTGCATCAAATGGTTCGATTCCACCCGCCCATAGCATGAGGAAACAAACTCCAGTGAACACAATATATAACCGCCAAAGTTTTGTAGCCATTGATTGAATACGAGGCATAACTACACCTGGTTTTGGTACCGAAGCTTCTGCATTAAACATATGAGCTGCGTCAGCACCAAGATTTTTCAAGAAGGATAAAATAAGGACGATAATCCCCATCCCACCAATCCAGTGCATAAGTCCACGCCATAATACAAATGTATTCGGTAAATCATCTACACTATTAATAATAGTAGCACCAGTTGCAGTAATCCCAGATGTAGCTTCAAACAGCGCATCAAACACATTGACTAAAATACCACTACCAAGAAATGGTAAGGAGCCTAAGATAACGGTTAATATCCATGTAGCTGATACTACTAAATACCCATCGCGAAGACTAAAACTTTGACTTTCTTTGCCATAATAAGATAAAAGTCCACCTAAGCCGAATGAAATACCGGTGGTAATCAAAAATGACCAATATGCAGTTTCAAATACGACACCATATATAAAGGGTATCAATGTAAAAATCCCAAATATATATAATAGCCGCCCCACTAAGGACATGACAATTTGAATGCGCATAGTCCCTCCAAACTAGGTTAGATATTTAAGTAATTTACTTACTGATTCAGGTAACGCAAAGAGAACAATGTGATCTCCATCTAAAATCTCAGTATTACCACGTGGCACAATGGCTTCATCACCACGCAAAATAACACCTACTAAAGCCTTCCCTGGTAAACGTATATCTTTCAATAGTTTACCGGCTACAGGTGATTCACTTGTAATAGCAACCTCAATAGATTCCGCTTTCCCACCTTCAAAGGTAGAGATTGATAAAACACCTTCTCCGCTTCGAACAAAACGTAAAATTTGACTAGCTGTAAATAAACGTGGAGAGAATACGACATCAATGCCTACTTGTTCCATAAGCATAATGTATTCAGGTCGCCCTACACGTACTACAGTCTTAGGGATCCCCATATGTTTACCTACAAGAGCGACTAACAAGTTAAGCTTGTCATCATCTGTAAGTGCAATGATAACATCACTATCAGCAATCTCTTCTGCTTCTAAGAGATCGAAATCCGTAGCATCCCCATTAATAACAATTGTCTTATCCACAAGGTTTGCTAGCTGTTCACAACGGTCAAAATTCTTTTCAATAACTTTAACCGAAAATCCAGCTTGCTCCAAAAGGACCGTTAAATTTCTACCTAAAAGGCCAGCTCCAATGATAACAGCTCTTTTATAGAATGTATTATGATTATGGAACCAAAGACTTTCTACCTCTTCAACGGCTTCTTTCAAGCCTAAGAAGAATACACTATCATCAGGCTGTAGAATACTTTCACCATGAGGAATAATCATTTCACCATAGCGTAAAACACCTACTAGTAAAACACCTTCAGGGAATTTGATTTCTTTTAAAGGTTTTCCGATTAATGGAATATCATCTGTAATCTTAAATTCCATGAGGCGCACAGCGCCTTGACCAAAGTCCTCAACATCAATAGCTGAAGGCGTTTCTAAAATTTGTAAAAGCTCTTGAGCCGTAACCATTTCAGGATTAATGAACAAATCTACGCCTAATTTGGCACGCATCTCATCATCCATATGTTCTGCTACAGTATTATCCCGAACACGAGCAATCGTTGTAGGAACACCTGTAATTTTAGCTACAGCACAGGATAGCATATTTACTTCATCAGAATCGGTAACAGCAATAAACATTCCTACATCATCCATACCGATTTCGTTAAGCAATTGTATATCACTGCCGTTACCTTGAACAAGGCTAACATCTAAGGTATTTTCAAGATTTTGTATGCGTTCTGATGACCGATCGATAACGTACACATCATGATCATCTTGTATCAGGCGTTGTGCCAAGGAATAGCCAACCTTACCAGCACCTACAATGACAATTTTCATCGTCTTTATTCCTCTTCTTGTGATTCATTACTAACAGGAGGTGTCCATTGACGTCCTATTTCAGTTAATAATGTCCAACCATCATCTTGAACAATCTTTTTCTCTTTCATCAAATGCCCTAAAGCTCGTTTAAACGCGGCTTTGCTGATGTTAAACTTATCTTTAATCAACATAGCAGAAGATTCATCACTATACGGCATCTTACCACCACGGTTAAGAAGATATTCCATAATAATATCTCCATCAGATATGAGGGCCTTTTCCTTGGTAGGGCGCATAGATACATTGATACGGCCATCATCACGTTTAAAGGTAACGCGACCTTCAACCATCTCCCCAACCTTTAGTTTTCTCGTCATTTCTGAGCGATGTAAAAAGGCTATCCATCGTTCTGGAGTAATAAAGAATGCCCCATCACTAGTTAAGTTATAAATAGCACCCTTAACTAGTTGTCCTACCTTAGCCTCTGTAGCGGCCTTAGAAGCACGACGCATTTCATCATCTACATCCATAGATACTGCAAATCGACCAGATTTATCAGTATATAGGCGAACCCAAACCTTTTCACCAACTTGAGGACGTCCACGCATCTCAGCATGTGGCATAAAGATACCACGCTCAGTGCCAACCTCAACGAAGCAGCCAAAGTTTGTAGTGTTGATTACCTCAACATAGCCAATTTGACCTACCTTCATCGCAGGTAAACGCATAGAAGCAGTTAAACGTCCTTTTGGATCGCGATATAAAAATACCTCTACCTCATCACCAATAGCAACTGGAGATGTTTGTTGATCCTTATGAAGCAAAATATCATCATTTGTATTGCCTGTTTGACCATCTAGAAAGGCCCCTTGGTCACTAGTACGCAATACTTTTAATGTGGCAATTGTATTTTCCAACAATTCTGTAGCCATATTATACTCCTTCAAATGGAACTCGAACTGCATCATTCCACAATTCTTCTAAACCGTAGAATTCGCGCAATTCATCACCACCAAAGACATGACAAATAACATCGCCAAAATCAAGTAAAATCCATTCCCCTTCACGGTAACCTTCTCTGTGGTTGACTGTCATGCCCAATTCTGCTGCTTTATCTTCCATTTCATCAGCAATACTTTGAGATTGCTTGATATTGTTCGCACTAGCAATTAGGAAGTAATCACCTAACATAGATACACCTTCTAAATCGAGGATTTCAATATCTCTACCTTTTTTATCGAAAGCAGCTTGTGCTAATTGTAATACGATTTCTTTAATTTCTTCTTTATTTTTCATACTAATCCCCTTTTACCGTTTTTTACTACTCTCATCACCAGGTTCTGTTGGCTTTGTAATAGTCCCACCATTATGTTCTGATTCTGGTGCAACCTTGGCTGTACTATTAGTTGGAGCTGTTACAAATTGTGTCATTTCATTAGCTGGTAAATTTCCCATCGTAATGCCTACTAATCGTTGTGCTTCCGTAGGATTTACCTTCCAATATGTCATATCTCCTACTAGCTCTTTTTCTCCAGGAAGAATATAGAAGTGGATTTCTTCCTTATTGATTTTGCTAGCATTATACACAAGCTTAATAGCATCTAATGTAGAAATATTACTATCATAATGATCCCAAATACGCCAAATATGCCATGCATTTGTTAAGAAGAATGCATTATGCTCTTCTTCTACCCATAGTTTTAAAAAGCGTTCTTGTCGTTGTACACGTGTAAATGTATCATGTTTTGGATCAGAATATCGTAAATAAGCCAATGCTTTATCACTATCTAATGTTTGATAACCTCGTTGCAAATCTATATCTTTATTTCCGTCTGCATCCACGTGTTCCATAGTTTGTTCTACATAGATTTGTTGATTTCCTAATACATCATTCGTTTTTTTGAAAGCATTTTGGTTCACTACAACATAATATGGTATTGAAATATGGAACATATCTTCAATAACAGCTTTTGTTAAATCAATACCACCTTTTTCATAGATGCTATTGAGCATTGTTGCATCAGTCTGATCTCTGTTATCAATTTTACTATTACTAGGTATGCCAATAACATCCATAGTCTTTTGATCTAAATTAATAGATAACAAGAATAAGCTATCACTTTGACTGGGATTATTATCATCAGTACCGACAACAAGAATATATAATGGTTTATCTAAGCCTTTTTGCTCTACAGATACCGTATTACCATCTTGTTTATTTCCATTATCTCCAGATGCATCAGTTGATTCAGTAGTACCTACAATAGCTCTATATGCATAAGATACGCCAGTATATAGACCGTATCCTATACCGCCAAGTAATGCTACTACTACAATAATAGCTAATATAATTCTAGGCCATTTAACAGATGACTTTTGTTGACGTCTTCTTCTTCGACGGCGAGCTCTTGCTCGTTCACGTTCTTCCATATATAAACTCCATTATTTACAAGATTGTAACACATCATTACGACCAAGAATGGTCAAAGGATAAATAGATTGTTTTTGCTCAATAAGATGAATAATAGTGTTATCAAAACCAAGCAATACAGCTTTATCTAAATTTTGATCCGCCACTTTACGCAATTCATCAACACCTGGAAAATCTCGATTAGGTTCTATATAGTCTGCTAAGAATATAACTTTATCTAGTTTAGACATATGTACCTTACCAGTCGTATGAACCCTAATGGCTTCCAAAACATCAGCATCAGATATGGAAAATTCTTGTTTAGCACGAATCATACCGGCTAGTCCATGTAAAAGATTACCATTGCTTAATAATTCTTGGTCAGCCTCATAGGATTCAGCACTAACTAGCTTTTGCATTTCCTTCAGCGAAAGCTCCTTTGCACAATCATGCAACAATGCGGCTAATCTAGCCTTTTCCACATCAACGCCATAAAGTTCAGCTAAATGAGTGGCTGATTCAACAACGCCAAGAATATGCTTAAAACGTTTTTTACTCAACCATTGACTCACGCTAACTTGTATTTCATCAAATGATAACATCCTTTATTCCTTCCCATAAATATGGTTTTCTTCTATATACTCCACTACACATTTAGGCAACATGTACCGAACAGTTTTTCCAGAACGTAACCGCTCTCGCAAATACGTAGCAGATAATTTCATCTCAGGAACCTCCATAAGATGTATTTTTTCTCGTGCTTTTGGTCCTAAAATATCTAATGTTTCATCAATTGCACTAGATCCATCAGGTCTTGTAGCACCAATAAAGTGGACCTCATCTAATAATTCCTCAATAAATTTCCACGTTGGCAACGCACGAATTGTATCCGTTCCCGCTATAAAGTAAAATTCAACATTTGGTCCATAGAGCATCTTAAAATGTTGAATCGTATCAACTGTATACGAAGGGCCTTCACGACGCATCTCTACATCAGAAATTTCAAAATTTGGATTATCTGACACGGCTGCTGCTGTCATAGCATATCGATGATGACTATCTATTACATCATATTGCTTATGAGGTGGTATCCGTGCTGGCACGAAAATAACCTTCTCAAGGTTAAAACTTTCACAAGCCACCTCAGCAATCATTAGATGCCCTAAATGGATAGGATTAAATGTTCCACCTATGATACCTATACGACGTTTCTCTACCATAATAATGTCACACCCTTAATGACAATGACACAAATAATGATAAATAAGAGCAGTGCTTTTCCATAGGATATCCATTCGTATCGACCTTTTGGGGTCTGAATATATCTGTAGTATGCCCTTATTAAGTAATATACTGTCTTCACTTTCGAACTTGGCCTTCTCCAAATACAAAGTATTTATATGATGTTAGTGCTTGTAATCCCATTGGCCCACGAGCATGGAGCTTTTGAGTACTAATACCGATTTCAGCACCAAAACCAAATTCAAAACCATCAGTAAAACGCGTAGAAGCATTATGATACACAGTAGAACAATCTACTAAGTTCATGAATACTCTTGCACGCATCGGTTCATCTGTTACGATAGTCTCTGAATGATGTGTAGAATAACAATTAACATGATTAATGGCTTCTTCAAGATTTTCAACAATACGTACATTTAAGTCCATATCGTTATATTCAGTATGGAAGGAATCCTCTGTTAAAGGAATTGTATTCTCCATATATTGAGCCACAGCTGTATCACCGTGAATTCGGACGCCATATTCTTGTAGAACCTCATCAAGACGTGGTAAAAACTCACCAGCCACCGCTTGGTGTACTAGCAATGTTTCCATAGAGTTACATACAGACGGACGTTGTACCTTTGCATTGATTGCAATTTCTAATGCCATATCGAGATTCGCATATTCATCTATATATGTATGACACACACCACTACCGGTTTCAATAACAGGAATACTACTTTCCTCTACAACACGACGAATCAGTCCAGCTCCACCACGAGGAATGATGACATCAATATATTCACGTTGGTGCAATAATACACCAACCATATCCCGATCAAGAACTTCCACAAGTTGAATAGCATCTGGCGTAATACCTAAAGATTCTAAGGTATTACGCATAATAGTCACGATAATTTGGTTGGTATGGAATGCCTCCTTACCACCTCGCAGTATCGTAGCATTCGATGTTTTTAAACAAAGCACACCAGCATCAATTGTTACATTTGGACGAGCCTCAAAAATAATGCCAATAACACCAAAAGGTACCGCTCTTTTTTCAATAGTCAAACCGTTAGGCCGTGTAATTGTTTCTATAACCGAACCTACTGGACTTTCAAGAGCAGCTACTTGACGAACACCTTCTGCCATTTGAGAAATACGGCTAGGTGTCAATGTTAGTCGATCTATCATGGTTTGAGGCACATTATAATCACCAGATTTATCTAAGTCTAACTGATTAGCAGCCATAATTTCATCGGCTTGTGCTTCTACAGCATCAGCGATTGCTAATAATGCAGAATCTAATGTACCTTGATCAATTTGAGCTAATTCAAAGGATGCCGCTTTAGCTCTTTGACCCATATCTTTACAAATTTCTTCATACTGGTTCATAGGATATCCTCAATGTAATAAAACTAGATTATTACGATGTACTGCTTCATCATAGGTTGTATTAATACCTAAAATTTGAGCTATATCATTTGTATTATGACCTTTAATGGCCTTCATATCTTCGATGCCATAGTTGATAAGTCCACGGCCAATTTCTTTACCATCATGATAAATAGAAATTGTATCACCAGGTCCAAATGAACCATCTACATCAATAATACCAGCTGGTAAAATGCTTGCCCCTTTATCTAATACAGCACGTGCACAACCATCATCAATAGTGATTGACCCTTTCAATCGTTTACCAAAGGCAAGCCAATGATGTTTACCTGATAGCCCAGCATCATGCGCTTCAAAGAGAGTACCAATTTGTTCGCCCTTACATACACGACGAACAGAATCTTCCACTTCACCAGATGTGATTACCATCGGTACGCCTGAGTTTGTAGCCATATGAGCCGCTTTAATTTTAGTATACATACCACCAGTACCCATGTTAGATCCTGCTCCACCTGCAATAGCATAGGTTTCATCAGTAATTTCAGAAACTGTTTCTATTAATGTAGCATCTGGATGAGTAGCTGGATTAGCTGTATATAATCCTTCAATATCAGACAAAATAATGAGCAAATCAGCATCTACAATACCTGCTACGGTAGCAGATAAAGTATCATTATCTCCGATTTTAAATTCTTCAATGGCAACCACGTCATTTTCATTAATGATAGGAATAACATTGAGTTGCAATAACGTATGTAATGTATTACGTAAATTAAGATAACTATGACGACCAGTACTATCTTCTTTTGTTAAAAGAATTTGACCTACTGTACGACCATATTCACGAAACATACGCTCATACATATGAATAAGGATGCCTTGTCCTACTGCTGCAGCAGCTTGTTTTAATACAAGGTCTCTAGGTTTTTCCTTAAATCCTAAAGGGGCCAGTCCAGCACCTGTTGCACCAGAAGAAACGAGGATAACCTCTTTACCTTGGTTAGCTAAATCTGATAGTTGGCGTACTAATCGTTCAATGCGTTCTAGGTTTAAATGACCATTAGCATAACAAAGCGTACTACTGCCTACTTTAACTACTATTCTTTTTGCGTTGATGATAGCACTGCGCATAGAATAACCTCCTAGGGCTAACAGGTTATGTAGACCCCCATATAATACATGTTAGTAATATGACGATTTATTTAGGTAGAATAATTTTAGGTTCTTTTTTAGCTTTATATAATACACCGTTAAAGCCGATAACTTGGACTAATTCAGCACCAAGCATATCAGCTAACTCTTGGAAAATCGTCTTATCTTCAGGGCTATTGTTGAGTAATTTTACCTTGATTAATTCACGAGCCATTAATGCTGCGCGAGCACTATCAATAACACTATTTTCTAAACCATTTTTACCAATTTGAACCACTGGTGGCATTGTTGCTGCCAAAGAACGTAAATACCGTTTTTGTTTTCCTGTCATTATTACTCCTACTCTTGGAATGTAAAGCGTTGATCGCCAATCACAACTTCATCACCGTCTTTACAACCTTTTTCTTTCAATTTAGCATCGAGCTCCATAAAACGCCAAATGCGTTGGAATCTACGAAGAGATTGATCATCACTTAAGTTTGTCATTGCCACTAAGCGTTCAATACGTTTACCTGTAATATAGAATGCAGCATCATCACCACGTGTAATAACGAATTCCACATCAGGTTTTGCTTCGTATACTACTGTATCATCAGTTGCTTCCGGTTCTGGCTCATAATTTTCTACATAGTAGTAAGCTCGTTCCATAAGCTCTGGTAAACCTTCACCACTTAATGCATTGATAAGGAATACTTCATATCCTTTATCTTCAAAATATTTTTTTGTATCAGGAATTGTTGTATCATCAAAGACCATATCAATCTTATTGAGTGCAACAATTTGTTTTTTATTGGCTAATTTTTCAGAATATTTACGAAGTTCTTCATTAATAGCATCAAAATCAACCTTTGGATCGCGACCTTCCATACCAGATACATCAAGAACGTGAATTAAAATGTTAGTCCGTTCTACGTGGCGCAAGAAGTTATGTCCTAAGCCAACACCTTCGCTAGCCCCTTCAATAAGACCAGGAATATCGGCTAATACAAAACTACGGTCTCCAGAGATTGTTACTACCCCAAGTACAGGTGTCAATGTAGTAAAGTGGTAAGCAGCTACCTCTGGTTGAGCTTTAGAAACCTTACGTAAAATACTAGACTTACCAACAGATGGATAGCCTAATAGACCAACATCTGCCAATACTTTAAGCTCTAGTTGTAACCAAAACTCTTCACCAGGTTCGCCCTTTTCTGCAAATGTAGGTGCACGGTTAGCACTTGTTTGGAAGCGTGCATTACCACGGCCACCACGACCACCTTTAGCAATAACAAAAGTATCGCCGTCGTTAACGAGGTCACAGAAAATTTTACCTGTTTCTTCTTCTTTAATTACAGTACCCAATGGAACCGGGATAATAAGTGGCTCAGAACCGCGACCATGCTTATTGGAGCTTTCACCATTACCACCAGCAGGTGCCTTAAACTGACGTTTATATCTAAAGTCTACAAGAGTATTAATATTCTTGTCCGCTTTAAATATAACGTCTGCCCCTTTACCACCATCGCCGCCACTAGGGCCGCCATTTGGCACGTATTTCTCACGGCGGAAACTAGACATGCCGTCCCCACCGTCACCGGCCTTAACAAAGACACGCGCTCTATCTATAAACATACTTTAACTCCTATGCATTATTGCTGTAATAACTCTAATGCTTTTTTAATTTGAATATCATCTAATGTACTAGATGGATTTACACCTTTTGGTAAATCCAGTTCTACATCAGGTTTAATACCAATGCCGTCAATAACACGGTCATTTGGTGTATGGTATTTGGCAATAGTTACCTTAACACCTTCATTATCGAGGCTAGGGTAAATAGTTTGAACTGTACCCTTACCATATGTATTAGTACCTAAAATAGTACCTAGTTTACGATCTTGAATAGCACCAGCCATAATTTCAGATGCACTAGCAGACCCTTTGTTAACAAGAACGACTAATGGCATAGCTACTTCTGGACCATTAGACTTATAAACCTCTTTTTTCCCAGCTCTATTTTGTACGGTTACTAATGTTCCTGGAGGCATAATATAGTTAGAAATCTTTTCTGTAGTAGATAATAACCCACCAGGATTATCTCGAAGGTCTAAAATTAGTTCCTTCATACCTTGAGATTGTAATTCTTTAAATTGTGTTTCGAAATCATCAGCTGTATTTTCTGCAAATTGACTAATCCGAATATATCCAACTGTACTTGTGAGCATTTTGCTTTTAACAGTAGGTAACACAATAGATTCACGGGTAATATCAAAGTGTAATTTTTCACCATTACGCTCTATATCAAGGGCGACAATAGTACCAGCCTCGCCGCGAATTCGAGAGGATGCATCTTCTACAGTAATATCACTTGTAGATTGACCATCGATAGCAATAATATGATCACCAGGTTTTATGCCCGCTTTGAAAGCTGGTTGATCTTCCATAATACTAACTGCATATAAACCTTTATCATCATGACCAAGAACCATGCCAACACCTGCATAAGTGCCAGATGTTTGCATTTTCATGGATTTAAATTCGTCAGCATCTAAATAAATACTATGGGGCTCTCCCAAAGAGCCAATTAAGCCTTTAAGCATACCATCATAAAGGGTCGCTTTAGACATCGGTGTCATAAAGACTTGACTCGCAGCATAGTAGGCTACAAATAGTCTTGGTAATCCCCAGAATGAACCAGATAAGTACCAAAACGTAAGCCACATAATAACGATTCCGGAGCCTATATATTTCAATAGACTCCATAACACCGTACGTGTATCAAATTTCATATTATAAATATCCCATAGGATCAACAGGATCCCCACTTATACGAACTTCAAAATGTACGTGTGGCCCAGTACTATTACCAGTGCTACCAGCATAGGCAATAACTTGACCTTTAGATACATCTTGTCCTTCAGAGACAGCAAGCTCAGAATTATGGCCATAAAGGGTGGACATACCATTACCATGGTCGATAACTACAGCGTAACCATAGCCACCCATCCAACCAGACCAAACAACAGTACCTCCATCAGCAGCATGAACTGGTGTACCTTCATCAACACCAATATCAATACCGGAATGGTAGATAGTTGTACCCCAAATTGGATGTGTACGATAGCCATATGGTGAAGTAATTTCACCACTTACAGGCCAACCAAGTTGACCAGACCCTTGTACCCAAGAGTAGCTTGGTGCAGACTGTTGAGCCGCAGCTGCCGCTGCTGCTTCTGCAGCTGCACGAGCTGCCGCACGTTCAGCTTGGCGAGCTTTCAATAATGCTGTAATTTGAGCGGAAGAAGCATTAAGTTCTTCCACTGCTTGCATCGCCGTAGCACGGTCATTTTGTGCCTTCTGAAGAACTACTTCACGTTCTTTTTTCTTTTGTTCAATTTCAGCTTGTTTTGCTACAGCAGCTTTTTCAAGCTCTACTAACTTAGCTCGTGATTGTTCAAGAGCTTGTTTACGTGCCGCAATTTCAGCACGTTCTTTTTTAATTTCATCGATTAACTTAATATCGGAATCGATAATGCGTTTTAAGATCTCTAATCGATTTGCAAAATCGCTAAAGTCTTTAGATCCAATAACAACATCTAAATAGCTTAGACGACCATTGATATAAATATCTCGTACACGCTTATAAAATACAGCCTCTCGCCCTTCTAAGCGCTTTTGTGCTTCAGCTAGTAACTTTTCATTAACAGTAATATCATTTTCAACGGCTACACGTTGCTGTTGAATAGATTCTAACTGTTGTTGGGCCTGACGCAATTGCTCTTCAATTTGTCGCAACTGTTCAGATACACTTACAATGACAGTTTCTGCATCCGCTTTAATAGAATTTTGTTGATTAACTTGTTGTTGAATTGAATCTAATTGATTCGTTAAATCCTCATCTTCGGCAACAATATATAGTGGTGTTCCCAGTACCACCATACCTGTTAAAATTGTTGCTACAAGACGAGATTTGATTGTGTTGTATTTCATAAACATTACACCTTCATGTATTGTTTTAAAGAAATCGTACTACCAATAGCACCGACTATAATACCGCCACCTAAAATATAGATAGCCACATCATAGAAGAATGGGAACATTGGTACTAATGGGAAGAATGCTAAGGACTCAGAAACTTCCATGGTAATGAAATGGTAAAACTCACCTACACAAAGTACGGCGATTACAGCCCCAACTAAGCCCAACAACATACCTTCAATCAAGAATGGCCAGCGAATAAAACCATTGGTAGCACCAACATATTTCATAATGGCAATTTCTTTACGACGGGCGAATACAGTCAAGCGAATTGTATTAGAAATGATGAATAATGTAGCTGCTGCTAAGAATGCGATTAATACAATACCACCAATTCTGATTACTTGAGTAATTCGGAAAAGTTCTTCTACAATATCTTGACCATAATGTGTACTTTCAACACCTTGGAATGTAGTGGCTAATTTAGCTGTAGCCTTAACATCACTAGGATTGTCAAAGGTTAATACATAAGAATTTGGCAATGGATTTACATCGCCTAATGCATTTACCAATTGCTGTTGATCACCGAGCCGTGCTTTGAATTCTTTCATAGCTTGTTCTTTATTAACAAACTCTAAATGCTTAAGATTTGGTATAGCTTTAATTTGCTTACCTACCGCCATAATTTGGTCAGTTGTTAAACCATCTTTTAAATAGATGCTCAATTGAACTTGGTTTTCTAAACTAGATGCCATGTTATTCAAATTGATAACACCGCAAAGGAATACACCAAGCATAAATAAAGATAAAGCCACTGTAGAAATAGATGCTAACGTCATAAGACCGTTACGCTTCATAGATTTGAGGGCTTCTTTAAAAAAGTATTTCAATGTTCTAGGCTTCATTAATTTCTGCACCTCTCATATTATCACTTTGAACGCGACCATCTTTTAGACGAATAACACGTTTATTTAAATACGAAACAAGATCCATATTATGGGTAACCATAATAACAGTTGTGCCAAAATTATTGATATGCTTAAACAAATCTACAATACCTTTACTTGTATCAGGATCTAAGTTACCAGTCGGTTCATCAGCAATAAGTACAGATGGACGATTTACAATAGCGCGAGCAATAGCAACACGTTGTTGTTCACCACCAGACAGATCCTCTGGTAAATCATTTGCTTTATCACTTAAGCCAACAAGTTCTAGTACATGACTTACCTTTTCCTTAATTACCTTTGGTTTTTCTTCAATTACTTCAAGCGCAAAGGCAATATTTTCTGATACCGTTTTGTTTGGTAATAAACGGAAATCTTGGAATACAACACCAAGTTTTCTACGTAATTTTGGAATTTTACTACGCTTCATACGCGTAACATCAAAATCATCAACAATGACAGTACCAGAATCAGGTACTACTTCATGAGTTAACAATTTAAATAGAGTTGATTTCCCTGCACCGCTGTGACCACAAATGAGGACAAATTCGCCCTCATTTATAGTTAAACACACATCGTCTAATGCAACAGAACCATTATCATAGACTTTACTAACATTCTTAAATTCAATCATGGGATCCCCTTTGATTATTTACGAGTGATTACACGTTTTACTGCTTCTACAATGTCTTTTGCTGTCAAACCATATTTAGCCATCAATTCTTTTGGCGTACCACTCTCCCCAAATGTATCTTGGACACCAACGAATTCCATAGGAACAGGCTTATTAGCCACAACAACTTCAGACACAGCAGAACCAAGACCACCAATGATATTATGTTCTTCTGCTGTTACAATAGCACCTGTTTCAGTAGCTACTTTTACAATTGCTTCTGCATCGATAGGCTTAATAGATGCCATATTGATAACGCGAGCAGACACATTAGATTCAGCTAAAGTTTTAGCTGCTTCTACTGCAGGTCCAACCAAAGCACCACAAGCGATAATTGTTACATCAGAACCATCTACTAATGTAGTAGATTTACCAGGTACGAATGTATAACCTTCAGCTGTAACATCATCTACTCCAGCACGGCCTAAACGAACATATACAGGACCTTCATAAGATGCAGCCCATTCAACTACTGCTTCTGTTTCACGTTCATCTGCAGGTACTACTACAGTCATATTAGGTAAAGTACGCATACAAGAAATATCTTCCAAGCTTTGATGTGTAGCACCATCTTCACCTACAGTAATACCAGCATGAGTAGCACATACTTTTACATTCAATTTTGGATAACATACAGCATTCCGAATTTGTTCAAATGCACGACCTGTTGCAAACATAGCAAAGGAAGAAACAAATGGAATTTTGCCTGCTGCTGCAAGTCCGGCACCAACAGAAATCAAGTTTTGTTCTGCAATACCTACATTAAAGAATCGATCAGGGCAGACATTTTTAAATGTATCAGTTTTAGTAGATTTAGATAAATCTGCATCTAATACGATAATATTTGTATTTTCTTTACCAATGCGAGCTAACGCATTACCATATGCTTCACGTGTTGCTTTACCCATTATTGTACCCCCATAATTTCATTAACAAAGGTTTCACCTTGCTCTGCACTAGGCGCTTTACCATGCCAACCTGCTTGGCCTTCCATTTCAGCTACGCCTTTACCTTTTACAGTATGCATTACGATACAAGTTGGACCTTCTGTGAAAGCTTTAGCAGATTCAATAGCATTATGAAGTTCATCAAGATCATGACCATTGACTTCAATAACATTCCAATTGAAAGCTTTAAATTTCTCAGGAATTGGCAATGGAGAAAGTACTTTAGTAATATCACCATCGATTTGAAGGCCATTAAAATCAACAAAAGCAGTCAAATTATTGAGTTTATAATGACCAGCAAACATTGCTGCTTCCCATACTTGACCTTCTTCAAGCTCGCCATCACCTAAAATGGAGTAAACGCGATAATCAGCATTGTCAATTTTGCCTGCCAATGCCATACCACATGCGGCAGAAATGCCTTGGCCTAAGGAACCTGTAGACATATCTACGCCAGGAGTATGTTTCATATCAGGATGGCCTTGTAACATATGGTCAATTTTACGTAAATTCAAAAGTTCTTCTTTAGGGAAATAACCTTTTTCAGCCAATGTAGCATATAAAGCAGGAGCTGCATGACCTTTAGAAAGGACAAAACGATCTCTATTTGGAGCTTTTGGATTTGCTGGATCTACATTCATTTCTACATAGTACAACAAGGCCATCACATCAGCGATAGATAAAGAACCACCTGGGTGACCGGATTTTGCTGCCGTTACAGACTGAACAATACTAACGCGAATAGCTTTTGCCTTCTCTTGAACTAGTTGTTTAACATCTTGTGTTAATGTAGCCATAGAGACCTCACTTTCTGGATTGGATCCAATATATTAATAATCTTTAAGTAATGAAATAGCGATTTCTGCATTGCGTTGAGAGTTTAAACGCAATCCTTCAATACAATCATAAGAGGATTGATACTCTTCTCTGGAATTTAAGAGCTTATGACATCGCTGATATAGCGCCTCTTCTCTAAGATGTGTCATTGTTCCTATTGGTTCCTGACCGATCATATGTAAGAAGCTTGTAATTTTAGGATCGTAGGAAATACCAATAACAGGTTTCCCCATTAAAGAGCTAAATACTAGAGCATGAAGACGTATACCAATCATTAGATCCACATTCCCCGATAAGGATACTTGTTCCTCTGTAGAGAATGGGCCTTCAAGAACAATAGCCCCCTTTGGCATATAACTAGCGATAATTTTAGCTTCTTTTGTATCCTCTGGATGAGACATAGGAATAAAAATAATTTCTACCTCATCTTGCTCTTGTAATCGGCTCAACACATTGGCTAATGATTCACGATATTCTGTATCATCTTTCCAACTACGAACAGCAACACCAATTCGTTTTGGATTCTCTATAGATTTAGGTAGTTTAGATGTATAGCCTTCTAAAATACGTTTACCAATAGACAAATCTGCCGGTTGCATAGCCAAAACAGCATCAGCTGTAACCTCTACATCTTCAATTCCTAAGGACTCTAATTCAGATTTTGAAATAGAATCACGAACTGTAATGGTATCCACAAATCGCAATATAAAGCTAACAGCTCTTCGTGTAGAGGGACGATTTAAAGGCCCAATACCTTGAGAGTAAAGCATTACCTTTTTTCCCATCATTTTAGCTAAAGCCATAATACTTAAATAGTAATATGTATTACGAATACTTGTAGCATCTTGTAAAAGACTGCCTCCACCACTGATCACTAAATCAGAATTGGCAATTGCCTTTAAAATACCAAATGCGGAAAATGTCCCCACTGCATGAATGTTATGTTTTTTGCTTGTCTCTGTAGGATTACCAGAAATAACCGTAATATGCGCATCTGCTTCCTCTTTGCGAATGGCATCGATAATGGCACAAAGCATTGCTTCATCGCCAGCATTACCAAAACCATAATAACCAGAGATAACAATATTACTCATGGTCAACCTCCCGCGCTTGGAACCATTGTGTTACGTACATCATGAAACGTACAGCAATGATAAGAAGCAAACCTAAGAGAGCACCAATTAATAAACCATCATATCCACGCATAATAGACATGAATACAGGAGTTCTAATATGACAGAATGTTTCAACCATTGAAGCTATGCCGATAACACCTGCAATAGTTAATAAGAAATGGATTACTGTAGGCCATTTACGTAAGAATGCAAACGTAGCCAACATTAATGCTGGGTGACCAATAATGAACTCTTTTTCTCTAGGTCTTGCATACAATGTATTTTCAAGGAAACGACGAAGCATAAGTTCAAATCCTGGTACAGGAACACCTGCTGTATGACCACTGCGGCCAACAAATACCCATGCCACGCCACCAAGAGCAGCCATTACAAAGAATACGTAAAATTTAACATCCATTGTTAAGAATTCAACTACAAATTTCTTTGCTTCTTCTTTAGAGTTAATCATACGACCTTTCCACAAAGGGAAACGTTGTAAGTACGCGATGATCACCAATACAATTGGAAGTACAAATGTTAACTTAACACCTCTAAAGATAGCAAATTCCATAAAGAATTTCGTATTTCCTAATAAAGATGCAATATACATACCGCCAATAGCCGCAAATAATGCAGCAATTACGAGATAAAGCACTGCTAATACGGTAGATTTAATAGCACCTAATGGACGAGCTCCATCATAACGACGCCATTCCTCCATCAAGCGAATCATGGCACCTACAGGAGCCATAATAGCACTAGATAAAGCCCAGATTTGAGTAATCAATGTACCACTTGTAATGATGAATAATACTACAGATACAAGGGAAATGCCAAAGAATGCTACCAATTGTGTATGTTTACGCATTGGAACTAACATTTGAGCAACATAAACGAATAGCGCAATAGCACCAATCATTGTGATGACTACTAATAAAGGATTTGGCGTATAAGGAGGATAAATATCAGCAGGACCGAATTCATAACCTTTAGTAGATAATTTTTCAGTGGTCATCCCAATATAGTTAATAGTTGTTTGTAATACTGTTTCATTGTTTACACCTGTTTCATACATAGGGAATAAGTTAAAACGAATATTACGTTCAATATCACTAATATAGAATCGTTGAGCTGCTTCTTCTGGAGTGATTTTCTTTAATTCATCCTTAGCAATTGTATATACACGGCCCACACTATAATTATCTTTAGCAGCCATTTCCAAGAAACCTTGTTGTGGCTCATATTGAAGTTGGTTAACGGCTTCAATACCAACTAGAGGAATATGATTCTTATGTAATAGTTCTAATGTTTCATCCGTTAAATTAGGAGCTCCTAGGGCCTCTTTACCAGCAAAGATCATGCCTGTTACATGTGGAATTCCTTCAAGACGCTTAAACACATATTGGAGGTCATCTGATGTTACATTTCTATAGTTTGTAGGACGAACTATAACATTAAATCCACGATTAGCAACTTCTTGAGCTTGTAGCTTGGAAATACCAAGATTCATTTTTAGATAGCTATCAGCGGTAGCACCATATAATTCAAGGACCGGACCAATACTAGTATTAAGCTCTTTAACTTTATCTTTACCAATACGATGATATAAGTCTTCACGAATTTCTTTATAGTAACCTTCTTTACCAGAAATTAATGCTACATAGGTTGCACCATGTTTAACGGATGCCCCATTAACACGGACTGCATCCATCTCTTCGGAGCTTAACACCTTAACTTGACCAGCATCCTTAGCTTTTTCTAAGGTACGATCATAAATGGCGAATGCTGTTACACCTGCATTACGAAGTGCATCAAAAGCCTCTTGTTGACTACGCTTTTCAAAGGCATTAGCTCTTAGAACAGCATCATAATCTACGATATTTTCAATATGATTTTGAGATTTTTCAATCTGATGGCGTTCAAATACCAAATATAAAGAGGATACAAGTCCCACGATAATACAGAGTATTAGAATCCAAGAGTACTTACTTTTTTGTGTATTCCGATGATTCACGATAAATCCTTTCTAGTTAAGTACAGGTTTAACTTTGATGTGAATTTCACCATTATCAACAGTTAAGCTTTCAGCTTTCACAGGAATTGGGAAGTTATTAAAGTTATAAACTTCTGTAGCCTCTAATACATTAGATGTCAAACCTGGGATAGTAGCACCATTAATGGTGAACTTTTTAGGTGCGAATAGTAAAGTATTATCCTTTAATTCTAAGTTGCCATCTAATCTAACAGAACCTTTAAATACCATGCCAACATTCATATTACCAGTTAAGCTGATGTTATCTTTATTGATGTTTACTTTTACATCTTGAATTTCACTACCAGCTTGAGTGCTTAAGAATTTAGCCAAATCTTCATTAGTCACAGTACCTTCGATACTAGAACTACCTACACTTACTACATCAATTTCTTGGCTAGCCAATAATGAAATTGGATTTACAAGAATTTGTGTTGCATCATAATTGAAGTTTGCAAAGTTTAATTTACCAAGTTTTACATCATCTAAAGAACCATATACATGATCAGCTTCACCATAGAGTAATTTAAATCCTGGTTGAGACTCAACATTTACTGTTTGAGAAGATGGTTTTAGTGAATCATTTAACTGTTTTTCAATACGGGAACTAATATAAGAAGGTAATAAAAATTGAGTTGCTGCTGCTAAAGCAATAATCAGCACTAATAGGAATAGTAAAAACTTTTTCATAAGAACTCCTAAATTGTTAAATTCGCTTCTTTTTTCAAGAAACCTTCCATAAATTGATCTAAATTACCATCCATAACGGATTGTACATTCCCTGTTTCAACCCCTGTGCGATGATCCTTAACGAGATTATATGGGTGGAATACATACGACCGAATTTGACTACCCCATTCAATCGCTTGATAGGTACCACCAATTTGCTCTTTAAGTTCTGCTTGTTTTTCTAATTCTAATTCAAATAATTTGGCGCGCAATAATCGTAATGCTTGTTCCCTATTTTGCATTTGAGAACGTTGAGTTTGACACTGAACTACGATACCTGTTGGCCTATGCGTCATACGTACAGCAGAATCTGTTTTATTGATATGCTGACCACCAGCACCACTAGCTCGGTATGTATCTACCTGTACATCTTTCATATCAATATTGATTTCTACTGTATCATCGATTTCTGGCATTACATCAACAGCAGCAAAGGATGTATGACGACGTGCAGCAGCATCAAATGGTGAAATACGCACTAGACGATGTACACCTTTTTCAGATTTCAAATAACCAAAAGCATTTTCACCTTTAATTAAAAATGTAGCAGATTTTGTACCTGCCTCATCACCGGGTTGTTCATCCATCAATTCAATAGAGAATCCTGCTTTTTCAGCCCAACGTAAATACATGCGAATCAGCATGGAGCACCAATCTTGAGCCTCTGTGCCACCTGCACCAGCATGGAATGTTAAAATCGCATTATTAGCATCATATTCACCACTAAGCAATAAAAGAACTTCTTGTTTTTCTACAGTTTCTTCTATTTGTTGAACATAATCCTTGATTTCACCTTCCAAAGAACGATCATCTTCCTCTATTGCCATCTCAAGCATTACATTAGCATCTTCAATATCACTAACAAGTTGTTTATAGCTTTCTACAGCATTTTTCAATTGTGTGGCTTCTTGAGAAATCTCACGAGCCTTGTCTGGGTCATCCCAAAATGTAGGGTCGCTCATTTGCACATCGAGTGTAAAGATTCGATCTTCTTTCTGAGCAATGTTAAAGTGAATCCCTCATTCCATAAATACGTTCTTCTAGATTAGAAATAATAGGTTTTAAATCTTCTAACAATTTATGTTCACCACCTTTAACTTATTAGCTTATTACATCGATAAACTATCACCTTAATAAAATAGAAAAATGGCCGTTGCCCAGAAGGAAATCCCATTGAGCAACGTGCCATTCACAAATCTTAATCTATGTTTTGTGGCTCCAACACATCTTCATGATGGGGTTGTGCACCTTCTAAGTGGTCAACTGGTTCTTCAATTTCTTGAATCAATTGTGCACGAATTTTGTACAACGCCATGATTGTTTCATCTTGGATAGCAGCAATCATGTTTTGGAACATATCAAAGGCTTCAAATTTATATTCCACCAATGGATTTTTTTGGCCATATGCACGAAGACCGATACCTTCACGCAACATATCCATATTATCCAAATGTTCCATCCATTTGTTATCAACAACGCGCAACATAATAGCCTTTTCAAGCTGGCCAAACATAGCATCACCAAGCATATCAACGCGATCTTGATACTCAGCATGAGCAATTTCAAGCAAGCGTTCTAATAATTCTTGACGACTATATTCTTCCATATCTTGAGGAGTCATAATATCTTCGGTTAAGAAATATTGACTCAAGTGCTTGTAGAGACCTTCGTAATCCCATTCTTCTGGATATAATTTCTCATCTGCATAAGCATCTACAGATTCAGTAACAAGTTTATCAATCATTTCATTGATTGTGTCACGTAAGGACTCATTACGTAAAATACGACGACGTTGTTCGTATAATACTTCACGTTGTTGATTCATAACATCATCATACTCGAGTACATATTTACGAATATTATAGTTATGATCTTCTACTTTCTTTTGAGCACGTTCAATAGATTTAGTAATCAAAGAATGCTCAATAGGCTCATCCTCTTCCATGCCAAGTTTATCCATGATGCCTGTAATATTGTCAGCACCAAAGATACGCATCAAATCATCTTCTAAAGATAAGAAGAATTGAGAGGAACCTGGGTCACCTTGACGACCAGCACGACCACGCAACTGATTATCGATACGGCGACTTTCATGACGTTCAGTACCTAAGATGGCCAAGCCACCTAATTCAGGTACACCTTCACCTAATGTAATATCAGTACCACGACCTGCCATGTTTGTAGCAATTGTTACCATGCCCATTTGACCAGCATTGGCAACAATTTCAGCTTCTTTTTCATGATGTTTAGCATTCAATACTTTATGTGGTACGCCTGCACGTAATAACATATCTGAAAGCTCTTCAGATTGTGTAATGGATGTAGTACCAATCAAAATAGGTTGACCAGTTTGATGGCGTTCTACTGCATTACGTACTACGGCACGATATTTAGCAGCCTTAGTTTTAAAGATTTGATCTGGCAAATCTACACGGGCTAATGGTTTATTTGGAGGAATAGGCAATACTTCCAAACCGTAAATATCGATGAATTCTTTTTCTTCAGTTTTAGCTGTACCAGTCATACCAGCAAGCTTTTTATACATACGGAAATAGTTTTGGAATGTAATGGAAGCCAATGTTTGACTTTCACGTTCAACCTTCAAGCCTTCTTTAGCTTCGATAGCTTGATGTAAGCCATCAGAATAACGACGACCAAACATCAAACGACCTGTAAATTCATCGACGATAACAACTTCACCATCTTTAACTACGTAATCAGTATCGCGATGCATCATAGCATAAGCACGTAGAGATGCGCCAAGTAGATGGTTTAACTCGATGTTTTCTGCATCATACAAGTTTTCAACACCAAGCATTTTTTCGACTTTTGCGATACCAGAATCAGTAGGTGCAATAGTCTTTTGTTTTTCATCAATTGTATAATCTTCATCTTTTACAAGATGAGGAACAATTTTAGCTAACTTGTAGTAATTATCTGTGGAACGTTGACCAGGACCAGAAATAATTAATGGAGTTCTCGCTTCATCGATAAGAATAGAGTCAACTTCATCGACAATTGCGTAATTCAATGGACGTTGTACCATTTGAGATACATCGGATACCATGTTATCGCGCAAATAATCAAAACCAAACTCATTATTTGTACCATATGTAATATCACATGCATATGCTTCTTTACGTTGGTTATAATCGAGATTAGCAACAATAAGACCTGTAGAAAGGCCTAAGAAGTTATATAAACGACCCATTTGTTCACTATCGCGAGTAGCCAAATAATCATTTACTGTAACAACATGTACACCATTACCTGTCAAAGCATTTAGATATACTGGCAATGTAGCAACTAATGTTTTACCTTCACCAGTACGCATTTCCGCGATATTGCCTCTATGAAGGCAAATACCACCGATCAACTGTACATCAAAATGACGCATGCCTAACACGCGTTTAGATGCTTCGCGAACTACAGCAAATGCTTCTGGTAAAATGTCGTCTAACGTTTCCCCTTTTTGCAAACGACGTTTAAACTCATCGGTTTTTGCTACTAAGTTAGCATCACTTAATTTAACATAATTCGGTTCAATTTCATTAATATGATCAGCAATAGCACGCATTTTTTTGATTTCTTTTGCGTTATTATTGCCTAATAGCCTTTGTAAAAAGCTTAACAAACAAATCACTCCTCTATAGGACATCTTACATTATTTTATCTAATTTATTATAACGAAAATGCCTTGAATAGTCAAAGAATTCAAGGCATTTCACGATTATTTATAGCATTTTATAAAAAAGGTGGATGACTCAAAATGGTCATCCACCTTGATATAATAATCGGCTGATTTAAAAAGTAGAAAGGAGTTAGGATTATTGTCAGCCGATATTATAGGTTATTGTAATTCTGGCTCAATCAAACCATAGAATCCATCATGTCTACGATATACTACGTTCATTGCTTCTGTTTCAGCATTGAAGAACATAAAGAAGTCATGACCAATAAGATTCATTTGTAATATAGCTTCTTCTACATCCATAGGACGTACTGCAAAATGTTTCCGTTTTACAACTTCGATAGTTTCCTCTTCTACAGGAGCTGCTAAAGCTTCAGGATGGAAAGCTTCTTGTTTTTTGAAGCGTTTTGCTAAACGAGTTTTATGTTTATGGATTTGACGTACGATCTTGTCTATTACTAAATCAATAGCTGCATACATATCATCGTTTGTTTCTACACCGCGAAGAACAATCTTATCAACGAAACATGTAAGTTCAACAGTAGATTTATCTTTTACAACGGATAAAACCGCTTGTGCATCTAACTCATCATCGAAGTAACGAGTTAATTTGCTTAATCTTTTTTCGATGTATGCTCTTAGAGCATCTGTCACTTCAATGTTTTTACCTCTGATTGCTACTTTCATAAGTCAACACCCTTTCTAAAAATCATCCACGAGATACGAGTGTGTAGTAATTTTTTACTTATCTCTCGTGTTATATTTAGTATTTCTACATCAAGGTATAAAACTCCTCTTTTTTTCAAAAGAATTTTTATATTTTTTGCAGAATTATAAATATTATTTCCAGTAACAATCGAAAAACTCCAATATCATGCGATATCGGAGTTTCTTTATATGTTGCTTTTATGTATTTTTTGGTATGTTATTACGCTTTTACAACGTTAGCAGCTTGAGGGCCACGGTTACCATCAACGATATCAAACTCTACATTTTGACCTTCTGTCAAAGATTTGAAGCCTTCGTCTTGGATCGCAGAGTAATGTACGAATACATCGCTACCGTCTTCACGTTCAATAAAACCATAACCTTTTTCTGCGCTAAACCATTTTACTTTACCTAACATGGTAACATCCTCCTAAAAATATATATATTGTCTTACTGTCTTGCACTACACTTGTATCATAACACAGCATGTATAAAATATCAAACAATAATGTTAACACTTTTAATGAATATACAAATATATCTTATTGATAATTCATCCCCTAAAAACTACATTAAAACCTTTATTTATCTATATTATAAATATTTCCGAATAGCACATTAAATTATTACATAATTTTATAATCATAAAAATATATGAATTAAAAATTATTACCCCAAAATATATATGTATAAAATATTTATATATCACAAATATTTATAGCAATAATCGTATTTTATAGATTAAGAAAAGCCTAAAAGCGCTTATATACAAGGGTTGAACAGATACAGATAAAATAAGTCATCAAATATATTAATAGATATAAATCGATTCATATATTAAGAAATTTAATATCTACAAATTTGGTTATCTTTAAAAATACAAAAAAAAGGAAGCAAACTCTGATTTTCAGAACTTACTTCCTTTTATGTTAGAAAATATTATTATAAAATTTTCGACAAGAACAATTTTGTTCGCTCATTTGTTGGAGCATCAAATACCTTTTCAGGAGTATCATCTTCTAAGATTAATCCACCATCAACGAATAATACGCGGTCAGCTACTTCTTTAGCAAAGCCCATTTCATGAGTAACAATAACCATCGTCATCCCTTCTTCTGCAAGAGACTTCATTACATCTAGAACCTCACGAACCATTTCTGGATCGAGTGCAGATGTAGGTTCATCAAATAGCATAACTTTTGGTTTCATCGCTAAGGCACGGGCAATAGCAACACGTTGCTTTTGACCACCAGATAAGGAATCAGGATATGCATTAGCTTTATCTCCTAACCCAACGCGATCAAGTAAAGCTTGTCCGATTTTCTTAGCTTCATCACTAGAAGTTTTACGAACCTTAGTTTGAGCTAATGTTAAATTTTCCATTACAGTCATATGTGGGAAAAGATTAAAGTTTTGGAATACCATCCCTACTTCAGCACGAACTTCATTGAGTTTAGACTTATCAGAAAGATCCATACCATCTACAATTACCTTACCAGATGTAGGCTCTTCTAAGTAGTTCATAGTACGCAATACTGTACTTTTGCCAGAACCAGATGGACCAATTATAACGACAACTTGACCTTTTTCTATATGTAAATCAATGCCCTTTAATACTTCATTTTTACCAAAGGATTTATGTACATTTTCTAATTTAATCATTTAATGCTATATTTCCTTTCAAGGTAACCAACTAATTGTGAAATTGTTACTGTCATAATAAGGTAAATAACAGCAACTGTACCCCAGATTTCAAAGGATGCATATGTTTTAGCAATAATCAATTGACCACGACGTGTCAATTCTTCGAAACCAATTACAGAAACCAATGAGGAGTCTTTCAACATAGCAATAAATTCATTACCCAATGGTGGGATAATTGCTTTGAAAGCTTGAGGCATGATGATATAACGCATAGTTTGACCCCAAGTTAAACCAAGAGATCGACCTGCCTCCATTTGACCTTTATCGATAGACTGGATACCAGCACGGAAGATCTCAGACACATATGCACCAGAGTTAATACTACATGCGGTAACAGCTGCAATAAATGGATCAATACGTTGTCCTGTAATCATTGGCAAAGCAAAATAAATCAAGAAGATTTGTACCAATAATGGTGTACCACGAATGATATCTACATAACATTTTGCTAATAATCTAACTACAGTAAATTTAGATAAATTTGCTAAGGCTACTAATAAACCGATAAAGAAACCACAGCCAACAGACATAGCTGTAATTTCTACGGTTACAAGTGCACCTTGTAATAAGAGCGGTAAATTATCCGCAATTAACCCCCAATTAAAACTCATGATCTCTCCTATTATTTAAATTCTACCACTACTGGCATATCAGCAGGTGCATCTACATTAAACCATTTTTTATATAATGTATTAAATTCACCATCAGCCTTCATATCTGCAATTGCTTTATTGATTTGTTCTTGTAAATCTTTATTATCTTTATTAATTGCTAAGCCCAAATATTCTTTTGTATTTGGATATGCCATAAATTTAATATGTTGATCTGGATGTTTAATACTGTAAAATTGAGCCACTGGCAAATCAATAACAGTTGCATCAGCACCACCATTTTGTAATTCTAACAAAGCTTCATTACTATGGTCAAACTCTTTTACAGTAGTACCTTCGATTTTATGGGCTAAATCTGCACCAGTAGTACCTAGTTGAGCAGCAATTTTCTTGCCTTTAAGATCGTCAAGAGATGTGATATTTGCGCCATCTTTATATACTACAGCAAGGGCATTTTCATAATATGGAGAAGAGAATAATACCTTTTCACTTCTAGCTTTGGTAATCGTCATACCAGATGCAGCAACATCAATATCATGTGTATTTAAAGCTGGAATCAAAGCATCAAAAGCAACATTCTTAAGCTCTACATCTTTATTGATACGTTTACCAATGGCACGAATTAAATCAATATCAAAGCCTGTGTAGTCTTGAGTTTTTTCATCTTTAAATTCAAATGGTACAAATGTGGCATTAGTACCAACAATGAGTTTATTAGAAGTTGTTTGTGTAGAAGATCCACAACCGCCAATTACAGTACCGGCCATTACTAACATACAACCACCAATGATTAATTTTTTTAACTTGCTATTTAACATCGAATCATCCTCATTTACTAAACTAACTATTTTTATTTCACTAGTATACCACTTAGTATAATTATGTCAACAATTTTGTATAGAATCATCCTGAATATCAATTAATCACTATATTTATATTTTATTTTTATACACTGATTGTATATTTATAACAACAATGTATAAAAACTTTCCCATAAGAATCGGTATTTTCACTATTTTTAAATATACAGATGTATAAAAAGAAAAAAGCACATGAGAAAAGCCTCATGTGCCCGCATACGGCTGACCTGGTCTTTGCCCCCACACTCGCCTGCTGGAGGGTTCGCTCATAAGTCCGAGACTCCCCACTACTACCCCTCTCGGTTTTACCGGCAGGACTTACACCTAAGCCGCACCATGCTCACAACCCCTTGGGTTGCTTATGTGGATCGTTTCGCCTGCGACTGGCATCGACTTTCAACCACAGACCCGTATAGACGTATTATAAAGAATAACAGTATACATGTCTAGATTTATAATTATATATACATTCTTAAAATTAATAAGACGTACCTATTAAATTATATTTCCGAACATAGCATCGTTCAGTTCTCATTGAAATGAGAATAAATTTTGCAACCCTTTTTTGGTATGTATAGAAAATTGTCATAGAAAACCTAAAATATTCTTCATATTATTTTAATATTTATAAAATTAGTTTTTCTAGGTACTATATTTAGTACATTCCTAAAATGTCAATTATTTTTAGTATGCCAAATATGAATACAACATGTATAATAGAACATACGTATCATACACAAAATATTATTTATGGTGTATAATTTGTATACTATTAAATAAGAACGGCCTAAAGTTGTACGATATGAACATAAGTACGAGGGGTTGTACCATATGTTCTACATGTTAGTTAAAGGGGTTTATTATGTTTATGTTATCATTAATGCAACCATCTGGGTTGTACGAACTGGAGAAGGACAGTTTAGAAGCCATTAGCGCTCAGCTCTTGCAGATGATACAAATGAAAAGCTATCATCTGTACACTCATTCTATCCAAGTTTCAAACTATGCAGTTAGTATTGCTGCTAAAATGGGTTTACCATTAAATGAAATTGAACAAATTCGCCATGCAGCATTACTTCATGATGTCGGATTATTAATGGTACCTAATGCATTAATTCAAAAATCTCCATATCTTAACAAACAAGAAATGTCCAAGTATAAGCAACATGCTGCAAGTGGTGCCAATATGATCGAAAACTACCCTTGCTGCCAACAAATCTTGCCTTATATTCGTTACCATCATGAAAAATGGGATGGCTCTGGTTATCCTAAACATTTACGTGGTGCTAACATCCCATTAGGAGCTAGAATCATTGCTGTTGCAGATTATTATGATACAACAGTCAATCCTTCTACAGAATTTTGGGCAAAAACAAAAGCTAAAGCAAAAGAAGAACTCTTTAGTGCGTCTGGTTCGCTCTTTGATCCAGATGTAGTAAAAGCATTTATCGATGTGCTAGGCTAATATAATGATTAAGCGTTCACCATTCGGTGAACGCTTTTTTTGTAAATATTTAAAAACTTCCGCTGGCTAGTGTTAAAGCATCGAGTCTACTAGGATTATATGACCTAAGAACCTTAGCTACGGCTTCGATTGTTGCTCCTGTAGTATAAATGTCATCTACAATTAAAATACGCTTTGTGGAAAATTCAATATCTTTATACTCTGCTTTGATCACAAAAGCATTCTCTATATTTTGATGTCGTTCTTTATGTGTTAAGGACCACATATCATTAGAGGTATCAAACTTATATATACAATCTAACCATACAAAATATCCCTTATCTATTTTCTCTAATGAGTATGCCCATTTTTTAAAGAATAAATCGACCTGATTATACCCCCTCTTTTTCTTCTTCATCTCACTAGACGGTACAGGAACTATATAATCATATATAGTCTTACAATTCCCCTTTATAATATTAGGTTCATCGTAATTCATGTAAAAGTTGTACGATGCTAAAAAAGGAGCAGCCCCCTTGGACTGCTCCTTTTTTTCATTAAATTTTACATCGTATATCATAGACTTTAGTCCACCACGATAATCCGCCAGCACACAGACATCATCTACATAATGCAAAAATTTATTTGGCACATGACGAATATGTAATAGATCTTTAAAACAAGTTTCACACCAATCTCCTTGTGTTGCTACAGAGGCGCCACAGTGAGGACATACAGGTGGAAATAGGAAATCCCAAAGACTCATTACGAATCACATCTCCCTTGTAGTCTTTCTTTAAACAATGTATATCGTTCATCTGCATTTACAGTACGTACAGCACGTTCTATAGCGCTTGTAGTACCCACAATTATAACCTTCCGTTTTGCTCTTGTAACAGCTGTATATAACAAATTACGCTGCAACATACCACCATAACGTGGTACAAATGGAATGATAACTACACCATACTCGCTACCTTGGCTCTTATGAACTGTAATAGCATAAGCAGGCATAATCATATGAGCTTCATCAATAGGTAGACGAACCTCTTTATGGATAAATCGGATACAAATATCGCTTCGTGTAATGGCGTAAATGACACCAATTTCACCATTAAAGACCTCTAACTCATAGTCGTTGAGAATTTGAATAACCTTATCACCGACCCGATAAGTAATGCCATTTACACGGGCTTCACCTTTTAAGCTATCCGGTGGATTAACAGCTTGTTGTACATATTGAGATATCAAAGTACTACCTGCTTCACCACGACGCATAGGAGAAATAATTTGAATGTCTAATTCATCGTCTACATGCTCTTGTTCTCGTTTATACACATCAATGATGGCTTTCATCATCATGTCATAAGACTTAACAGGTATAAAAGAAAACTCTTCACTTACGCTGTCCAAATTCGGCATTTCACCACGGTTAATAGCATAGGCACTTTCAACAATAGTATTACCAGAGCTTTGACGATAAATCTGGTTGAGTCGTGTATAAGGAACACAATCACTATCGAGTAAATCTTTTAATACAAAACCTACTCCAATAGGTGGTAGTTGATCTACGTCACCAACGATAATGACATGGGCTTCCTTTGGAATGGCCGCCATTAATGAATAGAATAACCGTACATTGAGCATTGATGCTTCATCAATGATGATAACATCTATATCTAATGGATCATCTTCATTCTTAGTAAAGTCATAGGAATCACTGCCTTGAACAGGTACTAGCAATCTATGAATCGTAGTCGCTTCAAATTCTGTAGCCTCTGTAAGTCGTTTAGCAGCACGTCCCGTAGGAGCGCAAAGAATAATACGCCCTAGTCCACCAAGTTGGAAGCCTTTTACTAAAGCCTTAATAATCGTCGTTTTACCAGTACCAGGACCACCAGTTATAAGGGAAAACTTTTCAAAGAAGGATAGCTGTATAGCCTCTTTTTGAGCATTTCCAAATGTAATATGATTATCAGCTTCAAACTTTTCTATAAAACTAGGAACATCTAGAGAAATTGGATCAGCCTCTAATAAGAAATCTTTTGTATAATGAACGCTCTCTACTTCAGACACATACATTTCTGGAGGGTAAATATATAGGATATCTTCATAATACGTACTATATAAAGCACCTTGCTCCAAGAGGCTTTCAATAAAATTAGCAATATCATCTACATCAGTTTGTAATAAATCGTCTAAACGACCGATAAGTTGATCCACAGGCAAACACGTATGCCCTTGATTATCCAAACTGCGTAGAATCCATTCTAATCCCGCTTCTAAACGACGCGTATCACTACCTGTAATCCCCAAGTGTTCTGCTAGCGTATCAGCGGTACCAAAGAGCATGTCTGGAGCCACACGTAACAAGGTATACGGATTATCCTCTATAACAGCAACAGACTGAACACCATAATAGGTGTATACGGTACGACTCCATTTAGAAGAAATATGATGGCTTTCAAAAAAGTGATTTAAATCGGATAAAATACCTTCACCAAGTAAGGTATTAAATAATTCGTCCTTAACACTTTTACGAAGTCCAGGAACATCCTTAATTTCTTCTGGACGTTCCTCCCGTAAAACTTCTAAAATACGGATACCAAAATACTCAAGGACCTTTTCTACGGACTTTTCACCAAAACCTTTAATACCTAAATTTAATAAATAGGTCTTAGCAGCCCCCATGTTATCAGGTTTAAGTTTTTCTACACTAGTAGCATCAAATTGACGACCATATTTTTCATGTTCTACATAACGGCCTCGAACTTCGATATCTTCTCCTTCTTTAGGAGATTCAAACTTGCCAGTACAAGTAATGTATTCCTCATTATAATCCTTAAGGACAAACACGCAATACGTACGTTGTGTATTCTCATATATAGTTCGGTATACAAATCCTCGTATGGCGTCCATTATTTCTCCGTATTAGGCAAAGCTTCAATAATTTCTTGTACCGCATCGGTAATGCTACCTTCATTACCAATTTTGATATGTGCCACTTCTTCGTATAAAGGGTATCGTTCTTCATATACATTGAAGATATATTCAATACTTTCTTTTACAAGTGGACGAATTTCAAGATCCAAATCATCTAAGATATGATTTACATCGCGATTAACAAATACAACAAGACCATTATTGCGCATTAGCTTAACTGTTTTATCATAAGTAACAGTACCACCACCAGTAGCAATAACAGATGGTTTATTATGAATTAATTCCTTAATCGTGTTATATTCATATTCACTAAAAGCATCTTTACCGTCATAAATAAAGATTTTTTGAACAGATTTACCAACCTTATCTTGAATCGTTTGATCTAGATCGTAAAAGTCTCTGCCTAATTCTTTAGCTAGCATTTTGCCAACTGTTGTCTTACCGGCACCTGGCATGCCGATGAGGAAAATATGCTTATGCATATGCTCTTTTAAAAACTCATTGCTCATAGACACAACAGTTTTTATATAATTTTCAATATAAGGTGCTAATGTTTTATCTTTGCAATTTTCAGTATGCAACGCAATAATACTTTCATCACGTTCTTCATCAATGAGTGGTAAATGATGTTCATCCTTATATTTACCAATCTCTTTAATCAATGTAAGACGTTTTTCAAACTCTGTAACAAGTACGGAGTCAATACTATCTATTTGTTTGCGAGCTTCTTTAATATCCATGAGAACCCCCTTATTATGCTTTAGCTAAAACAGCTAGAGCCTGTTCTTCATCTACCTTCATTTGATCAATAAGATCTTGTAAGTTATTAAATTTAACTTCTCCTCTAAGATAGGAAATAAATTGTACAATTACTTCTTTTCCATATATATCTTGGTCAAAGTTAAATACATGTACTTCGCATCTATGGTACTGATTCTTAAATGTAGGATTATCCCCAATATTACCTACCCCATCATACCAAGTACCATCGATACACACGCGATTAGCGTATACACCATCTGGAGGTGTAGCCATTTCATTAGGAAGCAACAAATTCAATGTTGGGAACCCTAATGTGCGTCCTCGTTGATCACCTTTAATTACAGTCCCTTTAAATTGGAATGGTCTTCCAAGCCAATGAGTAGCATCTTCTAAACGCCCTTCGCGAATGGCCTTTCTAATCTCCGTACTTGAAATAGGAGTACTAAGTCCATCACAAGGCAATAAGGGCTGCACTAAAACTTGTATATTTTTATCCGCTAATACTTGTTTCATATAATCTGGATTACCAAGACCTTTAGCACCAAATGTAAAGTTTTCTCCAATTACAATAGCAGCTACATTCATATCTGTACAAAGAGCGCCCAAAAAATCGTCAGCACTCATTTTTAGTAACTCTTCAGTCATAGGCAACCGTAAAATATAGTCTACATTCAAATCTTCAAGAACGGAATCCATAATCTCTTCTTGAATGACCCGTTTAGGCACTCGCTCTGGATGTAGTATAGTTAGTGGATGATGTTCAAAGGTAATGATTATACTAACACCATTAACTGCCATTGCCTCATCAACGGCCTTGCGTATAACTCGTTGATGACCTCGATGAATACCATCAAAGGTACCTAGGGCATATACTTTTGTATCTTTGATTTGACGCAGTTCATCAAACGAATGTATTTGCTTCATACTTATCCTTCAATAAAAATATTTTTTTCCACCTTCAAAGAGTGGTTAGTTCGTTTCATAATCCCTATAAATCCATGAGGACCATAGGCTCTATAATAATGTTCTGGTTCAGTATAAGAAAATTCGTTACCAATAGGCAATTCCTTACCTTGCACCATCATCTTTAATTGTACACTATTTACCATCACTTTTGAAAGATGAGAAACGGCTGTATCCGTTGGTAACAATAGGTTTTCACCATGAAGCATCAACTCTTCAGCCATTTTAGCAGAATCAATATCAAATGGTCCTACTTGGGTACGTGCCAAAGATGTCATGTTTCCTGGTATACCTAATGAAACACAGATATCACGCAATAATGAACGAATATAGGTGCCTCCAGAACAAGTTACACGAACTGTAAAATAAGGAAAACCATACGCTATCAGCTCAATATGTTTAATATGAATCTGACGTAATGGTAATTCTACAGGAATCCCTTTACGAGCATATTCATAAGCACGTATACCATTTATCTTAATAGCAGAATATTTTGATGGTCTCTGATCTTGAATACCAATAAAGGTATTTAATGTATTAACTAATTCATCAAAAGTAGGTTTAAGCATAGCATTGGATAGTTCTGAACTTTGAATGGATTCATTCACTCGAACACCGTCTCGCAATACCATATCTTTATCAGGTAATACAGCTTGTCCAGAACTATCTTCAGTATCGGTAAAAGTACCAAATTTACATTCTGCCACATAGGTTTTATCAAACCCCTCTGTATACTCAATAAGCCGCGTAGCCTTACCAAGAAAAACGGGTAACACACCATAGGCCATAGGATCTAAAGTACCACTATGACCAATGCGCTTTTCTTTTAAAATGCGACGACAAATAGCAACAGCATCATGGCTTGTTATACCAGGAGGTTTTAAAAATGGTAAAATGCCATCCATTATTTAATCACCTCAATGAGAGCCTGTTTCGCTTCTTGTAATGGTAGATTAATCGTACAACCGGAAGCTCGAATATGACCGCCACCGCCAAAATTGCTAGCAATAGCATTCACGTCGGTACCTTTAGATCGTAAGCTTACCCGTGTTCTGTCATCAGCTTCAGCTTTCAATAAAATAGCTATATCAACAGTATCTACATTTCTAATAATATCCACAAAGCCATCTGTATCATCGCCGAGAATGTTCATAGCCTCGCGATTCAACTCGATGGTAGCTACTGTATTATTCTTGTAGAACTCAATAGTTTGCATAACTTGTTTTGTTAATTCCAGACGACTTGCAGACACAGCCTCAATCGTTTCAGAAATAACATTAGGTCTAGCACCGGCTGCTACACATTTAGCAGCCATTTCTAACGTATTGGCAGTTGTATTGCTAAATTTAAAGAAACCACAGTCAGTAGCAATAGCCATATATAAAGCAGTACCCATAGACTCGGTGATAGGCCAATTCCATTTTGTACATAAATCGGTAACGATTTCACCAGTAGCAGCAAAGTCAGGCTTCAAATATAGATGATCAGCAAATTCTGTATTAGAAATATGGTGGTCTATATTAAAAATAGGTGCACTCCATAGTGCACCTACTTTGCCAATTCGCTCATACGTGCTAGCATCCAATACCATTAGCATATCAATATCAACAGGGTTTGTTTTAAAATACGCTACATCATGGATGTGGTCCGTATATCGTAAGAATGAGTACTTCTCAGGAACTACATCATCCACTACCATATATACAGTTTTACCTTGCCCTACAAGGGCTTCGTAAAAGGCCACCATGGACCCGATAGCATCACCATCAGGTCTAACATGGACGGTTAGCATAATAGAATTAGCTTCACACAGAGCCATATGTAATTGATTAATAGTAATCTTACTCATGTTCTGTATCCTTTGTGTTAATTTTTTTCTTCGTCCTTTTTGATTTCATTCAAAAGGGATTCAATATGCATGCTATAGTCTAAAGACGTATCCTTATCGAATGTGATAGAAGGAATATGGCGCAATTTAAGTACTTTGCCAAGTTCCGTACGAATATGACCCGCTGCATGCTTTAAAGCGATAAGTGTATCTTCTTTTTCCTTATCGGAACCAAACAAGGAGACATAAATCGTAGCTTCACGCAAATCACCTGTTACATGAACATCGGTAATAGTAGTGAAGCCGATGCGTGGATCTTTCAATCCGCGCATCAACATTTGACTTACCTCTTGTTTGATAAATTCTTGTAATTTTCTGACACGAACGTCACTCATATAAACCTCCTAAATTTGAGGTGCAATTTCTTCCATCAAGTACGCTTCGATTACGTCGCCTTCCTTGATGTCGCGGTAACCTTCTAAGGAAATACCACATTCGAAGGATGTTTTAACTTCTTTAACTTCGTCTTTGAATCGACGTAAAGAGTCAACCTTACCTTCAAATACGACAATACCATCACGGATCAAACGAACTTCAGAATCGTTAGTAATACGACCTTCTGTTACATAAGAACCGGCAACTATAGCCTTAGGTGTAGAGATAACTTGACGCACCTCTGCACGACCAACGACAACCTCTTTGAATTGAGGAGCTAACATACCACGCATCGCAGACTCAACATCATTGATAGCATCATAGATTACGCGATATGTACGAAGGTCAACTTTTTCATTTTCTGCAGCACGACGTACATTAGCATCTGGACGTACGTTGAAGCCCATAACGATTGCATTAGATGCAGAAGCCAACATAATATCAGACTCGTTGATAGCACCTACTGCAGCATGAACGATAACAATACGTACTTCTGGATTTTTAATACCTTCTAAGGATTGACGTAATGCTTCTACAGAACCTTGAACGTCTGCTTTAATGATGATGTTAAGATCTTTTAACTCACCTTGTTGAATTTGATTGAAGATATCATCCAATGTAACCTTATGAGTTGCTTGTAATTCTTGAACACGTTGTTTTGCAATACGTTTTTCTGCAATAGCACGAGCTTCATTATCATCCATACCATTGATGATTTCACCAGCTTGTGGCACTTCAGAGAAGCCCAAGATTTCCACTGGCATAGATGGACGAGCTACTTTTACTTTTTCGCCACGTTCATTTGTCATAGCACGAACTTTACCGTATGCAGTACCAGCAAGTACAGTGTCACCTACACGAAGGGAGCCTTTTTGTACTAATACTGTACATACAGCACCACGACCTTTATCAAGTTGAGCCTCGATAACTACGCCGTACGCTTTACGGTTAGGATTAGCTTTCAATTCCATAACTTCTGCTACAAGCAAGATATTTTCGAGCAAGTCGTCAATACCTTGTTTTTGTTTAGCAGATACTGGAACCATGATTACATCACCGCCCCACTCTTCTGGTAAAAGGCCATGTTCAGACAATTGTTGTTTAACATGGTCTGGGTTAG